>BTRG01000015.1:0-39293 GCA_036986275.1 Gammaproteobacteria bacterium | reverse complement strand
AGTTGCGAGTGGCTAGTGGCGGGGAATAAGGTGGGTGTGAAGAAACTAGGGCGGCGTATTGGCTGGCTACTTGCCACTCGCTACTGAGTTTAGGCCCATATAGCTCAGATGGTAGAGCGCATCCTTGGTAAGGATGAGGTCACCGGTTCAATTCCGGTTATGGGCTCCATGTAGTAGCTAGGGTCTAGACGCTAGGGTCTAGTCGCTAGAAAGAGTTTGATACAGAGGCTTTAATTTACCAATTAACTAAATTATTATTTACCAATTATCTAAATTATTACTGTGTTACGCAGCGGGAAGCTATAGATAAAGAGAAATTTTACTAGCTCCTGGATACTGGTAACTAGAAACTTGAACGAGGCACCCAAGATGTCCAAGGAAAAATTCGAACGCACCAAGCCCCACGTCAACGTCGGCACCATCGGTCACGTGGACCATGGCAAGACCACCCTGACGGCGGCCCTGACCAAGGTCCTGGGCCAGAAACATGGCGGTGAATTCAAGGACTACAGCGATATCGATAACGCCCCCGAGGAACGCGAACGTGGCATCACCATCGCCACCGCCCACGTGGAGTATGAGACCGATAACCGTCACTATGCCCACGTCGATTGCCCCGGCCACGCCGACTATGTCAAGAACATGATTACCGGCGCCGCGCAAATGGACGGCGCCATCTTGGTGGTCTCGGCCGCCGATGGCCCCATGCCGCAGACCCGTGAGCACATCCTGCTGGCCCGCCAGGTGGGGGTACCTTATATAGTGGTCTACATGAACAAGGCCGACCAGGTGGACGATGCCGAACTGCTGGAACTGGTCGAAATGGAAATCCGCGAACTGCTGGATTCCTATGACTTCCCCGGGGACGACACCCCGATTATTGTCGGTTCGGCCTTAAAGGCCCTGGAAGGGGACAGCTCTGACATCGGTGAGCCCTCGGTCCTGAAGCTGGCTGAGGCCCTGGATTCCTACATCCCGCAACCGGAACGCGCCATCGACGGCGATTTCCTGATGCCGGTAGAAGACGTGTTCTCCATCTCCGGCCGCGGCACCGTGGTCACCGGCCGTATCGAACGCGGCATCATCAAGGTCGGTGAAGAAATCGAAATCGTCGGTATCAAGGACACGGCCAAGACCACTTGCACCGGCGTGGAAATGTTCCGCAAGCTGCTCGACGAAGGTCAGGCCGGGGACAACGTCGGCGTGCTGCTCAGAGGCACCAAGCGCGAAGAAGTCGAGCGCGGCCAGGTGCTGGCCAAGCCCGGTTCCATCACCCCGCACACCCACTTTGAGGCCGAGGTCTACGTATTGAGCAAGGAAGAAGGGGGTCGGCATACGCCTTTCTTCGCCAATTACCGTCCCCAGTTCTACTTCCGTACCACTGACGTCACCGGTGCCGTATCCCTGCCCGAAGGCACGGAAATGGTCATGCCCGGTGACAACATCAAGATGAACGTACAACTCATCGCCCCCATCGCCATGGAAGAAGGCCTGCGCTTCGCCATTCGCGAAGGTGGCCGTACCGTCGGTGCCGGTGTAGTGTCGAAGGTTATTGAGTAACAAGGGACGAGCAAGCAGCAGGGTTTTGTATTTTACTCGAAACTCGAAACTAGCAACTGTTATATTTGGTGCCGGTGTAGTGTCGAAGATTATTGAGTAATGAGGGACGAGCAATAAGTAGGGTTTTGTATTTTACTCGCCACTCGAAACTAGCAACTAGCAACTGTTTATATAGGCCAGTAGCTCAATTGGCAGAGCAGCGGTCTCCAAAACCGCAGGTTGGGGGTTCGATTCCCTCCTGGCCTGCCACTTAGCGGCAAAGGGTTGACGTTGAATTTGGACAAATTGAAGCTGTGGTTAGCGGTACTGATTCTTGGAGTCGGTATCGCGGCGTATTACTATCTGGCTGAGCAATCAGATCTGGTTCGCATAGGCGTTGTTGTCGGCGCGTTTGTGGTTGCCATGATTGTCGCGTTGCAGTCAGACCAGGGTAAGGCGGCTTGGATTTTTTTCAAGGCAGCGGATACCGAGCGTCGAAAAGTGGTATGGCCCACGCGCAAGGAAACCATACAGGTGACCCTGGTGGTGTTTGCCGTTGTGGTGCTGGTGGCTGTTTTTCTTTGGATAGTGGACTGGGGTCTGCATAAGGCCGTCCAGGCGTTAACCACATAGGGGTCCGGGAGATTATGGAAAAGCAGTGGTATGTCGTGCACGCCTATTCCGGCTTTGAAAAGCAAGTGGCGCGCTCGCTGCAAGAACATGTAAACAATGCCGGCATGCAGGATCAATTCGACGACATCCTGGTGCCCATGGAAGAGATTGTGGAGATGAGGGGTGGTCAGAAGCGCACCACCCAGCGTAAATTCTTTCCTGGCTATGTGCTGGTAAAGATGGAAATGAATGATGAAACCTGGCATCTGGTGAACAGCTTGCCCAAGGTGACAGGATTTATTGGCGGCTCAGGCAACCGGCCGGCGCCGATTACCGAAAAGGAGGCAGCCACTATCTTGCACCAGGTGCAAGAGGGTGCCGAGAAGCCCAAGCCCAAGTTTACCTTTGCGGCGGGTGAGGATGTGCGCGTGATCGATGGTCCGTTTGCTGATTTCAACGGTACGGTCGAAGACGTGAACTTCGAGAAGAACAAACTGCGGGTATCGGTGTCTATTTTTGGGCGCATGACACCTGTAGAGCTTGATTTTTCACAGGTCGAAAAGACCTGATTATTAATTACCGGGGAGTTGCTCTGTCTGCTGTATGGGGACGGAAACGTTTGCACCCAATGGAGAGTTGTAATGGCTAAAAAGATTGATGCTTATATCAAGCTTCAGGTACCGGCTGGTGAAGCCAACCCCAGCCCACCGGTTGGCCCGGCCCTGGGTCAGCATGGCGTGAATATCATGGAATTCTGTAAGGCATTTAACGCCAAGACCCAAGGCATGGAAAAGGGTATGCCGATTCCCGTGGTGATCACGGTATTCAGCGACAAGAGTTTTACTTTTATTACCAAGACTCCGCCGGCCTCCGTGTTATTGAAGAAGGCCGCTGGCCTGGCCAAGGGTTCGGGTACACCGCATAGCGATAAGGTGGGCAAGGTGAGCCGCGCTCAGTTGGAAGAGATTGCCACAACCAAGATGGCGGATTTGAATGCCAATGATATGGATGCCGCCGTGAAGATTATTGCCGGCAGTGCCCGCAGCATGGGTATAGAAACGGAGGGCGTATAGGCATGGCTAAATTAAGTAAGCGCGCCAAGGTCCTTGCCGAAAAGATTGAGGCAGGCAAGTTCTACGCCATTGATGATGCCCTGGGTCTGATGAAAGTTGTCGCCATGGCCAAATTTGATGAATCGGTCGATGTCTCCGTCAATCTCGGTATCGATGCCCGCAAGTCCGACCAGGCCGTACGTGGCGCCACTGTGATGCCCAGGGGAACAGGCAAAACGGTGCGTGTCGCCGTGTTTGCCCAGGGTGAACAGGCCGATGCCGCCAAGGCCGCCGGCGCTGATCTTGTCGGCTTTGATGATCTGGCCGACAAGGTCAAGAAGGGTGAGATGGATTTTGATATCGCCATTGCCACACCGGATGCCATGAAAGTGGTCGGTCAACTGGGCCAGATTCTAGGACCACGGGGACTTATGCCCAACCCTAAAGTGGGTACAGTGACGCCGAATGTCGCCAAGGCAGTTGAAGATGCTCGGGCCGGTCAGGTGCAGTTTCGCGTCGATAAGGCCGGTATTATTCACTGTTCTATAGGTAAGGCCTCTTTTGAGCCCGCGGCATTGAAAGAAAATCTGCAAACATTGTTGGCGGCCTTGACCAAGGCCAAACCTGCCTCAGCCAAGGGTACGTATTTCAAGAAAGTAACGCTCTCGACCACCATGGGTCCCGGTATTGCGATAGACCGGGCAACGCTGGATATATAGAGCAAGAGATTAGGGCAGCAGGTCGCGGTTTGATCTGTTTGCTTTAAGGCCGTCGCCGGATTATTTCGAAACTTGTTTCGATCAATAAAACGGCGGCGGGAAGTCCAAGACCGCAGGTGTATCAGCATGGGTTCACCACTCTGATACCTAAATGACCCCGGGTAACGGGATCGGCCCGCGCAGACGGTGTATCGAAAACAGGAGCTCCTGAATCGGTCGCCGTTTTATTAACGGAGGTGACTCGTATGAGTCTGAGCCTAGAGCAGAAAAAGGCTGTTGTCGCCGAGGTATCAGAAGCCATTTCTGATGCCCAGGCAGCTATTGTGGCTGAGTATCGTGGCTTGACGGTGTCACAAATGACCGAGCTGCGTCGCAAGGCGCACGAAGCGAACGTCTATTTACGTGTCGTTAAGAACAACCTGGCAAAGCGGGCTGTCGAAGGTTCTGAATTTGAATGCATGAAAGATGCATTTATCGGACCGGTGGCCCTGGCGGTTTCTTCGGATCCTGCCGCCGTTGCCAAGGTGCTTGATGAATTTGCCAAGGATAATGATCTGCTGAAAGTTACAGCCGGCGCCATGAGCGGTAAGCTGATGACCGAAGCCGAGATCAAGACCCTGGCAAAATTGCCAAGTCGCGAAGAATTGCTTGCCATATTGCTTGCCACCATGCAGGCGCCCGTACAGAAGTTTGTTCAGACCCTCAACGAGGTTCCGACCAGCTTTGTGCGTGCGCTGGCTGCGGTGCGGGATAGCAAAGAGGCCGCTTAACAGGTTTAATTTAAAGACTATTCAGGAGAATAATCATGGCTGCATCTAAAAAAGATATCCTCGAAACAATTTCCAGCATGTCCGTGCTGGAGCTGTCCGAGTTGATTAAGGAAATGGAAGATAAGTTTGGTGTCTCCGCCGCGGCGGCCACAGTGGCTGTCGCCGCACCGGTTGCCGGTGCCGGCGATGCCGGTGCCGCAGAAGAGAAGGACGAGTTCGATGTTGTATTGACTGACATTGGCGGCAACAAGGTTTCTGTCATCAAGGCTGTGCGTGCTGTCACCAGCCTGGGTCTGAAAGAGGCCAAGGAAATGGTTGAGTCCGCACCGGCTACCGTTAAGGAAGGCGCCGCCAAGGCAGAAGCCGAAGACATCAAGAAACAGCTTGAAGAAGCTGGCGCCAAGGTGGAGCTGAAGTAACCATCTTGATGACAGTCTTATTCCGTGATTGCGGAGTACAGCTATCGGTAGGTCAGGCTGGCAACGGCAGTTGTCGGCCTATACCTGCTTGTTTGATTTGGAAAGGTAAACAGACGTTCTGTGCTGGTTTAAACCAGTCGATCGTGACACTAAGGGGCTGAGGAAGATATGGGTTACTCATTTACCGAGAAGAAGCGCATTCGCAAGAGTTTTGGCAAACGTCCAGGTATTCTGCGTGTACCCAACTTGCTGCGAATCCAGAAGGAGTCATTTTATAAATTCCTGCAGGCTGATACGCCACCAGAGCAGCGCATCGATCAGGGCTTGCAAGCGGCATTCAAGTCTGTATTTCCTATTGAGAGCTATAACGGCAATGCGGCCCTGGAATTTGTCAGTTATAGACTGGGTGTGCCTGCCTTTGATGTTAGAGAGTGTCAGCAACGCGGCCTGATTTATTCCGCACCCTTGCGTGTACTGGTACACCTGGTCGTCTTCGAGAAAGACGAGTCCACTGGCAGCAAGACTGTTCGTGACATCAAGGAGCAGGAAGTCTACCTCGGCGAGATTCCGCTGATGACTGAAAACGGTACCTTTGTAATTAATGGTACCGAGCGCGTTGTCGTTTCCCAATTGCATCGTTCACCAGGCGTGTTCTTTGAACATGATTACGGCAAGACCCATTCCTCTGGCAAGCTATTGTTTTCGGCCAGGGTTATCCCCTACCGTGGTTCCTGGCTGGATTACGAATTTGATCCAAAAGACTTTTTGTATGTACGTATAGATAGACGTCGCAAACTGCCATCAACCGTACTGTTGCGTGCCCTGGGCATGGCTACAGAAGAGATACTCGATATCTTCTTCGATACGGATACCTTCCAGATCGGGGAAAAAGAAAACAAGATGGCCATCGTGCCTGAACGCCTGCGTGGCCAGCAGCTTGAGTTCGATATCAAGAATTCCAAAGGCGATATCATCGTCGAAGAGGGACGTCGTATCACGGCGCGTCATGTGCGTGAGCTCGAAAAATCACGCATGAAACAACTCATCGTGCCTTCAGAATTCATACTGGGCCGTTCCCTGGCAAAAGAAATCGTCGACACCGAAACCGGTGAACTGGTAGCGGAAGCCAATGATGTGTTAACGGAGGAATTGCTGGAGAAACTGATAGGCGCTGGCATCAAATCTATTGAAACTATATACACGAATGACCTGGATACCGGTCCCTTTATTTCAGAAACGCTGCGCCTGGATCCCAGTCGCGATGCCCTGGAGGCACAGATAGAAATCTATCGTATGATGCGTCCCGGCGAGCCGCCGACAAAGGATGCCGCGCAGGGCTTGTTTAACAATTTGTTCTTCACACCGGATCGTTATGACCTGTCTGCCGTGGGTCGTATGAAATTCAACCGCCGTTTGGGCCGTGAGAGCGATGAAGGCCCGGGCATACTGAGCAAGGAAGACATCATTGATGTTATGAAAGTGCTCATAGATTTGCGCAACGGCAGGGGTCAGGTGGATGACATCGATCACCTGGGTAACCGTCGTGTGCGTTCTGTCGGGGAGTTGGTGGAGAATCAGTTCCGTATCGGTCTGGTGCGTGTTGAGCGTGCCGTCAAGGAACGTCTGACGTTGGCCGAGAGCGAAGGTCTGATGCCTCAGGAAATGATTAACGCCAAGCCGGTGTCAGCCGTGATCAGGGAATTCTTTGGTTCATCACAGTTAAGCCAGTTTATGGATCAGACCAACCCCTTGTCGGAAGTGACGCACAAGCGTCGCGTCTCCGCCCTGGGCCCTGGTGGACTGACGCGTGAACGCGCTGGTTTTGAAGTGCGTGACGTGCATACAACCCATTACGGTCGAGTCTGTCCGATCGAAACGCCCGAAGGGCCTAATATTGGCCTGATCAATTCCTTGGCCGTGTTTGCCCGTACCAATGAGTATGGATTCCTGGAAACACCGTATCGCCGGGTTGAGAAGAGTGTTGTGACTGACACCATTGATTATCTGTCGGCCATTGAAGAAAGCACTTATGTGATTGCCCAGGCCAATGCCACCCTGGATGCCAAGGGTAAACTTAAAGACGAGCTGGTGTCCTGCCGCAACAGGAATGAGTTTACGCTCACCACGCCGGACCAGGTGAATTATATCGATGTGGCGCCTTCGCAAATCGTGTCAGTCGCCGCATCGCTGATTCCTTTCCTGGAGCACGATGATGCCAACCGCGCCTTGATGGGCTCTAACATGCAGCGTCAGGCTGTACCCACATTGCGCACCGAAAAACCGCTGGTCGGTACCGGAATGGAACGCATTGTAGCAGTGGACTCCGGCGTGACAGTTATTGCAAAGCGCGGTGGTGTGGTGGATTCCTGTGATGCCAGTCGTATCGTTGTGCGTGTACATGATAATGAGACCGGCCCTGGTGAAGTCGGTGTCGATATTTATAATCTCGTGAAATATCAACGTTCCAACCAGAACACCAACATCAACCAGCGCACACTGGTGAAGGTTGGCGACAGGGTTGAGAAGGATGATGTGCTGGCCGATGGTCCGTCAACGGATATGGGTGAGTTGGCGCTGGGACGGAATGCCCTGGTCGCGTTTATGCCCTGGAATGGGTACAACTTTGAAGACTCCATCCTGATTTCCGAGCGCGTGGTGGAAGAAGACATCTATACCACTATACATATCGAAGAGCTGACCACCGTTGCCCGCGATACCAAGCTGGGTTCCGAGGAAGTCACGCGTGATATTCCCAATGTCGGTGAAGCCGCACTGGGCAAGTTGGATGAGTCCGGTATTGTTTACATTGGTGCTGAAGTCAAGGCCGGCGATATCCTGGTCGGCAAGATCACGCCCAAGGGTGAAACCCAGCTGACTCCGGAAGAGAAGTTGTTGCGCGCCATATTTGGCGAAAAGGCCTCGGATGTTAAAGATACCTCCCTGCGCCTGCCTTCCGGCATGTCGGGTACGGTGATCGATGTGCAGGTCTTTACGCGTGATGGTGTCGAAAAGGACGCCCGTGCCAAGGCCAATGAAACGCACGATCTGGCACAGGTACAGAAAGACCTGAACGATCAATTCCGAATTGTTGAAGATGATGCCTATGCGCGTTTGGAGAAAATGCTCACCGGCAAGATTGCCGATGGTGGCCCAAACGACCTTAAGGCCGATGACAAAATCACCAGAACTTATCTCTCCAGCCTGGATCGTAATCAGTGGTTCGATATTCGCGTGCACAATGAAGATGCCAGTCAGGCACTGGAACAGATACGGAACCATCTGAAAGAACAAAAAGAGCGCTTTGACACCAAGTTTGCCGAGAAGAAGGTCAAATTGACTTCCGGTGATGACCTGGCGCCAGGTGTACTGAAGATGGTGAAATGTTATGTCGCCGTAAAACGCAGGCTCCAACCCGGTGACAAGATGGCCGGTCGTCATGGTAACAAGGGTGTGATTTCCCGCATCGTCCCGGTGGAAGACATGCCTTATATGGAAGACGGTCGTCCGGTAGACGTGGTGTTGAATCCGCTGGGTGTACCTTCACGCATGAACGTAGGTCAGGTGCTTGAAACCCATCTGGGTTGGGCAGCTGCCGGTTTGGGCAGAAAGATAGGCGAGATGCTCAAGTCCCAGGCGGCGGTGACGGAACTGCGTCGTTTTCTCGATAAGATCTACAAGGGTAGTGGCAAGATCGATGACTTATCCGAACTCAGCGATGATGAAATTGTTGAACTGGCAGGTAATCTGACAGGGGGTGTACCGATAGCGACACCGGTATTCGATGGTGCGACCGAAGAGGAAATCAAGGAATTATTGAAGTTGGCGGGTCAGTCCGAGACAGGACAGTCCAAGCTCTTTGACGGTCGGACCGGCGAAGCCTTCGATAGACCCGTGACAGTGGGTTACATGTATATGCTCAAGCTCAACCACCTGGTGGATGACAAGATGCATGCCCGTTCTACCGGTCCATACAGTCTGGTGACGCAGCAGCCCCTGGGTGGTAAGGCGCAATTCGGTGGTCAACGTTTCGGTGAAATGGAAGTGTGGGCGCTTGAGGCCTACGGCGCTTCCTATACCTTGCAGGAAATGCTGACGGTGAAATCGGATGATGTTCAGGGCCGTACCCGTATGTTCGAGAACATCGTCAAGGGTGACCATAGGATGGAGGCCGGTATGCCGGAATCCTTTAATGTTTTGGTGAAAGAAATTCGTTCTCTGGGTATAGATATCGACCTGGAGCAGAATTGATTCTGATATAGAGCGGCCGCTGCGGGTGCGGCATCGTTTTTAGCCAACGACGGTTGGCAAGTTGAGGAGAGAGCACATTGAAAGACCTGTTTAATTTGTTCAAGCAGCCAGGTAAGCCGGATGACTTCGATGTAATACGTATTGGTCTTCCTTCACCGGAGAAAATCCGGTCCTGGTCTTTTGGTGAGGTCAAGAAGCCTGAGACCATTAATTACCGTACATTCAAGCCGGAACGTGATGGTTTATTTTGTGCCAAGATATTTGGTCCTGTAAAGGATTACGAATGTCTTTGCGGTAAGTACAAGCGCCTCAAGCACCGCGGTGTAATTTGTGAAAAATGCGGCGTTGAGGTCACGCTCTCCAAGGTGCGCCGTGAACGTATGGGTCATATTGAACTGGCCAGTCCGGTGGCGCATATCTGGTTCCTGAAGTCCTTACCTTCACGCATGGGTTTGATCCTGGATATGACCTTGCGCGAGATTGAGCGCGTACTCTATTTCGAAGCCTACGTTATCGTTGAACCCGGCATGACGCCTCTGGAAAAAGGCAGTCTGCTGTCGGAAGATGCTTATTTACAGGCCATTGAAGAATACGGCGATGAGTTTGATGCGCGCATGGGTGCCGAGGCCATACAGGATTTGTTGTTAGGTGTTGATCTGACGGAAGAGGCCGGTCGCCTGCGCCAGGAACTCAGTGAGACCAGTTCTGAAACCAAGATCAAGAAACTGACCAAGCGTCTGAAGGTTATTGAGGCCTTCCTGCATTCACGCAACAAGCCAGAGTGGATGATACTCAAGATCCTGCCGGTATTACCGCCCGAGTTGCGTCCTTTGGTGCCGCTGGATGGAGGTCGATTCGCCACCTCCGATCTGAACGATTTATATCGTCGTGTTATCAACCGTAATAACCGTTTGAAACGCCTGCTGGAATTGAATGCGCCGGACATCATAGTGCGTAACGAAAAACGTATGTTGCAGGAAGCCGTTGACGCCTTGCTGGATAACGGTAGACGCGGTAAGGCCATTACCGGCGCCAACAAGCGTCAGCTCAAGTCCCTGGCCGACATGATCAAGGGCAAGCAGGGCCGTTTTCGTCAGAACCTGTTGGGTAAACGTGTGGACTATTCCGGTCGTTCCGTCATCGTAGTGGGTCCGACCTTAAAACTGCATCAGTGTGGTCTGCCAAAGAAGATGGCGCTGGAGCTCTTCAAGCCCTATATCTTCGGCAAACTGGAATTGAAAGGCCTGGCTATGACTATCAAGGCCGCCAAGAAGATGGTTGAGGCCGAAACCCCGGAAGTCTGGGATGTGCTGGAAGAAGTGATACGTGAGCATCCGGTGTTGCTAAACCGTGCACCGACCTTGCACCGCCTGGGCATACAGGCCTTCGAGCCGGTATTGATTGAAGGTAAGGCCATACAACTGCACCCGCTGGTCTGCGCCGCTTATAACGCCGACTTCGATGGCGACCAAATGGCTGTGCATATCCCGCTGTCCCTGGAGGCACAGCTGGAGGCCCGAACATTGATGATGTCGACCAATAATGTGTTGTCGCCTGCTAATGGTGAGCCCATTATCGTGCCGTCGCAAGATATCGTGCTGGGCCTCTACTATGTCACTCGTGAACGCATCAATGAAAAGGGCGAAGGCAATGTCTTTGCCGACGTGTCCGAGATTCATCGCGCCTATGACACGCACAATGTATCGTTGCATGCCAAGATCAAGGTGCGCATCCGTGAAGTGCAGTTTGATGATGACGGCAATCGTACCGAGACTTATAAGCTCTATGATACTACGGCCGGTCGTGCGATTCTGTCAGAGTTGTTGCCGGAAGGCCTGTCTTACGATTTGATCAATCGTGATCTCAAGAAGAAGGCAATCTCGGAACTGATTAATACCTGCTACCGTCAAGTAGGGCTCAAGGCCACGGTTATTTTTGCTGACAAATTGATGTATTCCGGTTTTGCGTACGCTACTCGCGCCGGTATTTCCATTGGTGTGGACGATATGATGACGCCCGTCGAGAAGGCCGATATCGTTAGTGCTGCCGAGAGTGAAGTGAAGGCCATTACTGCCCAGTACCAGTCAGGCCTGTTGACCGATGGTGAGCGCTACAACAAGGTAGTGGATATCTGGACACACACCAGTGAAAAGGTGGCCAACTCCATGATGGAACGCATGGGTAGTGAGGAGATCACTGATGCCGACGGCAATCGTGTCAAACAGGATTCATTCAACTCTATCTATATGATGGCGGATTCCGGTGCACGTGGTAGTGCGGCCCAGATTCGCCAGTTGGCGGGTATGCGTGGCCTGATGGCCAAGCCGGATGGTTCCATAATCGAAAATCCCATTACCGCCAACTTCCGTGAAGGGTTGACGGTGTTGCAATACTTTATTTCCACGCACGGTGCTCGCAAGGGTTTGGCGGATACTGCCCTGAAGACCGCAAACTCCGGTTATCTGACGCGTCGTCTGGTTGATGTATGTCAGGATCTGGTGGTGACCGAAGTGGATTGTGGTACCAAGACCGGCGTTACCAAATCAGCCCTGGTCGAGGGCGGCGAAGTGGTCATTCCTCTGGGTGATCGAATTCTGGGGCGCGTGGCGATCGAAGATGTCATCGATCCCGCGGACGAGAAAACAGTGGTGGTCCCTGCCGGTGAAGTGATGGACGAACGTACAGTGGCTCTGCTGGAGGAAAAGAATATCGATCAGCTGGATGTGCGTTCACCGGTAACCTGTGAGACGCGTTACGGTGTGTGTGCCAAATGCTATGGCCGCGACCTGGGTCGTGGTCATCCGGTGAATCAGGGTGAGGCCGTGGGCGTCATCGCGGCGCAAAGCATTGGTGAACCGGGCACCCAGCTGACCATGCGCACCTTCCATATTGGTGGTGCGGCATCTCGTGCAACGGCCGTCAGCAATGTCGAGATCAAGACGATAGGTATCGTGAAATACCAGAACATCAAAGCCGTGGCCCATGCCAGCGGTTACAATGTTGCGGTATCCCGTTCCGGTGAACTGATTGTTCAGGATGAACATGGCCGTGATCGTGAGCGTTACAAGGTGCCTTATGGTGCGGCCATCAGTGTAAAAGATGGTGAACAGGTGAAGGCCGGCGATATCGTTGCCACCTGGGATCCGCATACCCATCCCATCGTCACCGAGCTTGAGGGCAAGGTGCAGTTTACCGATCTGATCGAAGGCGAGACGGTAAGCAAGCAGACCGATGATTTAACGGGTCTGTCTACTTACGTCGTGCTGGATTCCAAACAACGTCGTGGTAACAAGGATGCCAAGCCTATGATAGGGCTGGTGGATGACAAGGGTGAACCGGTATTAATTCCGGGCACCACTATCCCCGCCAAAAACATGATGCCACCGGGGGCCGTGATCACGGTTGAAGATGGTAGCAAGGTGGGTATAGGGGATGTTCTTGCCCGCATCCCTCAGGAAACATCAAAGACCCGCGATATCACTGGTGGTCTGCCGCGTGTGGCCGAGTTGTTTGAGGCCCGTAAGCCCAAAGATGCCGCCATCCTGGCTGAGGTCAGCGGCATAGTGTCCTTCGGCAAAGAAACCAAGGGCAAGAACCGCCTTGTGATTACCGACAAGGATGGTGTGGACCATGAGTACCTGATCGCCAAGACCCGTCATATTGGCGTGTTTGAAGGTGAAACCCTGGTCCAGGGTGATGTGGTGGTCGATGGTGCTGCCGTCGCCTCCGACATCCTGCGCTTACTGGGTGTTGAGGCCCTGACCAATTACATTGTCGATGAGATTCAGGATGTCTACCGGCTCCAGGGTGTGAAGATTAATGACAAGCATATTGAGGTCATCATCCGTCAGATGCTGCGCAAGGTGCAGGTGAAGGATCCAGGCGATACCCTGTTACTGCCGGGTGAGCAGGTCGAACGGGCCGTGATGTTGGAAGAAAACGAACACATGAAGGCTGAAAAAAAGCAGCCAGCGATTTATGAGCGCCTGTTGTTGGGTATTACCAAGGCCTCCTTGTCGACGGAATCCTTTATTTCAGCGGCATCTTTCCAGGAAACCACACGTGTGCTGACCGAGGCCTCCATCAATGGTAAGCGTGATCGCCTGCGTGGTTTGAAGGAAAACGTCATTGTCGGACGCCTGATCCCGGCCGGCACCGGCCTGGCGCACCACCAGGAACACCGCCGTCTGCGCGAGGAAGCCAAGCAGGAGGCCGTGGATCTGGAACAGGCCCTGTCTGGCGTCGCGCCACTGACAACGGATAGCGAAGAAGAAGCCGCCAGCGCCTGATTTCGGGCCGCTAACGCTTGACACTAAACGGGTGTGTGCCTAGAATCGCGCCCCACTTGACAGGCCAGAGCCCAGTGCCGGCCTGTCGTTTATTATTGGCTGGAGTGATTAATGCCAACGATTAACCAATTGGTCCGCAAACCGCGTAAGCGGGAGACGAAGAAATCGACAGTACCGGCGCTGGAGGCTTGTCCTCAGAAGCGCGGGGTGTGCACCCGTGTGTATACGACGACACCGAAGAAGCCAAATTCGGCTCTGCGTAAAGTGGCACGTGTACGACTGACCAATGGTTTTGAAGTGACCACTTATATTGGTGGTGAGGGGCATAACCTTCAGGAGCACTCAGTCGTATTGATACGCGGTGGTCGTGTGAAAGATTTACCTGGTGTGCGTTATCACACCATTCGTGGTTCTCTGGATACCTCTGGTGTTAGTGATCGGCGCCAGGCAAGGTCCAAATACGGTGCCAAGCGTCCTAAATCCTAGGGTTGCTGGGCACACAACTGAATTTGAAATAGTAAGGTGCCGCGCCTGAAAAGGTCGGGCGTGGTGGTTTCGCCCCTGTTTTGGGGTGCTAACGGTTATCAGGCTGGATAGGCGCAGACATGCCAAGAAGAAGAGAAGTACCGAAAAGACAAATTTTGCCCGATCCTAAGTACGGGAGCGAAATGCTTGCCAAGTTCATGAACATTGTTATGTTGAACGGCAAGAAATCCGTGGCCGAGAGAATTGTCTATGGCGCATTGGATATGGTGGCCGAGCGCACCAAGCAGAATCCCATGGAAGTATTTGAGCAGGCCATGGACAACATTCGTCCGGCCGTGGAAGTGAAAAGCCGTCGTGTCGGTGGCGCCACCTACCAGGTCCCGGTAGAAGTCCGGGCCAGTCGTAAATCCGCGCTGGCCATGCGTTGGATAGTCGATGCCGCCCGCTCGCGTTCCGAGAAATCCATGGGCCAGCGCCTGGCGGGTGAGTTGCAGGAAGCCGCTGAAAAACGCGGAAACGCCTTCAAGAAACGTGAAGATGTACACCGTATGGCAGAGGCCAATAAGGCCTTCTCCCATTATCGTTGGTAATAGACTGAGTCGCAGAGGAAGACAGTCGTGGCACGCAAAACCCCTATCAATAGATATCGCAACGTCGGCATTATGGCCCACATCGATGCCGGTAAAACGACGACCACGGAACGTATACTGTTTTACACCGGTGTGTCTCACAAAATAGGTGAGGTGCATGACGGTGCCGCTACCATGGATTGGATGGAACAGGAACAGGAGCGCGGTATCACCATTACCTCGGCGGCCACCACCTGTTTCTGGAAGGGTATGGAGCAACAATACCCCGAGCACCGCATCAATATTATCGATACGCCGGGTCATGTGGATTTCACCATTGAGGTGGAGCGTTCATTGCGTGTGCTGGATGGCGCCGTAGCGGTTTTTTGCGCCGTCGGTGGTGTCGAGCCCCAGTCTGAAACCGTATGGCGCCAGGCCAACAAGTATCATGTACCACGCATGGCCTTTATCAATAAAATGGATCGTGCCGGTGCCGACTTCCTACGTGTGGTCGGGCAGATCAAGGAGCGTCTGGGCGCCAACCCCGTACCACTGCAATTGAATATTGGGGCAGAAGAGAATTATAAGGGCGTCATTGACCTGGTCAGGATGAAGGCCATTTACTGGAATGAAGCCGATATGGGCACGACCTTCACTGAAGAAGAGGTCCCGGCTGAACTGGTCGACCAAGCCGCTGAACTACGCGAGCAAATGGTCGAAGCCGCGGCCGAGTCTTCCGAAGAACTGATGGACAAATACCTGGAAGAGGGTGATCTCAGCGCGGATGAGATCAAGGCCGGTTTGCGACTGCGTACCCTGGCCAATGAAATCATACCGGTCATGTGCGGTTCCGCCTTCAAGAATAAAGGCGTGCAGGCCATGCTGGACGGCATTATTGATTACATGCCATCACCCAAAGACGTACCGGCCATTAAAGGCGTTCTGGATGACAAGGACGAGACCGAAGCCGAGCGTCCCGCTTCTGATGACGAGCCGTTCGCAGCCCTGGCATTTAAGATTGCCACCGATCCTTTTGTCGGTCAGTTGGTGTTCTTCCGCGTCTATTCCGGTGTGCTGAACTCCGGCGACAGTATTTACAACGCGGTGCGCCAGAAAAAAGAGCGCATCGGTCGTATCCTGCAAATGCATTCCAATTCCCGCGTAGAGATTAAGGAAGTGCGTGCCGGTGATATTGCCGCCGCTGTAGGTCTGAAGGATGTCACCACAGGCGATACCCTATGTGGTCTCAAAGATATTATCACCCTGGAACGCATGGAGTTCCCGGACCCCGTGATCTCCCAGGCCGTCGAGCCCAAGACCAAGGTCGACCAGGAAAAAATGGGTGTGGCGTTGTCACGTCTGGCGCAGGAAGATCCGTCTTTTCGGGTGCAGACCGACGAAGAATCGGGCCAGACCATTATCTCCGGTATGGGTGAGTTGCATCTGGATATCATTATTGATCGTATGAAGCGTGAGTTCGGTGTCGAGGCCAATGTCGGTGCACCGCAGGTGGCCTACCGTGAAACTATTCGCCAGCCGATCGAGCATCAGTATAAATATGCCAAGCAGTCCGGTGGCCGTGGTCAGTATGGTCACGTCTATCTGAAGCTGGAGCCGCAAGAGCCCGGTGCCGGTTTCGAGTTTGTTGACAAGATCAAGGGCGGTGTGGTCCCACGTGAATACATCCCTGCTGTTCAGAAGGGTGTGGTCGAGGCCATGGAGCGTGGTATTCAGGCCGGCTTTCCGGTGGTTGATGTCAAAGTCACTCTTTATGATGGCTCCTATCACGAAGTCGACTCCTCGGAAAATGCCTTCAAGATGGCCGCTTCCATGTGTTTCCGTGATGCCGCCAACCAGGCCAAGCCGGTGGTGCTGGAACCCATTATGGCGGTGGAAGTGGTGACGCCGGAAGATTATATGGGCAGTGTTAATGGCGACTTGAATTCACGCCGCGGCATCATTCTGGGAATGGATGATGCGCCGGCCGGCAAGATTATACAGGCCGAAGTGCCGTTGGCCGAAATGTTTGGCTACGCCACCAGTTTGCGTTCGGCCACGCAGGGCCGCGCCACCTATTCCATGGAATTCAAGAAATACGCAGCGGCGCCTAACAGTGTTGCTGAAACCGTTATCAGGAAAGCAAGCTAGATACAAGGCACCACAGAGGCTAATAAAATGTCCAAGGAAAAATTCGAACGCACCAAGCCCCACGTCAACGTCGGCACCATCGGTCACGTGGACCATGGCAAGACCACCCTGACGGCGGCCCTGACCAAGGTCCTGGGCCAGAAACATGGCGGTGAATTCAAGGACTACAGCGATATCGATAACGCCCCCGAGGAACGCGAACGTGGCATCACCATCGCCACCGCCCACGTGGAGTATGAGACCGATAACCGTCACTATGCCCACGTCGATTGCCCCGGCCACGCCGACTATGTCAAGAACATGATTACCGGCGCCGCGCAAATGGACGGCGCCATCTTGGTGGTCTCGGCCGCCGATGGCCCCATGCCGCAGACCCGTGAGCACATCCTGCTGGCCCGCCAGGTGGGGGTACCTTATATAGTGGTCTACATGAACAAGGCCGACCAGGTGGACGATGCCGAACTGCTGGAACTGGTCGAAATGGAAATCCGCGAACTGCTGGATTCCTATGACTTCCCCGGGGACGACACCCCGATTATTGTCGGTTCGGCCTTAAAGGCCCTGGAAGGGGACAGCTCTGACATCGGTGAGCCCTCGGTCCTGAAGCTGGCTGAGGCCCTGGATTCCTACATCCCGCAACCGGAACGCGCCATCGACGGCGATTTCCTGATGCCGGTAGAAGACGTGTTCTCCATCTCCGGCCGCGGCACCGTGGTCACCGGCCGTATCGAACGCGGCATCATCAAGGTCGGTGAAGAAATCGAAATCGTCGGTATCAAGGACACGGCCAAGACCACTTGCACCGGCGTGGAAATGTTCCGCAAGCTGCTCGACGAAGGTCAGGCCGGGGACAACGTCGGCGTGCTGCTCAGAGGCACCAAGCGCGAAGAAGTCGAGCGCGGCCAGGTGCTGGCCAAGCCCGGTTCCATCACCCCGCACACCCACTTTGAGGCCGAGGTCTACGTATTGAGCAAGGAAGAAGGGGGTCGGCATACGCCTTTCTTCGCCAATTACCGTCCCCAGTTCTACTTCCGTACCACTGACGTCACCGGTGCCGTATCCCTGCCCGAAGGCACGGAAATGGTCATGCCCGGTGACAACATCAAGATGAACGTACAACTCATCGCCCCCATCGCCATGGAAGAAGGCCTGCGCTTCGCCATTCGCGAAGGTGGCCGTACCGTCGGTGCCGGTGTAGTGTCGAAGGTTATTGAGTAACAGAACATGGCCAACCAAAAAATCCGTATACGTCTAAAGGCATACGATCATGGTTTGATTGATCGTTCGGCCTCGGAAATTGTAGAAACCGCCAAACGCACCGGTGCCATGGTTAAGGGGCCTATTCCCTTGCCTACCAAAATGGAGCGGTTTACTTTGTTGCGTTCACCACACGTAAACAAGAAGGCGCGGGATCAGTTTGAGATTCGTACGCATAAGCGGATTATGGACATTATCGAGCCTACGGATAAGACCGTGGACGCATTAATGAAACTGGACCTCGCCGCCGGCGTGGACGTTGAGATTAAATTAGGTTAGAGCAAGATCATGGCGCTTGGACTCATAGGACGCAAAATTGGCATGACCCGTATCTACGATAAAAACGGTGCTGCATCTCCGGTAACCGTACTTGAGGTCAAGGCCAATCGTGTGGCGCAGGTAAAGAACGAAGACAAAGACGGCTATCGTGCTGTCCAGATTACAGTGGGCGAGCGTCGTCCTAGTCGGGTGACCAAGGCCATGGCCGGTCATTACGCCAAGGCCAACATAGAGGCGGGTCGCAAGTTATGGGAATTCCGTCTGGCCGATGGCGAGGGTGCAGACTTGAGCGCCGGTTCCGAACTGAGAGTTGATATGTTCAGCGCCGGCCAGATGATAGATATCCAGGGCACGACTATCGGTAGAGGTTTTGCCGGCGTTGTTAAACGGCATGGTTTCAAGGGCGGTCGTGCGAGTCATGGTAACTCCCTGAATCATCGTACCGGTGGTTCCATCGGCCAGAATCAGACACCCGGCCGCGTATTTCCTGGTAAGAAAATGTCAGGCCATATGGGCAACGTTAAGCGCATGCAACAGAACCTGGAAATCGTTCGTGTTGATGCTGAGAAAGAACTCTTACTGGTCAAGGGCTCAATCCCTGGGCATAAAGGCGCGGATGTAGTGATCAGACTTGCCGCCAAGGTGGCGGGTCAGACACTGCAAACACAACCGGTAGTGACAGAAGAAACGGCAGAGTAAGCTGGGATAGGTAAAATGAAACTTAGCGTAGTTAATGGTTCAAATGGTAGCGTGGCATCTGAGATCGATATTTCAGATGCCATCTTCAGCGCCAAGTTTAATGAGCCTTTAATACATCAATTGGTCGTGGCTTATCAGGCAGGTGGGCGTCAGGGTACACGTGCCCAAAAGAATCGCTCCGCGGTTCATGGTGGTGGCGCCAAGCCATGGCGCCAAAAAGGAACAGGCCGTGCCCGTGCCGGTACATCACGTAGTCCTATCTGGCGCAGTGGTGGCAAGGTATTTCCTGCCGAAACCAGCAATTTTGCACAGAAATTGAATAAAAAAATGCGTCGTGCCGGGATGTGTTCCATCCTGGCTGAATTGTTGAGACAGGACAGGCTGGTGGCCGTTGATGAAATAAAGATGGACGCACCCAAGACCAAAGCGTTGTGTGAGAGTCTGGACAAGCTCAAGGTGACCGATGCATTAATTGTGATAGACAAGGAAGACAAGAACCTGTACTTGTCCGCGCGCAACATGCCTCATGTGAATGTCTGTCATGTTGATGAAATGAATCCGGTCAGCCTGATCGGGCATGAGAAAGTATTAATGACAACCGCGGCATTAAAACGTTGCGAGGAGTTGCTGGCATGAATGATGAGCGCCTGTTTCAGGTCTTGCTGGCTCCTGTAATTTCTGAAAAAGCCACTCGCCTGGCCGATAAAAACGGTCAGTATGTTTTCCGTGTAGAAGAAATGGCTACCAAGCCCATGATCAAAAAGGCAGTAGAAAGAATGTTCAGTGTCAAGGTCGAGTCAGTCCAGGTACTGAATGTTCGCGGCAAGATGAAATACGGCAAACATGCCGGCAAACGTCGCAACTGGAAGAAAGCATTTGTTCGTCTGCAAAGCGGACAAGACATTGATTTTATGGGTGTTCAGTAAGGGGATAGGTTTATGCCAGTTATTAAATCAAAACCGACTTCTGCTGGGCGCCGCGCGCAAGTAAGGGTGGTATATCCGAATTTGCATAAGGGCGAACCTTATGCGCCTTTACTCGAAGCCAAGTCCAAGTGCAGCGGTAGAAACAATCACGGACGTATTACCGTGCGCCATCGTGGTGGTGGTCATAAGCGCCATTACCGCGTTGTCGACTTCAAGCGCAATAAAGATGGTATCCCCGCAAAGGTTGAGCGCCTGGAGTACGATCCGAATCGCAGTGCCCACCTGGCGTTGGTGTTGTACCAGGATGGTGAGCGTCGCTACATCATTGCGCCAAGGGGTGTTGAAGTGGGTGCAGAGTTGATGTCAGGTATAGAAGCACCTATTAAGTCAGGCAATTGTCTGCCTATACGTAATATACCTGTGGGTAGCACCGTGCACTGTGTCGAGATGAAACCAGGCAAGGGCGCCCAGATTGGTCGTACCGCGGGTGCATCAATACAACTTGTTGCGCGTGAAGGCAATTATGCCCAATTGAGGTTGCGTTCCGGTGAAGTGCGCAAGATCAATATTGAGTGTCGGGCTACCATAGGCGAAGTCGGTAACTCCGAGCATTCCCTGAAGAAGCTGGGCAAGGCCGGAGCCAAGCGTTGGCGCGGTATCCGTCCCACTGTTCGTGGTGTGGCCATGAACCCGGTAGATCACCCGCATGGTGGTGGCGAAGGCCGCACATCAGGGGGCCGTCACCCAGTATCTCCCTGGGGTGTGCCGACCAAGGGCTACAAGACCCGCAATAACAAGCGTACGACCAACATGATCGTCCGCCGCCGCAAGAAGAAATAGAGGATTTGAAACGTGCCACGTTCAGTACATAAAGGACCGTTTATTGATCATCATCTTACCGCCAAGGTTGAAAAGGCCCGCGCGGAGGGTAGCAAGAAGCCGATCAAGACCTGGTCTCGTCGCTCGGTTGTAATGCCGGATTTTATTGGTCTGACGATTGCGGTACACAACGGTCGTCAGCATGTGCCCATTTTAATTTCAGAAAATATGATAGGCCACAAATTGGGTGAGTTCGTACCGACACGAACTTACCGTGGTCACGCAGCAGACCGGAAAGGTAAATAGGACGGCGTCATGCAGGCATCAGCTGTTTTAAAATCGATTCGTTTCTCTGCCCAGAAAGGCCGCTTGGTTGCGGATCAGGTGCGAGGGCTGCCGGTGGCCAAGGCGCTGGAACTGCTTCAGTTCAGTGACAAGAAGGTTGCGCACTGGATCAAGAAAGTGCTGGAGTCAGCCATCGCCAATGCTGAGCACAATGAAGGTGCGGATATTGATGAACTCAGGGTTGAGACCATTTACGTAGATGAAGGTCCAACCATGAAACGTTGGCGTGCACGCGCCAAAGGCCGTGGTGTACAGATCCTGAAACGTACCAGCCACGTCAAGGTCACGGTCGGTGACAGTAAGAGGAAGAAATAATGGGTCAGAAAGTACATCCGATTGGTATGCGTCTCGGTGTTATTCGTGACTGGACCGCAAAATGGTATGCCGGCGGAAGGTCCTTTGCCGATAACCTGGCAGCCGATCTGAAGTTACGCGACTTTATCAAGACCAAACTCAAACATGCCGCGGTCAGCAAGATCATTATCGAGCGTCCTGCTGACAATATCAATATTACCGTGCATACCGCGCGTCCAGGTATTGTCATTGGCAAGAAAGGTGAAGATATTGAAAAGATGCGTTTGAAGCTGGCGGAGATTTCCGGCCAGCGTGTGCATCTTGCTGTTGAAGAAGTGCGCAAGCCGGAGCTGGATGCGCAACTGGTAGCCGAGAATGTTGCGCAACAACTTGAGAAACGCATTATGTTTCGTCGCGCCATGAAGCGTGCAGTGACAAACGCCATGCGTCTGCGCGCACAGGGTGTAAAGATCATGGTTGCCGGTCGCTTGAACGGTGCTGAAATTGCGCGCACGGAATGGTATCGCGAAGGTCGTGTCCCTTTGCATACACTGCGTGCTGATATCGATTACGGTTTCGCCGAAGCCTTGACCACATACGGCATCATTGGCATCAAGGTATGGATATTCAAGGGTGAGGTGTTTAAACAGGACGATCGCGGAGAAGTTGAAGCTGAAGCCAAGAAGGCTACAGCTTAAAGCGGGGATAGACGATGTTACAACCTAAACGAACAAAATTTCGCAAGATGCATAAAGGCCGAAATCGGGGCCTGGCATCACGCGGTAGCAAGGTGAGCTTTGGTGAATATGGCCTTAAAGCCACCACGCGTGGTCGTATTACAGCTCGCCAGATAGAAGCAGCACGACGTGCTATTACCCGTTATATTAAACGTGGCGGCCGTGTCTGGATTCGTATGTTTCCTGACAAGCCTATTTCCAAAAAGCCTTTGGAAGTACGCATGGGTAAGGGTAAGGGTAATCCGGAATACTGGGTCGCATTGATTCGGCCGGGCACCGTGCTCTATGAAATGGAAGGTGTGAATGAAGACATAGCCCGAGAGGCATTCAGGTTGGCAGCTGCCAAGCTGCCTGTCAGGACAGCCTTCGTAAGCAGGCAGGTGGGTCAATGAAAACAAAAGACATCAGGGTTATGGATGCCGCTGCCAGGCAGAAAGAACTGGAAGGCCTGCTGAAAGAGCAATTTAATCTGCGTATGCAAAAAGGCACGGCACAGTTAGCAAGTCCGGCGCAAATGAAAAAGGTGCGACGCGATATCGCGCGCATCAGGACAGTTATGAATGAACCAGTCAAAGGTGAATCGGCATGAGTGAGCAGGCCAATACAGCACGCTCTGCAAGCGGTCGTGTAGTTAGCAATAAAATGGACAAAACTATTACGGTTACCATTGACCGTCGTGTAAGTCATCCGCTGTATGGGAAGTTTGTGAGCAAGACTACAAGGTTGCATGCGCACGATGAAAGTAATGAGTGCGAAGAAGGCGATCTGGTCATGATTGAGGAGTGTCGTCCTTTGTCGAAGAGTAAGAGTTGGCGCCTGGTCAAGGTCCTTGAAAAAGTTGTAAAGGTCTAACCGGATAGCCGGCTGTAAGGGTGGAGTAAGACAATGATTCAAATGCAAAGCATGTTGTCGGTAGCGGACAATAGCGGTGCCAAAAAAGTGCAGTGCATTAAGGTTTTGGGCGGTTCAAAACGTCGTTATGCAGCCATTGGGGATGTTGTAAAAGTCAGCATCAAGGAGGCCATACCCCGTGGCCGTGTAAAAAAAGGTGATGTGTATAACGCTGTCATTGTACGAACGAAAAAAGGCGTACGTCGCAATGATGGTTCAGTGATTCGATTTGATACGAACTCAGCGGTGTTGCTGAATCCGCAACTGCAGCCAGTAGGTACACGTATCTTTGGGCCTGTAACTCGTGAGTTACGTACCGAAAATTTTATGAAGATTATTTCGCTGGCACCGGAAGTGCTCTGAAGGCGAATAGACAGAACGGTAATTGGTAATGCGTAAGATCAAGAAAGGCGACAAGATTGTAGTCCTGACAGGTAAGGACAAGGGTAAACAGGGCAACGTTATGCAGGTGCTTGTTGACGGCCGTGTGCTGGTAGAAAAAATTAACATAGTCAAGAAGCATGTCAGACCCAATCCAAACAAGGGCATAACTGGCGGAATTATTGATCAGGAGGCGCCTTTACAGGTGTCCAATGTCGCGCTGTTCAATCCACATACCAGCAAGGCCGATCGCGTTGGCTTCAAGGTGTTGGAGGATGGTAAAAAGGTGAGAGTATTCAAAAGCAACGGCGAAGTCGTTGATGCTTAAGTCGATTGGTAAGAGACCATGGTAAGACTACAGAAACATTACAAAGAAAACATTGTGCCTGAGCTGATGAAGAAGCTCAGTTATGCCAATGTTATGCAGGTACCGCGCATCACCAAGGTGACTCTGAATATGGGTGTCGGTGGCGCAATGGCAGACAAAAAACTGATTGAGCATGCTACCGATGACATGATCAAGATTGCCGGCCAAAAGCCTGTTGTTACCAAGGCTCGTAAATCCGTGGCGGCATTCAAGGTGCGTGAAGGCTGGCCTATAGGCTGCAAAGTCACTTTGCGACGTGATCGTATGTATGAGTTTCTGGATCGCTTGATCAGTATTGCGATACCGCGAATTCGCGATTTTCGCGGTCTATCCGGCAAGTCCTTTGATGGCCAGGGAAATTATTCCATGGGCGTCAAAGAGCAGATCATTTTCCCGGAAATTGACTATGACAAGATTGATGTTATTCGCGGTATGGATATTACGATCACTACCAATGCGAAAACGGATGATGAAGCACGAAGTTTGTTAGAAGCATTTAATTTTCCGATCAAGAGTTGAGGACGGAAGGCGCATGGCTAAGAAATCGATGGTTGCTCGTGATGTTAAACGTAAGGTTGCTGTAGAAAAGTACGCCAAAAAACGTGAAGAGCTTAAAACAACCATTAAAAATAAAAGTGCTAGTGATGAAGAGCGCTATGCCGCGGTTCAGGCATTACAGAAATTGCCACGTAATGGAAGTCCCTGTCGCATGCGTAATCGCTGTTGCATCACAGGTCGCCCACGTGGCTATTACCGAAAGTTTGGCTTGTCGCGCAATCGTTTGCGTGAAGTCATGAATCGTGGCGAAGTGCCAGGCGCTGTCAAGGCGAGCTGGTAAGGTGCCGCAAGGCAAGGCATAACTGAATGAATACGGATACACGAATATGCTGACTGATCCAATTGCTGACATGTTGACACGCATTCGCAATGCACAAAAAGCGGAGAAACTGGGTGTAACCATGCCTGCTTCCAAATTGAAAAAGGCCGTTGCCAAGGTTCTCAAGGACGAAGGCTATATCACTGACTATTCCGAGCAGGAAGTCGATGGTAAGTCTCAGCTGGAAGTAGCGTTGAAGTATTACAATGGCCAGCCGGTAATCGACACGATTGAACGTGTGAGCAAGCCTGGGCGTCGTCAGTATAAGGGTCAGCAGGCGCTACCACGTGTAGCGGGTGGCTTGGGTGTGGCGATAGTCTCCACTTCCAAAGGAATTATGACAGATCGTGATGCACGCAAGGCGGGTGTTGGCGGTGAAATTTTATGCATCGTAGTGTAATGGAATGTAATTATGTCTAGGGTAGCGAATATTCCTGTTACCATGCCTTCTGGTATAGAGTTCAAGATGAACCAGGGCATGGTTCAGATAAAGGGGCCAAAAGGTGAATTGAGTCATCAAGTACATTCTCTAGTGAATGTGCAACAGGATGGCAGTATCCTTACTTTTTCTGCCAACGATGAATCTATGCAGGCCAAGGCGCTCTCGGGCACTACGCGTTCAGTCATCAATAATATGGTTACTGGTGTCAGCCAGGGATTTGAAAAGAAACTGACTATTATCGGTGTCGGTTACCGTGCTGCGATACAGGGTAAAAAATTAAATCTGACCTTGGGGTTTTCACACCCGGTGGATTATCAGGTGCCCGATGGAATCACCATCGAAACACCAACTCAGACAGAGATCGTTGTCAAGGGTGCGGATAAACAGAAGGTCGGTCAGGTGGCCGCGGAGATCCGTGCTTATCGGTCACCCGAGCCATACAAGGGTAAAGGTGTGCGCTATACGGATGAACATGTCGTCCGTAAGGAAGCCAAGAAAAAATAGGTTTAGTTTATGGCAATTACTAAATATGATAGACGTTATCGTCGTGCCGGCACCATACGTCGCAGGCTTGCGGAAAAGGGCGCAATACGGCTATGCATTAACCGCACACCGAGACATATCTATGCCCAGATTATCGAGGGAGATCGTGTGTTGGCCAGCGCCTCGACTCTGGAGGCGGATGTACGCAAGGAACAGAAAAGTGGCGGCAATATTGTTGCTGCCGGTGTTGTCGGTAAACGTATTGCCGAAAAGGCTAAGGCCACCGGTGTTAGCAAGGTAGCCTGTGACCGTTCCGGATTCCGTTATCATGGCCGCGTCAAGGCGCTTGCTGACGCAGCCCGCGAAAATGGCCTTGAGTTCTAGGTAAGGAGAGTAGCACGTGCCAGCTGTACGAAATGAAAATCGCGGTGATGATCTTCTTGAGAAGCTCATCAATATTCGTCGTGTTGCCAAGGTGGTCAAGGGTGGCCGTCAATTTGGTTTCAGCGCGCTCACTATAGTCGGTGATGGCAAGGGCCGGGTCGGCATGGGTCGTGGTAAGGCAAGGGAAGTTCCCCTGGCTGTACAGAAGGCCATGGAAAATGCCCGCAAGAATATGGTTACGGTTCGATTGAACGGCAAGACCCTGCATCATGGCATTGATTGTGCCCACGGTGCGGCGAAGATTGTCATGCGCCCGGCCTCTGAAGGTACGGGTATCATTGCCGGTGGTGCCATGCGCGCCGTATTTGAAGCGGCCGGAGTGGAAGACGTCCTGGCCAAGATCATTGGCAGCCGTAATCCGGTCAATGTTGTGAGAGCTACTATCAAGGGTCTGTCTGCCATACACAGTCCGAAACAAGTGCTGGCCAAGCGTGGTAAAAAACTTGAAGACATTAGTGACTAGAGGTTAGGAGCGTGGCAGACAAGAAACTGAAGGTAACATTAGTGCGCAGCCCTATCGGTATAGGCGCCAAGCATCAGGCCTGTGTGCGTGGTTTGGGTCTTCGTCGAATGCACCACACTGTAGAAGTAGAAGATACACCGTCTGTTCGTGGCATGATTCATAAAGTTTCCTACATGCTGAAATGTGAGGATAGCTAAGATGCGTTTGAATACATTAAAGCCTGCTGCCGGCAGTACCTCCGATCGCAAACGCGTGGGGCGTGGTACAGGTTCAGGTTTTGGTAAAACGGCCGGCCGTGGACACAAAGGTCAGAAATCACGATCCGGTGGTTTCCATAAAGTCGGCTTTGAAGGCGGACAGATGCCTCTGCAGCGACGTTTGCCCAAGCGCGGATTTAATTCCGCCAAGGCCAAGGTCACCGCGGAGATCCGCTTGCATGAGTTGAACAAGGTAGATGCTGATGTCGTGGATATGGAGGCCTTGCGCAAGGCCAACCTGATCTCCGGCGCCATTGAACATGCAAAGGTTTTTCTAAGCGGCAAGATAGAAAAATCAATCACACTGAAGGGTATAGGTGCGACCAAGGGTGCGATGGAAGCCATTACCCAAGCCGGCGGTAAGGTAGAAGACTGATGGCGAAGCCAGGCACAGCGCCTGCGGGGGGGCTCGGAAAATTTTCCGAGCTCAAAAAGCGCATACTGTTTGTGCTAGGTGCGCTGATTGTATACCGAACAGGAACATATATCCCGGTACCCGGAATTAACGCCGTAGCCTGGGCGGATCTTTTTCAGCAGTCGCAGAACTCGATAATTGGTTTGTTTAATATGTTTTCCGGCGGCGCCTTGTCGCGCATGTCGGTGTTTGCATTGAATGTGATGCCTTATATTTCAGCATCCATCATTATGCAGTTATTAACGGCTACAGTGCCTTCTTTGGAACAGTTGAAGAAAGAGGGTGAGGCTGGCCGACGCAAGATTACGCAGTATACGCGTTATGGCACCGTGGTACTGGCCAGTTTTCAGTCCCTGGGTATTGCCGTAGCCCTGGAAGGGCAAAGCGCCAGTGGCGGAATACCGGTTGTGATTGAGCCCGGTATCGCATTCAAGATGGTGACCGTAGTGACGTTGGTTACAGGCACCATGTTCCTGATGTGGCTGGGCGAGCAGATTACCGAACGTGGCATAGGTAATGGTATTTCTATGATTATCTTTGCCGGCATTGTTGCGGGCCTGCCAACGGCGATAGGCAATACCCTGGAGCTGGCCAATCGTGGCACCTACCAGCCATTATTTGTGTTGGCGCTCTTTATCGGCGCAATTATTATTACTGGTTTTGTTGTATTTGTAGAGCGGGGGCAAAGACGAATTACGGTGAATTACGCCAAGCGACAACAGGGGCGCAAGATCATAGGCGGACAGACCTCGCATTTGCCATTGAAGTTGAATATGGCCGGGGTGATACCACCGATCTTTGCTTCCAGTATTATTTTATTCCCAGCCACCTTGGGTAGCTGGTTCGGCAGTGCAGAAGGCATGGGATGGATGCAGGATATCGCCACTTCCATCTCTCCAGGACAGCCGCTCTATATGGTGCTGTATGCAGGGGCTATTATCTTCTTCTGTTTTTTCTATACTGCCATGGTGTTTAACCCCAAGGAAATGGCGGACAATTTGAAGAAGTCTGGGGCCTTTATTCCAGGCATACGGCCGGGTGATCAGACTGCCAGGTATATTGACGGCGTGACATCAAGATTGACGTTGATCGGCGCCGGCTACATCACGTTAGTGAGTTTGATCCCTGAAATCATGATTGTGAAGTGGAACGTACCGTTTTATTTTGGCGGCACCTCGCTGCTGATTATTGTCGTGGTGGGCATGGATTTCATGTCGCAGGTGCAGAATCATATTATGTCACACCAGTATGAAAGTCTGTTGAAAAAGGCCAATCTGGCAGGTGGGTCGGGTGGCATGGGTATGCCGCGCTAGGGCGGACAGCTCGCAGTCATTGGAGATAGGAAAATGAAAGTCAGGGCATCAGTGAAGAAAATGTGCCGCAATTGTAAAATCGTGCGTCGCAAACGGGTGATACGGGTAATTTGCTCGGATCCCACGCACAAACAACGTCAGGGCTAGTTTCTGCGTTGATTTTTCGCTTTTGTATCAGTATATTTGCGCGTTTTCGTGCGCACCCCCTATCCCGGGGACAGGTAACAACGGAGATAGTTTGAATGGCTCGTATAGCAGGCGTCAACATACCGAACCATAAACATGTTGAAATCGCATTGACGGCGGTTTATGGCATTGGCCGCACGCGTGCGCAAAAAATTTGCGCATCCACAGGGGTGGCGGTCACTACCAAGGTCAAGGACTTGAGCGAAACGGAGCTCGAAAACATCCGTACTGAAATCGGCAAGTTCACGGTAGAAGGTGATCTGCGTCGTACTATTAGTATGAATATCAAGCGCCTGATGGACCTGGGGTCGTACCGTGGCATACGCCATCGCCGCGGTCTGCCGGTCCGTGGGCAACGCACCAAAACCAACGCGCGTACCCGTAAAGGGCCGCGACGTCCAATCAAGAGATAGGCTGAGAGCATGGCTAGCCCAAAAGGTAGTTCGCGCAGCAAGAAGCGCGTCAAGAGAACGGTGGCTGAGGGCATTGCCCACGTACACGCTTCGTTTAACAATACGATTATTTCCATCAGCGACCGTCAGGGCAATGTATTGTCCTGGGCGACGGCAGGTGGTTCCGGTTTCCGTGGTTCCCGTAAGAGCACGCCCTTTGCCGCCCAGATAGCCGCCCAGCGTGCCGGCGAAATGGCGCAGGAATATGGTGTGAAATCATTGGAAATTCGTATCAAGGGCCCTGGCCCGGGTAGAGAATCTGCAGTGCGTGCATTGAATGCCCTTGGATTTGAAGTTAACAATATCATCGATGTGACGCCGATTCCCCATAACGGGTGTCGTCCGTCCAAGAAGCGTCGTGTTTAAGGTCTCCGGAGGCTAAGGTGGCACGTTATACTGGTTCTAAATGTCGTCTCTGCAGACGTGAAGGCGGCAAGTTGTTTCTGAAAGGTGAAAAATGTTTCAGTGCAGGCTGTCCTGTCGATAAGCGTGCCTACCCACCGGGTCAGCATGGTCAGGGTCGTCGGCGCATATCTGACTACGGTCTGCAGCTGCGTGAGAAACAGAAACTGCGTCGCAGCTACGGCATACTGGAAAAACAGTTTGTCGCCTACTATCACGAGGCCGATCGACGCAAGGGTTCGACAGGTGAAAACCTGCTGCAACTGCTGGAAAGCCGACTGGACAATGTGGCTTACCGGATGGGTTTTGGTATTTCCCGTACAGAAGCCCGCCAACTGGTA
Organism: Gammaproteobacteria bacterium; assembly: GCA_036986275.1. Taxonomy (GTDB): domain Bacteria; phylum Pseudomonadota; class Gammaproteobacteria; order Acidiferrobacterales; family SZUA-150; genus BTRG01. The sequence continues at coordinate 9,372 of BTRG01000015.1, read as the reverse complement.
CGACACAATGGTGTCAGCGTAAATGGTACTCGCACCAACATACCGTCGTATCAGGTTCGTGCCAATGACACGGTAGAACTTAATCAAAAAGCACGCGAGCAATTGCGTGTGAAGGCCTCAATTGAGGCAGCCGAGCAGCGTGGACTGCCGGAATGGCTGGAAGTCGACACCAAGGCTATGAAGGGTGTGTTCAAATCGATTCCTGAACGCAGTGATTTATCTTCAGAAATTAATGAAGCCCTGGTTGTGGCGCTCTACTCCAAGTAATCGCACTGGATCTTACGAGGAAGGACTATGCAGAATTCTGCGACTGAATTTTTAAAACCACATTTGGTGGATGTTAAGACCTTAAGTGACACGCATGCCAAGGTCACACTGGAACCGCTGGAACGTGGATTTGGTCACACGCTGGGCAACGCCCTGCGTCGCATTCTCTTGTCCTCCATGCCGGGTTGCGCCATCACCGACGTCAAGATTGACGGTGTCTTGCATGAGTACTCTGCTATTGAAGGCGTACAGGAAGATGTGATTGAAATCCTGTTGAACCTCAAAGGGGTGGCCTTGACGATGCACGGTCGCGAGGAGGCAACAGTTAAATTGAGCAAGCAGGGCGCGGGATCCGTGACGGCCGGCAACATCAGCGTTGATCATGGTCTGGAAGTGGTTCATCCGGATCAATCCATCTGCACGCTGACCAAAGATGGTTCCATCGATATGGAGCTCAAGGTTTGCATGGGCAGAGGTTATGAGCCCGTTACGGCGCGCGATGAGGATGAGAGCCGTGTCATCGGCGCCATGCAGATCGATGCTTCCTACAGCCCTATTCGCCGTGTGTCGTATGCCGTGGAAAACGCACGTGTCGAACAGCGTACCGATCTTGACAAGCTGGTACTGGATATCGAAACCAATGGTTCCATAGATCCGGAAGAGGCTGTACGCCGCGCCGCCAATATTTTGCAAGACCAGATTTCCATTTTTGTGGATTTGAAGAGCCCGGATACCAAACAGGAAGAAAAGAAAGAACCGGATATGGATCCCATATTGTTACGTCCGGTGGATGATCTTGAGCTGACCGTACGTTCGGCAAACTGTCTCAAGGCTGAAAATATTTTTTATATTGGTGATTTAATTCAGCGTACCGAGTTTGAATTGTTAAAGACGCCTAATCTGGGCAAGAAGTCACTGACCGAGATTAAAGATATACTGGCTCAGCATAGTTTGTCTCTGGGTATGAAACTGGAAAATTGGCCACCGGCTGCCCTGAAGGAGAAGGCAGGCGAGGTCGAGATTGCCTGAGCCGCAGTCGTACGTTAAGAGGTTTTAGTCATGCGTCATCATAAAAGCGGTCGCAAGCTCAATCGCACCAGCCCCCATCGTTCTGCCATGTTCCGCAACATGGCCGTGTCCTTGTTCGAGCATGAGCAGATCCGTACTACCTTGCCCAAGGCAAAAGAGCTGCGTCGCGTAGCGGAACCATTAATTACCCTGAGTAAGACTGCCAGCGTGGCCAATCGTCGCCTGGCATTCGCCCGCCTGCGTGATCGCGCTGCCGTAAGCAAGTTGTTTAATGAACTGGGTGTTCGTTACAAGAACCGCCCGGGCGGTTATCTGCGCATACTCAAGTGCGGTTTCAGGCCCGGTGATAAGGCCACCATGGCCATAGTGCAGCTGATGGACAGACCAGGGTCTGGCGACACCGTAGCACCTGTAGCAAAGAAAGCCGATACCAGGGCTAGCGAAACCAGGGAAGCCAAGCCTGCCAAGAAAACGACTGCGAAGAAGACGGCCAAGAAAGCCACAGCTAAAAAGACAGCTAAAAAGAAGACGGCCAAGAAAGCCACAGCTAAAAAGACTGCGAAGAAGACGGCCAAAAAGAAGACAGCAAAGAAAAAGGCTGCAAAGAAAAAAGTTTGATTTTTTATTGGGTTTGTTTGCAATGCTTATCAGTAAGGCCGGGAATTTTCCGGCCTTTTCTTTAGCAAGCTGATATGATCTTTTATCATGATTGCGCTGTTTACAGACTTTCATCCCAATGATCCCTATGTGGGGCAGATGCATGTGGTGCTGGCGCAACAGGCGCCCGGCATTTCCGTGATAGATCTGTTTCACAATCTTCCCGCTTATAATGTAAAGGCCGCGGCTTATCTATTGCCCGCCTATTGCGCACAATTGCCAGAAGACTGTGTTGTGCTGGCAGTTGTCGATCCGGGTGTGGGCGGCAGTCGTCAGGCAGTGATGCTGCGGGTCGACAAACGTTGGTATGTAGGTCCGGATAATGGTTTGTTTGAGTTGATCAGACGCAGGGCCAAAGACCTGGCCATGCATCGCATAGACTGGCGGCCTGAACGGATTTCCGACAGTTTTCATGGACGCGATCTGTTTGCGCCGGTGGCGGCACAGTTGGCAACAGCTCACATTCCCGAGTCAACAATATCTGAATTACAATATGATGCGGCGGACTGGCCGGATGACTGGCCAACCGTTATCTATATTGATCATTACGGCAATGCCATAACAGGACTGCGTATCAATCGATTAAATAAAGAGATGGCTATTGTCGTCAACGGTATTTCTATTCACTATGCCAGGACATTTGGTGAAGTAGGGTCAGGCGAGTGCTTCTGGTATGTGAATGCGAATGGACTGGTTGAGATTGCCTGTAATCAAGACAGTGCAGCACGAACGCTGGCATTAAACATAGGTCAGGCAATATCAGTACCGCAAGCCAAACAATAAGAATTAGAACGGGAGCAGTGAATGGGGAGTCTGGATAGTGCGGTACTGATCGTTTATGTCCTGGCGGTCGTGGCATTTGGCGCCATGTTTTACCGGCGTGCAAATTCCGCCGCAGGGTTTACCTCGGCCCACCAGCGTTTGCCTGGATGGGTTGTGGGGCTGTCTATCTTTGGGACCTATTTATCATCGATTTCCTTCCTCGCCCTCCCTGGCAAGGCCTATGCCAGCAACTGGACAGTGCTGGCCTTTGCCTTGTCATTGCCTTTGGCAGCCTATGTTGCCACGCGATGGTTTGTACCCTTATACCGTTCTACGAATGATATTTCGGCCTATGCCTACCTGGAACGGCGTTTCGGTGTATGGGCAAGACTCTATGCAGCGACCTTCTACCTGCTGACACAACTGGCGCGTATGGGAACAATAATGTTTCTGGTGGCGCTGGCGCTGGAAGGCCTGACCGGTTGGGATATCGAAACTATCATCATCGTCACGGGCGCGTTGGTGACTCTCTATACCGTGGTCGGTGGCATCGAAGCGGTGATCTGGTCAGATGCTCTGCAAAGCGTAGTATTAACGGTGGGTGCCCTGGTGTGTGTCGTGTTGTTGTTGGCAGGCATGCCGGAGGGTCCTGGACAGTTATTCGAAATTGCCAATGCGCAGGACAAATTTTCAGTGGGTTCCTTTGCGCCGGACTTCACTACGCAAACATTCTGGCTGGTGTTCGTCTATGGCATAGTTATCAATTTACAGAATTTTGGCATAGACCAGTCTTATGTGCAGCGCTATCAAACAGCCGAATCGTTAGTGGCTGCGCAGAAGTCTGTCTGGATAGGCATACTGATTTACATACCGGTGGGTATGCTCTTTCTTTTTATAGGCACGGCATTGTTCTCTTACTACATGGCCCAGCCAGAGTTATTACCGGAAGCGCTACGGGCAGCGGAAGCCGCTGACAAGATCTTCCCACATTTTATTGTCAGTGAATTGCCTGAAGGCCTAACCGGTTTGCTGTTAGCCGCTCTGCTGGCGGCTGCCATGAGTTCGGTTGATACCTCCATGAATTCATCCGCCACCATATTGATGACCGATGTTTACACACGCTTTGTGAACAAGGGGGCCAGTGATGGGCAACAGTTACGTTTTCTGCGCATGACAACGTTGGCACTGGGTGTGCTGGGCACTGGCACGGCATTATTAATGATATCCATCAAGAGTGCCCTGGATGTGTGGTGGTCGCTGGCGGGGATCTTTTCGGGCGGTATGTTAGGGCTGTTCCTGCTTGGCGCCTTGTCCAGAAGGGCGCGTTCACCACAGGCCGCCATTGCAATGGTGTCAGGTTTGTTGGTCATTGTTTGGGCGGTCTTCTCGCCCGGGTGGGATGTGGCCTGGGCTAATCCGCTGCATACCTTCATGACGGCCGTGGTGGGCACCATGGTGCTGTTTGGCGTTGGCATATTGGTATCTCGTGGTCAGTCCCGAATCAAGACCCGCGCAGGCGTGAATACGATTTATGACTTGAAACAGTAATACGCGTTAGCCTTTAGGCAATCTGTTTTTGTTTATGGGTTTGCAGCACCTCGGTAAGGAATTGACCTGTATAGGAATGGGCAGCCGCCGCCACATCTTCCGGTGTACCATTGGCGATAATCATACCTCCGCCATCACCGCCTTCAGGACCCATATCCAGTACCCAGTCGGCGGTCTTGATGACATCGAGATTATGCTCGATGACAACGACGGTATTGCCGTGGTCGCGCAGTCGATGCAGCACTTCCAATAGTTTTTTAATGTCATGAAAGTGCAGGCCAGTGGTGGGTTCATCGAGTATATAAAGTGTGCGCCCCGTGTCACGCTTGGAGAGTTCGCGTGACAGTTTGATGCGTTGGGCCTCGCCACCGGAGAGTGTGGTCGCACTCTGGCCCAGCGCGATGTAGGACAGGCCGACGTCCATAAGCGTATCCAGTTTGCGCTTGACCACCGGGATGGCGGCGAAGAATTCAGCTCCTTCCTCCACTGTCATGTTCAGGACCTCGTGTATGCTCTTGCCTTTATATGTTATATCCAGGGTTTCACGGTTGTAGCGTTTACCGGTGCAGATATCGCACGGCACATAGATGTCTGGTAGAAAATGCATCTCTACCTTGATCAGGCCATCGCCCTGGCAGGCCTCGCAACGACCACCCTTGACATTAAATGAGAAACGCCCCGGCGTGTAACCGCGGGCACGGGCCTCGGGGGTGCCGGCAAACAGTTCTCGTATGGGAGTAAACAGGCCGGTATAGGTAGCCGGATTGGAGCGGGGTGTGCGGCCTATGGGACTTTGGTCGATATCGACCACTTTGTCGAACTGATCCAGGCCTTCAATATCCCGGCAGGGTGCAGGCTCCAGGCTGCTGCCATAGAGATGTTTCGCCACCGAGGCATAGAGTGTGTCGTTGATTAACGTCGATTTACCGGAACCCGACACGCCGGTAATGCAGGTCATCAGGCCTACCGGGATATGGGCATCGATATTCTTCAGATTGTTGCCACAGGCCTGGCGTATTATGAGTTCACGCCCGGGGTCTGCTTGCGTACGTGTACCGGGAATACCGATCTCCCGTACGCCGCTGAGATATTGACCGGTGATGGAACTTTGGTTGGCGATGACTTCCTCGGGCGTGCCTTGGGCGATAATCCGGCCGCCATGGTGGCCGGCGCCCGGGCCGATGTCTAACACGTAATCTGCGGATCGTATGGCCTCTTCATCGTGTTCAACCACGATGACCGTATTGCCCAGATCGCGCAGATGTACCAGTGTTTCCAGCAGGCGCGCGTTGTCGCGCTGATGCAAGCCGATAGAAGGTTCGTCCAGCACATACATCACTCCTACAAGACCGGCGCCTATCTGTGAGGCCAGGCGTATGCGCTGGGCCTCGCCACCAGAGAGTGTCTCCGCCGAACGTTCCAGGGAGAGATAATTCAGGCCGACATTGACCAGGAAGCCCAGACGGCTTTGTATTTCCTTGACGATCTTTTCCGCAATCTCGGCCCTGTGGCCACTGAGTTTGAGGCCATTAAAAAAAGTGAGCGCATCGCTGATGGAGAGATGGGTAACGCGATGCAGCGGTTGCTCGCCGACAAACACATGACGTGCCTCGGTGCGCAGGCGACTGCCGCCACAGGCCTCGCAGGGCAGGGAACTGAGGTTCTTGGCCAGTTCCTCACGTACGGCACTGGATTCGCTTTCCCGGTAACGCCTTTCCATATTCGGGATGACGCCTTCAAAGGGGTGTTTACGTTTGACGCTGCTGCGTTCACCATGATAACTGAACGAGATGTTCTCATTGCCACTACCGTAAAGTATGGCGTTGCGAATCTTTTTCGGCAATTCTTCGAAAGGACTATCGAGATCGAAATTGTAATGTTTGGCGAGCGATACCAGCAGCTGATAATAAAAGGCATTGCGTCGGTCCCAGCCACGTATGGCGCCCATGGGCAGTGGTAGCGTGGCATCGGACACCACACGTTCGGGATCGAATATCTGGTTAATACCCAGGCCGTCACATTCGGGGCAGGCGCCGGCGGGGTTATTAAACGAGAACAGGCGTGGTTCCAGTTCCTGCAGGCTGTAGCCGCAGTGTGGGCAGGCATAACGCGCCGAGAACAACAGCTCGGATTCTGATTCACCGGCATCGTCCAGTATCACGGCGCGCACCAGGCCGTCGGCCAGGTTGATGGCGGTCTCAACAGACTCGGCCAGGCGCTGCTGGTGATCGGCCTTGACGATGATGCGATCGACGACCGCTTCTATGGTGTGTTTCAGTTTTTTGTCTAATGGTGGCACTTCATCCAGCGTGATCACCTTGCCGTCGATGCGGGCGCGTACATAGCCCTGTGAACGCAGGCCATCGGTAATATGCAAATGTTCGCCTTTGCGCCCATCTACCAGGGGCGCCAATAACATGAGTCGTGTACCTTCCGGCAGCGCCAGCACCTGGTCCACCATCTGGCTGACGGTCTGTGCCTTCAGCGTGGTGTTATGGTCCGGGCAGCGCGGTTCGCCTACGCGCGCATAGAGCAGGCGCAGGTAGTCATAAATTTCAGTGACCGTACCCACCGTGGAGCGCGGGTTGTGCGACGTGGATTTTTGTTCGATGGAGATGGCCGGGCTCAGACCTTCAATGAGATCCACATCCGGTTTTTCCATCAGCGACAGGAACTGACGGGCATAGGCCGATAGCGATTCCACATAGCGGCGTTGGCCCTCGGCATAGAGGGTGTCAAAGGCCAGCGAGGATTTGCCGGAACCGGATAACCCGGTAATGACAATGAGTTTGTCGCGCGGTAGATCGACGTCGATATTCTTTAGATTGTGCGTGCGCGCACCGCGTATGCGGAGGGTATCCATGTTGTTTCCTGCAAATTGGCTAACCTGCTACTATACGCCGACCCTAAGCAGTCAGGCAAAATCCCTCACGATTTGGATGTTTCTCAAGAATAAAGATGTAGCCGGGTGGTATAAGCTCGGTGCGGCATGATGGCTAAACGATTTAAAATTTCCCCCATGACATCACTGGAGCGCCGGGCTGTTTCCGGGTTGGCCGTTATCTTTGCGTTGCGCATGCTGGGATTTTTTATGATTTTGCCCGTGTTCGCGATCTATGCGGATTCCCTTGAAGGCCATACACCGCTCCTGGTCGGCCTTGCCCTGGGCGCCTATGGCCTGACCCAGGCCCTGTTTCAGATCCCGCTGGGTGTGGCCTCGGACCATATCGGTCGTAAACCCATTATCATTGGCGGACTGATGGTGTTTGTCCTGGGCAGCGTGGTGGCGGCCTTGGCCGACAGCATCACCGGCGTTATTGTGGGCCGAGCCCTGCAAGGTACGGGCGCCATCGCCGCGGCCGTGATCGCCCTGGCCTCGGATCTGACGCGGGATGATCAGCGTACCAAGGCCATGGCCATCATCGGTATTACTATCGGCGGTTCGTTTATTGTGGCGCTGATCGTGGGCCCCTTGCTGGGCAGCGCCGTCGGTCTTAGCGGCATTTTCTGGTTTACGGCGGTCCTGGCGCTGGCCGGCATGGCTGTGATGGGGTGGTGGGTGCCGGCGCCCCAACACAGTATCCGTCATCAGGAAGCCGTGGCCGTGCCGGCGCAATTGGCCGCGGTGTTGCGTACCCCGGAGTTGTTACGCCTGGACCTGGGTATATTCATACTCCATGCCGTGCTCACAGCCCTGTTCGTGGTGATACCGCTGGCCCTGGTCTCTGATGCCGGCTTGGGCGTGGACAAGCACTGGCAGGTCTACGTGCCTGTGATGCTGGCCTCGATCCTGTTTATTGGCCCGGCCATTATGTATGCCGAGCGTAAACAAAAGATGCGCCGGGTCTTTGTCGGCGCCGTGCTGTTGCTGGCTGTCTCCCAGGGCCTGTTGGCCTTCGGCCATAATGATCTCTGGCCCCTCGTCACTGGGATCTTCCTGTTTTTTGTCGCCTTTAATTTTCTCGAGGCCGCACTGCCCTCGTTGGTGTCCCGGCACGCGCCTGCCGACAGCAGGGGCTCGGCCGTGGGGGTATACAGTACGTTTCAGTTTCTTGGCGCCTTTGTAGGGGGGGTGCTGGGAGGTGGCCTATACGGCGCCTATGGCATGGAAGCGGTATTTACAATCTCCGCGGGTCTGCTGCTGCTGTGGGCCTGGGTTGCGAGTGGCATGACCGTACCGCCACGCTTGAGTATGCGCACCGTGCAGGTGGGCCCCCAAGACCCTGAGGCCGCACGCTTCATAGCCGAACAACTGGCCGCCGTGCCGGGTGTGCGTGAGGCCGTGGTGGCGGGCGAGGAAGGTATGGCCTATCTCAAGGTCGATGAGGGTGAGCTGGACCCCGAGGATCTGCACCCCTACAGGGCAACGTCCGCTTAATCGGCGGGTAAGGATCCCAAGAGCACGATTTTCCTGAAGGCCTATTCGAACATTGTTTCGCCATCGTATTCTCGATATATTGGCTCGGCACCACGGAGATATCGGAGCGCGAAGTTCAGATTCTCAGTACTCCGTGGATATCGTCAACTCAACAGGAGAAAGACCATGGCGCGCGGCGTAAATAAAGTAATTCTTGTCGGCAATCTCGGCCGAGACCCCGAAATTCGTTATGCGGCAAGCGGTTCCGCCATCGCAAATGTCAACATTGCGACCTCGGAGACGTGGAAAGATAAAAATACCGGTGAAAAACAGGAAAAGACCGAATGGCATCGTGTGGTGTTCTTTGGCCGTCTGGCGGAAATCGTCGGCGAATACCTGAAGAAAGGTTCACAGATTTATGTTGAAGGCCGTTTGCAGACTCGCAAGTGGCAGGATAAAGAGGGCCAGGATCGTTACACCACGGAAATCGTGGCCAACGAAATGCAGATGCTGGGCTCCCGGGCCGGCGGTGGTATGCCCAGTGAGTTTAACCAGGACTCGGGTCAGGCGCCCGCCTCAGCACCGTCACAGAAAGCGGCCACTGCCACCGCCGATGATTTCGACGACGATATTCCGTTCTAGTACTCCGTCAAGTTAGTATTGATGGGTTCAGAGCTAGTGTATTCTCCCTGGGGAGGGTATCGTAAAAGTTGGTTGTGCGTAGGTTGGTGCTGAGGTACGAAGCCCAACAT
>BTRG01000014.1:0-41837 GCA_036986275.1 Gammaproteobacteria bacterium | reverse complement strand
TAGCTTGACAAGGAATTGGAGCAGCCTGGTAAACAGTTTTCCTAAATATTCAGGAAGTCATGCCGATTACCTTTCATAGCATGAAAGAAGATAAAACGGATAATATTGTGGAAAACAGTAAGACAAAAGTGTTTATCGTCGATGATGACGCTCACCTATTGCTGGCGCTCAAGACCGGCCTGTCACGCAAGGGCTACAGCATCAGCACTTTCGATAATGGCAAAGAAGCCCTGATTGCATACACTCAGTCCACGCCAGATCTGGTAATACTGGATTGTAATATGCCCGGTTTATCAGGTGCGGAAACCGCGGATGGGATGCTGGATGCTGCCCACAGACCCATCATTATGCTATCCGGCATGGATGAGACGGACATTGTAAAGAAAATGATTTCCAGGGGAATATCAAGTTATTTGGTCAAACCCATGGGAATCAAACAACTGGCCGCGGTCATAGACACCTCTCTTGCCAGATTCTCGGAAGTGGATGCCTTGATTACCCAGGGAGAGAAACTGCGCGATAATAAAGATAAAAACCGGCATATCAGCACCGCGGTTGGAGTCATCATGGCCAAGACCGGTGTTACCTATGAGACAGCCTTTGACAAACTCAGAAAAATGGCCCGCGACCAGCGCACCCCAATGCGGAATATTGCGAGAGATCTGGTTGAGAATTTATCCAATACAAATTCAATCATTGAAAACTGTAAATTCTGAAGGGAGTTATTAATTCACAGTTATTAACATTCCAGCTCATTGTTAACAATTTGATTCATTGACGGTAGAAATCATGTGCATAATACTATATATGCATTCCGTCTTCTCCTGATCCCAGACCCCGGCCAGGATATCAAGAAACATTCTTTCTTGAACATTAGAAAGCCCAGGACCTGCTTCTATATTTTCAACATCTGACTCCGGGGAATCATCATGTCGTTTGTTCATCATTATGACCACATTCAATTCTACGACGCTAATGACTACGTCCTGGGTATAATTATCAATGCAATAAAACAACAAAAAGATGTAAACATTAGCCTGGACCCATTAGGCAGCGTATTTGTAATGGCATCAAAAGGTGTTTACGTAAGCTGGGTTCAGGAAAACGAAAAATTCTTCACGACACCCGTGGGAAGTTTCAATGTCAAAACGCTCAAGACCTCTGCATCTGGTGACAGTGGTTCGCGCAAGAATCGCCGTCCTCTGGACGAGCTGGTCTGGCAAGCTGCCTTTTATGCGTCCAATGGCTGCTTGCTCAAGGGAGGCTGTGAACCCATAGACGTCGTGGAGCTGAAACGTTGGCCCAACCTCACACGACTCCCCCATTCTGAAAACGCAATGTCGATCGCTGCTTTACTAAGCCAATACCCAACGTCATTGGTGCTGGTAAGCCGCATGCTGGACGTGGAAATAGAGGAAGTCTGCTCATTTTATAGCGCTGCCAGGGCCTCTGGAATAGCACAGGCCATTAACCGCCCGGCAGTCAGTGAGGAAGACATGTCCAGACCTCATCATCACCGTGGATTGTTGGCAAAACTGTTTGCCAAGGCATCAAACCTGTAATCTTATTTCTTGCTATATAATGGACTTATACGGGCTCATTATTTCTTTACTGGCCAGGCGCCAGATACTGCTCTACCCGGTCAACGCCATAAACAATTTTGGCAATTTCTCCGGTAAACGCTCGACATTATCTATAACCGTATACTGTTTACCAAAGATATCCGTTACATAATCGTCTTTACCCGGGTCAACGTTGGCATCAAGGTTAATACAATAAGTATATATACCCTCCTGATCCAGTTCCTGTACGGCCTTGCGGGCATCTTCAATAAGCATGCGGTCATCCGGGGCATCGATATCAGAAGGCTCGCCATCCGTCAGCACTAACAACAGTTTTTTATCGGCTTTTTGTGCACGCAGGTAATGCGCGGCATGGCGCATCGCCGCACCCATGCGGGTTGAATAGCCTGCCTCCATAGCAGCAAGGCGGGCCTTAACAGTATCGCTCCATTTCTCACTATAACCTTTAATGTGTTGGTAGCGAACTTCATGACGAGTGTTGGATGAGAAACCGGCAATGGCAAACTTGTCACCGAGATTTTCTATTGCCCAGCCGAGTAAAGCCACGGCTTCCTGGCTTAGTTCCAGAATTGTTTGCGTACAGCCTTCCGGGGTATCGGCGAGTGATGCTGACAAATCCAGCAACAGCATCACAGCAATATCACGACCGTCATGCCGGTGACTCATGTTTATGCGCGGATCGGGTTGAGCGCCGCTCTTAAAATCGATGAGCGAACGAATCGCCACATCCAGATCCAGCTCACTGCCTTCTTCCTGGTAACGGACACGCACATACTGTTGCGGTTTTAATAAATCCAGGAGCTGTTTTAGTTGCTTAGCCAAAGCGACATGTTTTTCGAGTAGCTTATCAATATCAGTCGCATCACCCGATGGGTGCAGACTTTCATATAGACTGACCCAGTCAGGTCGATAGGTCTTGGTGTTGTAGTCCCACTCTGGATAGTGACGCGGTGGCAATCCCTCCGGCTCATGTTCTTCCGGTTCCAGCTTGCGTTGCTCTTCGAACATTTCCTCCTCATCACCTTCTTCGATAAAACGCCACATGTGGCGATTATCATCACGGTAGTCCACTTCCGTATCGGTGAAATGCACCCTGGGTAGTTGATCCGACTGACGTCGTGTTTTGGCAACATAGGAAATAGCAAGGTTGGCAATCTCTTTTGTACCCGTTGTATCATCAGTCATTAGCTGATGGAATTGTTTAACAAACTCCAGTATATGTTCATTCCGGTAAGGATGATTGGCGTCCAGAATGGCATAAGACAACATCGTCAAGCGGTGACGGATACAGGATTCTTCTTCAGGATTACAGGCATCTTCTTTTGGCTTTGGATGCAAACTTATAAACAGCTTCCTCAAACCTGGATATTGTTGCATTGCAAGGAACTCAACACGTGAATCTTCCAGTATTTCTATAGCAACGCGCTGAAAGGGGCTGAAGTTGTCAGCAATAATCGGTGTGGTCCAGCGGCGGTGTGCTGCTATATGAGCCAACAATGTACGATAGCGATCGATACCGGGCACTATCCTATTGATGTTATTTTTATCATCGTAAACATCCGGTACACGAATCCCATAGGCGTCGTAATAAGGGATGGGCTTGCGCAGTTCATCAAAGGCCGATGAATAAGGTACAAGATGTTCCGGATCCTGCCACAGGCTGCGTAAATACAAGTCGAGTTTACGTTCATTATCAGCAAACAGGGTGCCATGACGTTCGCGCTGTAGAATGGCACGGCTGTCAGCGGATTGCAGGCAGAAATAATCTTTTTGCCGATCAGGGTGACCTTCGTAGTTACGAACCCCGTAATCGATCCAGTTTTTAAGCCCTTGCAGTGACAGGTTGTTTAATAAGAAAGGCATATGTTGCAGCAGTTCGGGCAGGCCGGGGCTGGGAATAGTAGTATGAAAACCGTGGGTGGAACCGGTTGTGCGCTCCATCATATCCATTAGAATTTCGATATAGTGTTGCAGCTGTTCTTCACTACCGAGTCGGCGAGCCGCTTCGGCAATGGTTTGTAGTAATGGCGAAATGGCCTTACCATTGGGGCTGCGGGATATGTCCCACACAGTTTTGGATACCAGTGCTAACGTAGATTCACCCAGTTGTTTGGCGACCTGGGGCATTTCCTCAAGATAAACCAGAACCGGTTCAAAACCACGACCGATCATGCAGATTAGTGATGCGCCTTCCAGGTAGTCCTTTACTCCCTGCTCGGATAACATCGACAGGGCTTCCGTCATACAGTCCTCAAAGACTGCGTCCAGATCTTTAAAGCTGCACTTTAATGTATCCCGATAGGCTTGTAATTCTTCGGTATTCATAAAAATTTAGTCGCCACAGAGGACACGGAGGTCACAGAGAAGGGAAATAAAACACCAAATTAAAAAACCTCTGTGCTCTCTGTGGTTAAAGATTTTAATCATATCTTTTAGACAAAAACAGCATCAATGGCATGATCCAGCGTACTGCGAATATCCGTGTCATCGGTAATAGGACGGACAAGAGCCATACGGCAGGCATCAACAGGCTCAATACCTCTGTTAATTAATGCCGCTGCATAGGTTAACAAACGAGTGGAAATACCTTCATCCAGACCATGACCCTTTAGATTACGCGCTGTCCCGCCAATCTTGACCAGCTTCCTGGCGGTATCCGCATCGATACCGGTTTCTTTTTCCACAATGCTGGCTTCAACTTCCGCGGAGGGATAGTCAAAGTCCATGGCGGTGAAGCGTTGCTTGGTGGACTGTTTCAGATCTTTCATCAGGCTCTGGTAACCAGGGTTATAGGAAATCACCAATTGGAAATCAGGATGGGCATTCACCAACTCACCTTTTTTATCTAAAGGTAAGGTTCGGCGGTAATCCGTCAGTGGGTGAATCACTACGGTGGTGTCCTGTCGAGCTTCCACAATCTCATCCAGATAACAGATAGCGCCAATGCGTGCGGCAGTGGTTAAAGGACCATCCAGCCAGCGCGTGCCATTAGCATCAAGTAAATAGCGTCCCACCAAATCTGAGGCTGTCATATCCTCGTTACAGGCCACCGTGATTAATGGTTTACCCAGTTTCCATGCCATGTGTTCAATAAAACGCGACTTACCACAACCGGTCGGGCCCTTGATCATCACAGGCAACCGTGCTTCATAGGTAGCCTCGTATAAAGCCACTTCATTCCCAAGGGGCTCGTAATAAGGTTCCTGCTTGATCCTGTATTGTTCGATATCTATATCAGTCATAATGAATACCTTTTAGGTAAATATTTTTCACCACAGAGGACACGGAGGTCACAGAGAATTTTTAGTTTACTAAACGTTTAATACCGTACTTGAGTCTTGGTGTATTAAAATTTATAAGCAATCCAACCTTTTTATGACTTAATTTCAAATATGTAAGCCGCTGAGTCTCGTGTATTGGTAATAGCTTATCTACTGCCTTTAATTCAACAATTATCGCCTTTTCTACCAATAGATCTATGCGATAACCCGTATCGATCCGTTCATTTTTATATGTCACTGGCAACGTTAGTTGATTTTGAACAAATAAATCCCGTGATTTAAGTTCGTAGAGTAAACAAGCTTCATAAGTACTTTCCAGCAGGCCGGGGTCAAATTCAGAATGTACATGCATAGCAGAATCGACTATTGCGCCACTAATTTCATTAGTTAACACCTCCGTGTCCTCTGTGGTGAAGATTTTTTGCTTGTAAACTATATTACATATAGAGAAAAAAGCCCCTGCATGCAGGGGCTTATCTTATGCTCACATAAACAATGCAATTGCCTACTTGTGAACACCCAGCTTATCTCGCCAGCCCGGGAAGAGTGCATCGGCATCATGCTCGAATGATTCGAATGCGCGGGCAAATTCTTTATGCTCTTTGGCGTATTCGATTGGATCCGCACCTTGCTTCCAGCAATCGTATGCCTGATGCAGAGATTTTGCACCCGCGGCAGGAGAATCGATGTGACCGTAAGCACCACCACCAGCGGTGTTAATCACATTACCATGGCCCAGATTCTCGAAGAAGCCAGGCAGACGCAGTGCGTTCATACCGCCAGAAATGATGGGCGTAGTGGGTTTCATGCCATACCACTCCTGATGATAGTAGGGACCCATACAGCTATCGCGCTCGATCATATAGGCAATGATCTTGTCATCGTGTGAACCTTCCATTTTGCCGTAACCCATGGTGCCTACGTGGATACCGGACGCACCCATCAGGCGTGCCATTTTTGCCAGGATGTAAGCAGTATAACCCCGCTTGGATGAGGGTGAAGTCACCGCACCGTGACCGGCACGATGATAGTGCAAATACTGACCAGGATACTGACGACGTGCAGTCGTTACCATGCCTGGACCACCGACATAACCATCAACCAGAAAGGCAACATGCGATGCATTTTCAGCAAACGTTTCCAGGACGAAATCGGCACGAGCACACATTTCATGGTAGTCGTCAGCGGTGATGTTGGCAGAGAATAACTTGGCTTCGCCGGTTTCATCCTGTGCGCGAGCCATGGCATCCGCAACCAGGGGAATAACCTTCTTCATTGGGCAGAAAACCTGGTTACCCTGAGGCTCGTCATTCTTGATAAAGTCGCCACCCAGCCAGAACTGGTAAGCCGCGTCGGCAAATGGTTCTGGGCGCAGACCCAGTTTAGGCTTGATGATAGTCCCGGCAATATAACCACCGTTTTCGATAGGACGGCCCAGAATACGCCACATGTCAGAGATATCCATCGCAGGGCCATCAAACAACTGCAGCATTTTAGGGGGTACATAGAAATCCTGCATTTGAGAGTTTTTAATATCGCCCATGCCCTGGTTGTTACCAATTGCCAGCGTGAGGAATGAAACGATCATGGCACGGCCATCGATGACATTACGGTCGAACAACTCATTAGGGTAGGCGATTTTCATGATGCCTTTGGCTTCATCAATTTCATACACCAGGGCATCCACACCCTTGGTGAAATCGTCAGTAGTGGACACCTCAACATTGGTACCGGTTGAGGATTCCGCTGCAAAGTGGGCCGCCGCTTCCAGGTAACCATGGCCTTCAGCAGGTTCCATGGTGTAGGCAACCAGAATATGGTTGCCCTCCGCAAGCAAAGTATCTTCGTTCAAGCTCAGGTCAGAATAACGACCTGTTTGGTCTAATAAAGCCATGATCGGCCTCCTATGATAAATATCCAGTAATCTGTTCCGGATTCGGTTCTGACGAACTGTGCCCTGCTCATACCATCTCCGCTTCCTAAAGTGAGGCGCAATATACCCCCGCGAAACTATAAACAAAACTCAATCTTTCTGATGTTTATAATAAGTTTTTACTTATGTTAAAATACAACCATGCACATCACCCTGAGACAGCTGAAGGTGTTTGAATCGGTCGCCATATGTGAGGGATACACACGTGCCGCTAAAAAATTACACTTATCTCAACCTGCAGTATCCATGCAAATCAAGCAGTTAGAGGGACAGATTGGCCTGCCGCTGTTCGAACGACTGGGCAAGAAAATCTACCTGACCGAGGCCGGCAAGGAATTCTACAACCACGCACGGGCCATTTCGCGCGAACTGGCGGAGGCAGAGGAGATGCTGGAGGGCATGAAAGGCCTGGGAGGCGGCCGCCTGACGGTCTCCGTGGCCAGCACAGCCAACTACTTTGCCACCCGCCTGCTGGCGGCCTTCGCCAAGGCCCACGAGGGCGTGACCATCAGCCTGGATGTAACCAATCGACGTGGCCTGCTGGATCAGCTGGAAAACAACGAAACCGACCTGGTCATCATGGGTCAACCACCTGAAGGGCTGGATCTGGTCACCGAGGCCTTTATGGAAAACCCACTGGTTGTCATCGCCCCACCTCAACACCCGCTGGCCGGCCAGAACAATATTCCTTTCAAACGCTTGCAGCAAGAAACCTTCGTGGTACGCGAGCCAGACTCCGGCACCCGCATCGCCATGGAGCGCTTCTTCGCCGAACATGGGCTGACCCTGACCACGGGCATGGAAATGACCAGTAATGAGGCCATCAAACAGGCCGTCGAAGCCGGTCTGGGACTCGGGATCGTATCTATCCATACGGTGGAACTGGAACTGGAAACCCAACGGCTGGTAACACTGAATGCAGAGTCCTTTCCCATTCTGCGTCACTGGTATGTGGTCCACAGGCAGGGTAAACGCCTGTCTCCGGTAGTGCAGGCCTTTAAAGACTATGTTTTAAAGAAAAGCCCAGACTGATATCGGTGTAGGTTGTTTGCACAACTGGCCATATCGATTGAGCTAACAACAAACGGTCATGGCTCTCAGGGTTATCGAGCCACTAACCAAGGAACTAACTATCGAGAATTACATGCAAGACATGTGCTTGGGTCCCTGGCAATCCAGCGCCCGCTTACCCCAAAGACTTTTCATATAGGCAATGATATCTTGTGCTTGCTTAACCGTTATCTTTCCCTTCCACGCTGGCATACGGGACACCCGGGGAGATCCATTCATAATAGTTCTCAAAATGTTTTCGTCAGAGTGATGCCAGGCATGCTGTGAATCATTCAGGGCGGGTGCTGGGAAATAGTCGCTCCGTCTGAGAAAAACAGGGGGTGCAGGTTCACCGACACCCTTTACTCCGTGGCAGGACTGGCAATATTGCTGATAAAGAGGCTCACCACGTTTTGCCGCGGCAGGATCAGGAGCCTTGCCAGTCTCGGCCAGGGCCAGGTCATTGATTCCGATCAGGACAAACAGGATGCCAGCTTGGACGCAAAATTTCATAAAAAAATCTCGAATTAATATTATTAAAACCAAAAAATCTTTGAAGACGTGAAAGCTACTTTACGCTCCCGCCATTGTTTCTTTCCCAGGCATCCATAATCTTCTTGGGCCAATGCGATTGAATCCATGCAATGATTGCTTCCATATCTTTGTCGCTCAGTTTACTTGCAAATCCCGGCATGGTTCCGCCCAGTTTCTTGCCGCCATTGCGTATCGTACCTTTTAGCACATCAATACTGTGGTGCCAGGCATGGCCTGTGCCGTTCAACGGTGGTGGCGGATACTTGCCTAGCTTGTCTACTTTATGCCAGTTTGGCGCTCCTTGTGCCGTGGCACCATGGCATTGAGCACAGTTCTTTGCAAACAGCTTTCCACCTTGCATTACCGCGGCAAAATTGGCAGCCTGGGCTACACCAAGGAAGATCAGCATTCCCGCACCAAGTGAAACTAATCTAAGTGAAACGAATCTAAATCTACTCATTCAAATAGCCCCTAATAATCGCGCGCCCATTTTAACTGGCGCGCATAACCGCTACAAAACCGATGACCGGCATGTCCACTGCTCCCTTGGCCTTGCTACCATAACGTTCCCCGGCTTTATTATCCAGTATTACTATACCTTGACTAGCCTGGGTACAGCGTGGCCAAACTATTGATTCCATGACATAACTTTTGTCATAACCGGTCTCATTGGACTTACCACCCGCCGGCCGAACAGGCACCATGCACTCACCCTTGGGAAACGGCGCAACTTCATTAAGCAGCAATCCGCTGAGCGATGCACATAGATACCGACAACAAATTTCATGTCCATGATTCCACTTCTTTGTTCAAGTTGGAGCCAGACTTCTTAATCCACGATCGCCATCTGATGACCCTCACCCCCGGGTAGTTTGATCTCGCCAGTAATCTTTAACGTGGCCTGATCAACGACCCAGATCTTGGGCTTTTTACTGCTTGAGACATAGACCTTACCTGTACCATGTATGGTATTGAGATGGTACGGGGCAGGACTGAGGGCAATCATACGTTGCCGGCCTGTCTTCAAATTCAGCGCCACCAGTTTGTTATCCTTCTTGCTGCTGATGAACAATGTCTCACCATCATCACCGATATCCAGTCCATGCAAGGCCTGCCCAATCTTATGCTGTTTGATCACCTTTCCGGACGTTATCGATACTTCGGATATCGTTCCAGCACGGGAGTTGGCAACATAGAGCATACGACCGTCTTTAGAGATCACCATATGTTCCGGCGCAGGTCCTGCTTGCAGAGTTCGTACCACCTTCCATTGGCCAATATCTATTTCTGCTATAGTGCCATTACCGGAATTGGTCACAAAAGCGCGTGCGCCATCTTTGGTGACAATAGTATAGTTTGGTACGGGTCCCGTAGTTATGGTGCGCACTACCTTGTTACTTTGCAGATCGACTACACTGACATTGTTGCGCATTCCATGCGTGGACAAGACATAGCGGCCATCAGGTGTAATCGCCTGATGATGCGTCCAACCCATAACCGGTATGGTTGACATGACATGGCCATGGGCTGGATGGATAAAAAATAATTTGCTGGTAGGCCCTTTTGGGTTATCCTTTGAGGGTGGACTTTCGCTCAGACTTCCAGCAACCAGGTACTCACCGTCAGGTGTAGCCACTAGACCATGCGGATTCTTTACGCCGGTGAATGTTGCCGTAATAGTGTCAGACTTGGCATCGACAGCAATCACTAAATTCGCCGAACCCAGCGGGATATAAACCGTCTTGCCTGCAAAAGCCGGGTTTAATATCAACGCGAAAATAAAGATGAAGTATTTATATGGTTTCATGAAGAATTCCTTAATCATCGCAATAACATTTTATATGCTTTGGTATAGCAAGCAATCTCCAGGTTTTCTCGTACTTGCCGTTACCTAACATAGTGATAGTTATGGTGGCGCGGCCCACCATGACAAAGTACTCAGCGCGCCAGACCAGAAATGCCATTACAAAGAAACTTCTATTCAGCGTTGAGCTGTCGAAGTGATCTTGAGGTGTGTTTGCCAGCAACCTTTTCACTTTTATCTATCCGCTTTATTATGCTCGAAAGGAGCACTTTCGTTCGGTGGTATTATGATGATTGCGAACTTTTGTACATTGATGCATGTCAATATTCTTAACGAAGCCTTTCAAAGCTGGGTCATCAGTCTCGGGATTATTGGGCCACTCGCCGTAATCGGCCTGATGATAGTGCCACCGCATTCAGACCGCTTCCCACCCTGGTTGCTGGCGCTACCAATGCCGTGGCTGGGAAACCTTGAATATCTTAGTGGCCACAGAACTCGATACCTTGATCGGTTTTATGTTAACGCGGCTTAGGCCATACGGCAGTACGACAATGGTTTGGCGATCGTCTTGAAAGAGGATGGATGGTCTCGCGGAATAACCTTATGAATATTACGTTTACCTCACGGTATGCCGCTTTGTGTCATCTGCCAGGGTCAGCTATACATCCGGATAGACCTGTCTACATTCCTGGCGCTTTTTGGCTCGGAACTGGGCTCCGGGGAGGCCCTGGCAATCGTGCTGATTGGCGGGATGATTCTGTTATCACTGATACTGTGCAAAATCCGGGAACGCTACGATGTGATGAGTGATCAACAAGATCAAGTATAGTAGAATTTATATGTCCATCAGCGATGCGGTCGGTTTTTTTCAGTACTGGCATCAGTCAAGGAGATGTAGTGTTATGACAAAGAAACGACTCAAAAGGTCTCATATAAGTTTGATAGGTTTGGCGTTGATCATCTCATTGCCGTTAAACGCCCTGGCTACCGGGCAGGGAAAACATGAGCATAAGCAAGCAGGTCATCACGAGGAAGGAGGCCATCATCAGCATGCCAAATGGGAAACGCCGCCAACGAATTATATGAAATTTAAGAGTGATCGTTGGGAAACTTCCGTGGCCATTCGCCGGGGTAAGGCAATTTACGAAAAAAACTGTGCAAGCTGTCACGGTACCAATGGCAAAGGCAAAGGACCTCTGGCGGCAAATCTTTCCCACCCACCGGCAGACCTGACGAATCATTTTCACCGGCAACCGGGAGATGGCGACGCCTATTTATTTTGGCGTATTAGTGAAGGTGGGTCGGCAGAACCTTTCAAGTCCATGAAATCAGCGATGCCAGCTTTTAAAGCCATGCTCAGTGAGGATGAACGTTGGGATACGCTGGCCTATGTACACAAGCAATTTCATATTCGTTTCCTGAGCCAGAAAACTGACAGCATGCGTGATCACAAAGACCATACGCACTAGTTTGATGATACTTGTTCATAGCAGTGTCCCCGACAACAGGAATGATGAAACCTAGCTAACCCCTGGGAGTCATATATCTTCAGGAGGCAGAACAAATGCTCACCGTAAGTGAATTGGCCAGCCGCACTGGCGTAACAGCAGACACCGTACGACACTACGTTCATATCGGCTTGCTGACACCCGAACGCCACCCGGACAATGGCTATAAACTCTTCTCCACTAGTGATATAAACCGGCTGGGTTTCGTACGTCAGGCGCAAAACCTGGGCTTCACCCTGGCAGAGATTAACGAAATCCTGGGTCATTCCATGCATGGCAATTCCCCCTGTCCCAGGGTGCGGGAAATCATACAGCGTCATATCAAGGAAAATCGGGCAAAACTGGAAGCGCTGGTCGCCCTGCAACAACGTATGGAAGAGGCATTGAAAGTGTGGGAAGCCATGCCTGACGGTGCCCCGGATGGTCAGTCCATTTGCCATTTAATCGAATCCATTTTGCCATATAAAACTAATACTTGACCTGTGTGTAACACACACTCTGTATACTGAAAATGTGGAGTTAATTTTAAGACCTAAATGACAGATAAATTCTGACGGTGGTGAGAATTTCCAAATGAAAGCTGACCCGAAATTCAATCAAGATACAGTGACCGTCGCGGGTGCGGGACCGGCAGGACTGGCTGCCGCTATTACATTGGCACAGGCCGGACATTCGGTGGTTGTCCATGAGGCTCACCGAGAAGTGGGCCACCGCTTTGGTCAAGACTTCCAGGGACTGGAAAACTGGACGGGTGAAAGCGACGTACTGCAAACCCTGAGGGACCTTGGTCTAACCACTGATTTTCACTACCTCCCCTGCTGCCATGGAGTGGCTTTCGATGCCTGGGGCCAGGATTATTCCATCCACAATGACCTCCCCTTGTTCTATATGGTTGAGCGCGGACCCGGTCCGGGCTCCCTGGATTCGGCCTTGCTGTCCCAAGCCCAGGAGCTCGGTGTCGACGTACGCTTCAACAGTCGCCTGACGCGCATGCAAGGCGCAGGAATACGGGCCGTGGGACCGAAGGCGGCGGACGCTATAGCGGTGGGTTACCACTTTGAGACCAGCATGTCTGACGGATTCTGGGTGATTTGTGACGATGATCTTGCGCCAAAAGGTTACGCATATTTATTGATCTGGGATGGCAAGGGCACGGTTAAAACTTGCATGTTTAATGGATTCAAGCAGGAAAAGATCCATGTGCAACGCACCGTCAAGGCATTTGAAAAACTGGTCGGACTAAAAATGGAGAACCCTCGGCGCCATGGCGGCGTCGGGAATTTCCGCATGCCAGTACAGGCGTTATCCTCTCAACGCCCTGTCGCCGGCGAACAAGCGGGATTCCAGGATACGCTGTGGGGATTTGGCATGCGCCATGCCATGACATCGGGGGTCCTGGCCGCACAAAGCCTGCTGGAAAATACCGATTACGATGCACTCTGGCGTAAGGAGTTCGGTGGGCAAATGGCGGCGTCTGTTGTCAACCGTGCGTTGTTCAGCATGTTAGGCAATCGGGGTTATCGCTGGTTTCTAAGCAATATGTCCAGAAAAACCAATGTAAGGTCCTTTCTCCAGCGTCACTACCAAAACTCTTTAATCAGAAAGCTGTTGTTTCCATGGGCCAGAACCCGCTATCGCAGTGCACTCCGGGATGAAAGTTGTGACCATCTTGACTGCGAGTGTGTCTGGTGTCGGTGTGGCGGGAACTAATCAATTAAGATGAAAAGGGACAGCTATTCGGGCGTTTAATCATGTTAATCAAAGTAAGAAAAATAACGAGGAAATTATGAAAGATCCAGTCTGCGGGATGGATGTAACCCCTGAAAATGCCGCTGCGAAATTGGAGTATGAGGGTAATACTCATTATTTCTGTTCGCAACACTGCCATGACAAATTCCAGGCCGCACCAGAAGACTATACCGGTGTGAAAAAAACCACAGATCCCGTCTGTGGGATGGAAGTTGCTGCCGATGCAGAGTTGCAGCACACGCATAAAGGTACAAGCTACCGCTTTTGCAGCGAACACTGCCTTTCAAAGTTTAAATCTGCACCAGACGGCTACACAGAGAGCAACAACGGCAGCTCCTCCTGCTGTGGCCATCACGATCACAAGGGCGCCGCTGAATCGAATGAACAGGCCCAGAATGTAGAGTACACCTGCCCCATGCACCCGGAGGTACAACAAACGGGGCCGGGGGCCTGTCCCAAATGCGGTATGGCACTGGAACCCATGGGAGTTCCCGTCGTGGCAACTAAAACAGAATACACCTGCCCCATGCATCCCGAAGTGGTGCAGGATCACCCTGGTGCCTGCCCCAAGTGCGGCATGGCCCTGGAGGCCGTCACGGTAGAGGCGGAAGAGGACACCAGCGAACTGGACTATATGAGCAAACACTTCTGGGTCAGTGCCGTGCTCGCCATCCCGGTTTTATTCAGCGCCATGGCCGCCGAGTTCTGGCCGGAGGCTATGGCGGAGCTGATCAATCCCAGTCTGCGCCAATGGCTTGAAATGGTGGTCGCAACCCCAGTGATAGTCTGGGGAGGCTGGATATTCTATGTACGAGCCATACAGTCGGTCATGACGCTCAACCTGAATATGTTTACCCTTATCGGACTCGGTGTATCGGTTGCCTGGACCTACAGCGTTATTGCCACCGTCGCCCCCGGTATTTTTCCGCAGGCCGTATTCAACGAGGTTGGAGTTGTGCCGGTCTATTTCGAGGCGGCAGCAGTAATCACCGCGTTGATATTACTGGGCCAGGTGCTGGAATTGCGGGCGCGCAGTCAAACCAACGCCGCGATAAAATTATTATTGGGACTGGCGCCCAAGACCGCGCGTATCGTCCGTGACGATGGCACTGAAGAGGATATCCCCATGGAGCACGTGCAGGTCGGCGATACTCTGCGGGTGCGTCCCGGTGAAAAGATTCCAGTGGATGGCAAGGTGATCGATGGCGAGAGCAATGTCGATGAATCCATGGTGACCGGCGAACCCGTCCCGGTGGTAAAAACCGAGGGGGAGCGGTTGATTGGCGCCACGGTCAACGGCACTGGCAGTCTCATGATGCGGGCCGAGAAGGTGGGAGCAGACACCCTGCTGGCGCAAATCGTCAACATGGTTGCCGAGGCCCAGCGTTCCCGGGCGCCGATTCAGAGGCTGGTAGATATCGTCGCCGGCTATTTTGTCCCGACAGTTGTGGTGATCTCGATTATTACCTTCATCGTGTGGAGCCTGTGGGGACCGGAACCCGCTATCGCCTACGCCGTGATCAATGCCGTGGCGGTATTGATCATTGCCTGTCCCTGTGCATTGGGGCTGGCGACACCCATGTCTATCATGGTCGGTACCGGCAAGGGTGCAATGATGGGTGTATTGTTCAAGAATGCCGAGGCGCTGGAGGTCTTGCGCAAAGTGAATACCCTGGTAGTGGACAAGACCGGCACCCTGACCGAAGGTAAGCCGAAACTGGTCTCTGTGGTGGCAACAGACGGCTTTCATGAACACGATACCTTGCGCCTGGCCGCCAGCCTGGAACGCGCCAGTGAACACCCGTTGGCCGAAGCGATAGTCAGGGGTGCAGAGGAGCGCAATACCGAACTGGTCAAAACCGAGGATTTCAAGTCTGTCACCGGCAAGGGTGTGACCGGTACGGTGGAGGGCCATAGCGTGGCGCTCGGAAATCTCAAACTGCTCACCGACCTCGGTATTGATGTGGGTAATCTGCCGCAACAGGCCGACACCCTGCGTGCCGATGGTCAAACAGTGATGCTGCTGGCGATAGACAGCAAGGCCGCCGGACTGATCGGCGTGGCCGACCCAGTCAAAGAGACAACCCCCGAAGCCATTCGCGATCTTCATGCCGCCGGTATCGAGGTTGTCATGCTCACCGGTGACAGCCGCAAGACCGCCGAAGCAGTGGCCGCCAAACTTGACATCGATCGAGTTCAGGCCGAGGTATTGCCAGATCAGAAGGCGGCCGTCGTCAAGCAGCTCCAGGACGAAGGGCGCATCGTCGCCATGGCAGGGGACGGCATCAATGATGCGCCGGCCCTGGCCCAGGCCCAGGTCGGCATCGCCATGGGCACCGGCACCGACGTGGCCATGGAAAGTGCGGGTGTGACTCTAGTGAAGGGGGACCTGCGCGGCATCGTGCGTGCCCGACTGCTAAGTCGTGCGACCATGCGCAACATCCGCCAGAACCTCTTCTTTGCCTTTATTTATAACGCGGCAGGCGTGCCGATAGCAGCCGGCCTGCTTTACCCCTTTTTCGGAATATTGTTATCGCCGATCATTGCCGCAGCTGCTATGAGCTTCAGTTCAGTATCGGTTATCACCAATGCGCTGCGTCTACGTAGTGTGCGTTTTTAACACTTGCATGCTGCAACAAACCCTGCCTGGGTCTGGATAAAGGAAACGAAGATAATACAGAAAGGTCAAAAGTAGTAAATCGAATGGCGAATGACGATGAACCAGGAATACGCATACGGCATGTGGGTACTGGCAATGGGTCTGGATCTGTTTATTGTGATTGCGGGATACACTCTGATATTCAAAGGGTAGCGGCATGCGCATGGTACACACGCCAAGCCGTGACTGATAGCGTCTACGCATTCGTCCACAATACATTGGATTGTACTCAATCATCGTCGGTTTTCTGATCCAGTGGCCAACAGTTGACAGTAATCACGGCGCCCATCCTGATATATACCTATGTGCATTCATCTCGTAGTGAAGAGCAGACAGTCCTGGCAAAGGCTTATAGGAGATAACCTGTTATGATTGCACGACAGTTTACGAAATACAGCCTTTTTGGATTAATCATCAATGTGCTGGTGTTTACTACCAGTCAAACGATGTCTTCTGGTAGCCCGCTGCATAAAACAATCAATGGGCTCGATATTTACCTTGGGGTACTGCCGGCGGAAATGGTTCTCGGGCATCCGGTGGAACATCCGGAAAGCCGGATGCACGGGGGTGTGCCACCGGGTACCCGTTTTCATATCCTGGTTGCATTGTTCAACAATAAAACTGGTGAGAGGATCAACAATGCCTCGGTCACAGCCACAGTCATGGGCGCTGCTGCCGTCAATATTTCAAAAACCCTGGAACCCATGGTAATTGCAGGCGCGTCCAGCTATGGCAATTACTTCAAGATGGCAGGCTACACTCCAGATCATCGGATTGTATTGGAAATACAGGGGCCTGATATTAAAGGAGTTGTTCGTGCAACATTCGAGTGGGCACGAACCTAAAGGCGATGACGCAACCACCTATGCAAAAGAAAAATTGTGGCCTGAGGAGGCAATATGGAAGAACGCATATCATGGTTAATCTTCGCCGGCCTGTTATACCTGCTGATGCGTTATGGCAGCCTGAGTACCTGGAAGCTGGGTTTCAAACCGTACAGGAGGTGATACATGCCAAAAATTTTAACTCCCAACAACCAGCATTTCCCCTGGTACGTCAAACTGTTCTTCTGGAACCAACGCCGAAAATACGGCGCTGTTCTTGAGCCCGCACGTTTGTGGGGGCGTACACCGAAAGTCTTTAGTGCATTGGCCTTGCTTTATGGGGCCATCGACCGCCGAAGCTCTCCCATCGAACCGTACCTGCGTTCACTCATTACAGTGCGTGTATCACAAATCAACTGGTGTTCATTCTGCGTGGATCTGAATTCCGCCACAGTCCTCAAGCGCGGTGTGGACCTGGACAAGTTGGCCGATCTGGCAACGTTTGAGCAAAGCCCGCTATTTACTGAACGTGAAAAAGCGGCGCTGGCGTATGCTGAGGCTGTGACTTATACGGATCAACAGACTACTAATGAACTATTTCAGCGACTACAGAATGTATTTGATGATGATGCCATTATTGAACTGACCGGACTAATCGCATTCCAGAATCTTTCAAGCAAGTTCAATGCTGCCCTGGGCGTGGAGCCGCAGGGATTTTGTAATCGGGCACCACAACCAAACAATAGCCTGCCAAAGGACATATAGAGAGGTATATCAGAAATCTGATATCACCATCTTTGTAAAGATTACCGGTAAAACTGGCCTGTCTCGCAACTTGTAATAATCTTTGTATTTAAACATCTGAGGCGAACTCAGATTGAATCAGTCGCCAGTCGTTCTTACATTCCCTCATCAGGTATGTGTGGATAATGTGCGGCTCCAGAAGAGGTGCTATAATGATGCGCAGTAAAAACATGCAGGTACCCCATTCTCTGTTTTGATATTGGACCGGCATGATGCCACTGCAGTTGAGGACGGATTATTGCGTACGTATTCTTTTATCAATAGCTCCTCTTCTTATGAGGACTATTTTAGTTTGTGGTACAGTTGCAACAACTTAATATAAGGTATGTATAGAAAACAGGCAGCGATTATTATAAAATCCATTACGGTGAAAAGAACAGATGGATAAAACTGAAAATATGAGTAATAAGATAAAACCAAACAGATATCTTAAACTATCTCTGCCGCTATTGATCTTTCTGGTCATCGCTGTGCTCCTTGGTGTAGGACTTTCACTGGATCCTCGACTTGTACCCTCTCCGCTTATCGGCAAGTCTGTTCCTGAGTTTAACCTTGCACCAGTCAAAGGTCGTAAACTTGGACTGGCAACTGGAGATCTTATAAACGGCGAGGTATCACTGGTCAATGTCTTCGCATCCTGGTGCACGGCCTGTCTCGAAGAGCACCCCCTCTTAATGCGTCTTGCAGCCTCTGGTACGGTACCCATCCATGGCCTTAACTACAAAGACAAACCTGACGATGCTTCACAATGGCTGGATAGACTGGGTGATCCCTATACACGCACAGGCGCGGATATTAATGGAAGGGCTGGTATCGACTGGGGAGTGTATGGGGTACCAGAAACTTTTGTCATTGATCGGGAGGGCAAAATTGCCTACAAACATATCGGCCCGGTTTCACAGAAGGACCTCGATAACACCATCCTGCCTCTGGTATTGAAGCTGCAGCGGCAAATAGCAAACGATAAGCAGCTTATGTCCAGGTAGACCTACGCGGTGATGTTTATTTAGATAGTGATATTGTGGCCATGTCCTTAACAGTATGATTGATATTTCCGGCATCGGCATCGTATCCGCCTTCACGGCAGGCGTGGTTTCCTTTCTGTCACCCTGCGTATTGCCATTAGTCCCCGGCTATCTTTCTTACATCGGCGGCCAGTCGCTCGAAGATATACAGAACCAGGAACTGGCACGGGAAAAGCTGATGATTCTCGTGCTAAGTCTGAGCTTTATATTCGGTTTTGCAACCGTATTCATTGCTTTCGGCGCCAGCGCAACGGCCATAGGCCAACTCTTATTAACTTATCGTTATGAAGCCAATATCATCGGCGGGACCATCGTCGTCATTTTTGGATTGTTGATAGCCGGCCTGCTTCGCTTTGGATGGCTGCATCGTGAGTTCCGTTTCCATGGCGATCACGAAAATGTGAATGGCGGACGACCGTTGGGGGCTTATATCCTTGGACTCGCCTTTGCCTTTGGCTGGACACCCTGTATAGGCCCCATACTGGGTGCCATTTTAATGGTAAGCGCCACATCAAATGTGGCTGGAAACGGCATCGCGTTGCTGGCGATCTATTCCTTGGGTCTGGGCCTGCCTTTTATCGCGGCCGCTCTGTTTACCAATCGCTTCATGCGTCACATCAAACATATACGCCAACACGGCCGGACACTGCAACGGATCGCTGGCGGGTTTATGGTCGTTATGGGTATTGCGATGATTACGGGTTATTTAAGCGACTTCTCGTGGTGGCTACTGGATGCCTTTCCCGTGCTGGGCAAGATCGGCTGAAAATAGATTCTTTGCATCGGATTTAAGTTTCTCGACATATGGACCCAGAAGTGACTACACCTGTTCACGCGCGTGACCACGAATTGCCTGGCCCGTTTCCCTTATGGGCCACTCCAGACTCGGCAATTCTGGTTCAAGCACCACAACATGGATGCATGTATGTGCGGTATTTAACTGACCTTTCTTGTAATGGAACGATGTAAATCCCATCAGCACAGCTATTTGTGCACGGGTCAGGCCCATTGTTACGGGACAGACGGTCACGAAATACCTTGCTCAGGCAGTGGCCAGGATGGTGAGTATCAGCATGGACTTTCCTCACCTGTACCGAGATTTGATATCAATGGCGATACCGTGTGCGATACCCTGACCGGCTTGATCTGGACGCGCAATGCAAACCTCAATGAATACCCGCTTACCTGGAACGAGGCGTTGGCCTTTATTCAAAAACTCAACATCACAAAGACCTGCGGCTTCGATGACTGGCGCCTGCCAAATCGGCACGAATTGCGCAGCCTGGTAAGCCACCAAACCAGAAATCCCGCGCTACCGGAAGAACATCCATTCAACAATGTTTTCCTGGGCTGGTATTGGACTTCCACTAGCGCCGCAATCCATCCATCGCATGCGTGGTATATCCATATGCAAGGCGCACGCATGTTCTTTGGTGGCAAAGACCAAAGCTATCTGGTTTGGCCAGTGCGTGGTCGCAGTATTGTATTGACAATGACCGGTCAACGCACATGTTATGACGAACAGGGGAATGTCATACCGTGCAAGGGTACAGGACAAGACGGTGAGTTATTTTACGGTCGGGCGTGGCCACAACCACGCTTCACCACAGACGAGCAAAGAGTCAGCGATCTCCTGACGGGATTGGTCTGGTACCGCGATGCCGGTCTGGCTATCAAGCCCGTTACCTGGCAAGGGGCATTTGAAACCATTGCCAATCTGAATAAAAAACAGAACCAACAAAAGTGGCGCCTTCCCAATATTAATGAACTTGAGTCCCTGATTGATTGCGACCGTCATACACCGGCATTGCCTGCTAACCATCCTTTCAAGAACGCCAGGGAAGCCTACTGGTCGTCGACAACTTCGGCCTTTGAGCCGGATTGGGCCTGGGCCTTGTACCTGCACAAGGGCGCTGTCGGTGTAGGCCAGAAGAAAGACCCACACTTCTTCGTATGGCCGGTGGCGGATCCTGTCGAATAAATAACCACTCAATATCAGCAACATGAAAAATCAGGAGAGATAATTTAAGGGTTGCGGAGTGTCCATGCACTTCCGATATTAGCAAGTGTTGCTTTATATCCCTGCTTTCATAAGTGTGGTCTATTCCCGATAATTTTTATTAATAAATCTGATTCTCTGACGGAGATCAAGGTAATTTCCACCATTTTGTATTAGATTTTCTTTGTGTATCATCTTTTAACGCAGGAAAAATAATAGAGGCCACACAATGAACAAAGACATCGACATTGCGGATATTGTCGTTCATCTCCATCCGGAGAGTTCCTGTGACGACAGAGATAAGGTCGAGCGCGATCTGCGCTCCCTTAATGGGGTGATTTCAGTGCACTTCAACGCAGAAGAACATCCCCATGCCATGGTGGTGGCGTACAATCCTGCTGCCGTCAATTCGCAAGAAATTCTTGCTGAGACCAGGAAATGCGACTCCGAAGCGGTGATGGCGGGCATCTAGTCCCGGCCATCACGTTGATTTGAAGACTGGCAAAACGATATTTGTGCGCAGTGGCGATATCAGCGATATCGTCAGCGTCTTCTGTCTGCGCAAGAAACGCACCGGCAAACACCGCATTGTCTTAATGAACGCGAAGCGAAATACGTCTTCGCTCTACTCAAGCACCGTGGTTTCCTGACACCTAGCCAGAAGATGAGGCGATGTGTAACTGACAGCTCTCGAGCAAGGAGGTAAATGATGGGTCCTGAACAAGCGATGTGGTCTTGGGGCGGGATGTGGATATTCCCATTGATATTCTTGGCTGTGATTATATTTGCAGTGTTTAGGTTTTCCGGGCGTAGCCATTCCGGACCGCCGGGACCAGGTTCGAGTAGGCGTCATGGTGAGGATTCAGAGAGTGCTGTTGATATTCTAAACAAGCGCTACGCGAAAGGCGAAATCTCAAAAGATGAATTTGAGCAGATGAAGAAAGAACTCATGGCCTAGCCGGGAATGATCTGGCTTTACAGTCGCTCTTCATCAAAGCCGTTTTAGCTTCGAATGCGCTCATAGTTCTATAAGGGTTGTTTGTGAGTGTAATCATTCGGAGTAGCTGAAGATGTAATAGCTTGCTATTTATATTGTAACCCAAGATGTATAACTATTATGGAGGATAGTACTATGAGCATAATGGATAAAATGATGGACAGGATGATCGCTAGAATGAGTCCTGAAGAAAAGGAAGAGATGATGTTGAAAATGATGCCAATGATGATGGCAGATGTAGACATGACGAACTTCATGGTTAAAATGACACCTGTAATGCTAAGAAGTATCAATGCATTGGATATCTATGAGCTTATGAAAAATATATTGCCAAATCTTATTAAGCTTGCGAAGACTGTCAAAAATAATATGCCCAAGACAACACAGGACAAGATATCAAAGATTGCAAAGGAAATGATGCCGGTAGTCTGCAAAAAGGTGATGCCCACAATGATGGAAGGATTGACCATGGATAATGTGATGCCCAATACCATGAAGGAGATGATGCCCCACGCTCTTTCGCAACTCCTGCCCAAGATGTCCAATACCATGCGCGCTGAATTTGTATTGAACATGACCGATATATTGGCAGAAAAGGGTAGTACCGGTATGACAGAGGAAGAAAGGAAGGGGTTTAAGGAAAAACTGGTAGGCAAGATAGTGCCTGAGTACACAGATATAATACATAGCAGGCATTGATACCTGTCTACCAACACGAAGCTCCTACTGTCTGGAAATAGTAGTGGCTTTTGTCTGATTAACGATGACAAGTAGAGCAGGCCGGCGATAATCAGGAGCGGGCATGCCCGGACCAGTGGCTGGGCCTTTGTCGATATACAGGACACTACTTCGGTTCCGAAGGAATCATACCTGGAGAGGTAACTACGATACAGCTGTGGCTATGGAGAGGTTCGCGTCATATTGCTATGATGCGGACTCCTCTGGCAATGAAGCTATTTCATGACATCTCCCCGTACACTGCTATTCATCCTTGTCGCCACTGTCATTCTTGGCGTGGGTTTCTATTCTTTTCCTGAATGGGATCTCGGCTTTAGTGCACTTTTTTATAACAGCGAACAAGGCTTTTATCTTAAAGATTATCCCCTGGTCTTGTTTTCCTATTACGGCAATCGTTATTTCGCTGCAACATTGGTTGCTATACTGCTCGTGTTACTCGGTATTACCATTAAAACACGTAAAACTATATTGGGCCTGGACAACAAGGGCTATAGCTATGTATTGGTCGTTGCGGTTATCGGGCCGGTTTTAATCGTCAATTCTCTCTTCAAGTCCAACTGGGGTCGCGCACGACCGGAAGATGTGACGCAGTTTGGGGGGCAAATGACGTTTACCCCGGCCTTTGTAATCAGTGATCAGTGCAGCCAGAACTGTTCCTTTGTATCGGGACATCCATCGGTATTCTTTGCGCTAATCGCGCTGGGCTTGTTATACAAAGGTCGTACACGCGTGACTATCGTGAGTCTGGCGACGTCGTTGGGCGCCCTGGTCGGGTTGGGCCGCATTATGCAAGGCGGGCATTTCCTCAGCGACGTGGTGTTTTCGTTCGTTTTTATTCTGCTAACGGCGCTGGTAATATATCGCATTATGTATAAAGAGGATCAGAATGCCTAGCACACCTCAGGCTGATAATTTTTACCGTAGATGGCCCGCATTTGCAACGGACTGCGATAGGGTCGCAAACCTTTGAACTCTGCCACCACTTCCACGCTTTCAAAACATTTCTCAAAACGTTCTGGATGGTAGCCCTTGTCTATAATCAGCACATCCTTGCCACGTAGTGGCTCGTCACTAATGTAATCATAGTGATTGGCCCTGGCTTCAATATTTAATGCAGGGATATGCGGAACCTTGAAGTAATATGCTATCTGCGACGCGGTCTGGTATCGATTACCAACCACAATGGCATCAGGGTATAGCTCCTTCAGAAGCTCTACTTGTTTGAAAACAGATGGCCAGCCGAAGTAGCGCTTGGTGGGATCGGCTTCACCGAGTGGCAAGACTTTCCAATAGATCTGTGCCACCAGTAATGCGGGCAATACCAGCAACAAGACATAGTTTATGCCCACCACGGCTTGTTTCCACTTTACTTTCGCTACGCTATGCCAGGCGGCTACCAGCATCAAGCCGGTAAAATAGGAAAAGGCTGGCCAGTTAGCCGATACCGGCGCCTTGGTGGATGCGTAGAGAAAGAACAAAAACGGAAACAAACTGCATAACACCAACCACTGTATCTTGCTGTCCATCTGCTTCCACTGACGCAGCACACCAAACCAGGTTCCAATCAGGATAATAAAAACGCCCGGCGTGATAATGGCTGCCTGACCGACAAGATATCCCACGACATCGCCCTGTTTGTCCTGTGGCAGGCCATGACCCAATTGAAACAAAAATGAGGCCCAGTCGTGTTGTGCATTCCAGATAAATACCGGCGAGAATACAATCAGGGCCAACGCACTGGCCAGCCATGGATGGGGTGTCCTTAATTGCGCACGCGCCTTTGGGTTGATAAGCATAAACATCAGCATGGCAATCGCCCAAAGCACGGCAATATATTTAGATAGAAAAGCGAGACCCAGGAACAAGCCAACACCATACCAGGACTTCCAGGATCCCTCGAATACGGCGCGATAAAAATAATACAGGCTAAGCGCCATAAACATAGTCATGGGTGCATCCGGCACCATACCTGCGGCCGTACCAAAAAATATCAAGGCCACAACCGTAAATGCCAAATAATGATACGCAGCGCCATGGCCATAGATCTTCTGTATCAGGCGTACACCCACGTAGCTGGCAACGGCAATACTCACGATGGCCGGCAGCCTGATCACCCAGGGTTCATCACCCAATACACTGGTCGCCAGATACACCAGCCACGCCACCATGGGAGGATGGTCGTAGTACGACCAGGATAGATTCCGGCTCCATACCCAGTAATAGGCCTCATCATCCAGCAGATACAGCGGGGCACTAAATGCAATGCGGCTTACGGCCGTAACAACTATGATAACGATTAACAGTCGATGGAATGACAATAGGCGGGTTAATGTATTCATGCGCTGATTATAGCAATCAAGATTCGATCTGACGTGAATTGAAATAAATACAGAAAAAGGGGCGGTTACACGCCCCTTTTTCAACACTACATCCTGACGGATTATTTAATATTGGGCGCCAGCTCGCCGGCATTATATCGACCGAACATTTTTTCCAGAGACATAGGCTTGATCTTGGAGGCCATGCCGACACTACCAAAAACTTCATAACGTGCCTTACAAATTTCCATCATACCCTTAGTGGCTTCTTTCAGGAACTTGCGAGGATCAAAGTTTGCCGGATTGTCGTGCAGGTGACGACGGATGGAACCGGTCGAGGCCATGCGCAAATCGGTATCGATATTGACCTTACGGACACCGTTCTTGATGCCTTCGGCAATTTCTTCCACCGGTACTCCATAGGTCTGACCCATGTCACCGCCGTAGCTGTTGATGATCTTCAGCCATTCCTGTGGTACCGAACTGGAACCGTGCATTACCAGATGGGTGTCCGGGATACGGGCGTGAATTTCCTTGATACGGTCTATACGCAGGATTTCACCAGTAGGCTCTTTGGTAAATTTGTAGGCGCCGTGACTGGTGCCGATAGCAATGGCCAGAGCATCAACCTTGGTTTTTTTGACAAAATCCGCGGCTTCATCAGGATCGGTCAGCAACATATCCATGTCCAGTTTACCTTCTGCACCGTGGCCGTCTTCTTCACCCATCTCACCGGTTTCCAGTGAGCCCAGGCAACCGAGCTCACCTTCTACGGAAACACCGCCGGCATGGGCAAACTTGACCACTTCGCTGGTGACTTCAACATTGTATTCATAGGTAGAAGGGGTCTTGCAGTCAGACATCAGCGAGCCATCCATCATGACGGAAGTAAAACCGGACTGGATGGAACGCAGACATACTGCGGGTTCGGAACCATGGTCCTGGTGCATGACAACGGGGATATGTGGATACATTTCCACGGCAGCTGCAATCAAGTGTCGCAGGAAGGGCTCACCGGCATAGGAACGGGCACCGGCGGAACCCTGCATAATGACCGGGCTGTCCATGGCGTCGGCCGCTTGCATGATAGCATGCACTTGTTCCATGTTGTTAACATTGAACGCTGGCAGACCATAATCGTTCTCAGCGGCATGATCCAGCATTTGGCGTAATGAGATAAAAGCCATAATTTCCTCCTAGCAACCTTTAACTGTTATATTCTTGAAAAAATAAATCATCTTGCAAAATAAAATTCATTCCTCTGGAAGTTCACCAACCCGGGCCACCTTCATGGAATTGGTTCCACCCAGCTTACCGGTAAGATCGCCCTTGGTAATAATCACCAGGTCACCGTCGCGTATGGTGCCTCGACGTCGTAACTCATCCACGGCTTCGCGGTTGACTTCGGCATGATCTGACGTCGTGATTTCAAATACAACCGGATATACACCACGGTATAAGGTGACTTTCCTGCGCGTAGCCAACTTTCCTGTGAGGGCGTAGATCGGTACACCTGAACTGATACGTGACATCCACAAGGGTGTGGCACCGGATTCCGTCAGGGCGGCAATGGCCTTTACGCCGAGGTGGTTGGCCGTATACATACTGGACATGGCAATGGCCTCATCCACACGTTTGAACTGAACGTCAATGCGATGTTGGGAGCGTGTTACTTCGCGTGTTTGTTCAGCCACTTTGCAAACCCTGTCCATGGCCGATACGGCGGCTACCGGGTGTTTACCGGCAGCGGTTTCGCCAGACAACATCACTGCATCAGTGCCATCAATGACTGCGTTGGCCACATCTGATACTTCGGCACGCGTGGGAATGGGGTTTTCTATCATCGACTCCATCATCTGTGTGGCCGTGATTGCGATCTTGTCACGCTCACGGGCCATTCGAATTAAACGCTTCTGGATAGGCGGCAAGGCCGCGTCACCTATCTCTACACCCAAATCGCCACGAGCAATCATGATGACATCGGATGCATCAATAATGCTTTCGATCGCTTCTACTG
This sequence comes from Gammaproteobacteria bacterium, assembly GCA_036986275.1. Lineage (GTDB taxonomy): Bacteria > Pseudomonadota > Gammaproteobacteria > Acidiferrobacterales > SZUA-150 > BTRG01. The sequence goes on along the minus strand of BTRG01000014.1, from coordinate 15,014 downwards.
CTTCAGCACGCTCAATCTTGGCGACGACGCCACCATGACCGCCGGCGGCGCGCAACAAATTCCGTGCTTCATTGACATCATCGGCACTGCGCGGGAAAGAGATGGCTATATAATCGGCTTCGATTTCTGCCGCGGTCTTGATATCGGTACGGTCTTTTTCAGTAATGGCGTTTGCAGAAAGTCCACCGCCCTGGCGATTAATACCTTTGTTATCAGACAGTATGCCGCCCACCACAACACGACAAATAATCTTCTTGCCTTCGACCTGATCTACCCACAAGACGATACGTCCATCATCAAGAAGCAATGTCGCCCCACGCTCTACATCATCGGCTAATGTTTTATAGGTTACACCGACAACATCCTGGGTACCGGCATCAAGATTCATTTGGGTATCCAGTATGAACTGTTCGCCTTCTACCAGGGTAATATATTTGTCCTTGAATTTGCCGATACGAATCTTGGGACCTTGAAGGTCAACCAACACCCCGACCTCACGCCCATGGGCCTTGGCACGATCACGAGCCTCTTCGGCACGTTTGCGATGCATCTCAGGCAAGTCATGAGAGAAATTAAGACGCACCACATCCACCCCCGCCTCGATAAGTTTGTCGAGCACCTTGGGATCGTCAGTCGCCGGACCTAATGTCGCAACAATTTTAGTGCGTCTTAACATGGGAATTCTCTAACCTTATTTGGCGCGCTCTTCGAGCATGGCAACGGCAGGCAGGGTCTTGCCCTCCAGGTATTCCAGGAACGCACCACCCGCAGTTGAGATATATGATACCTTGTCGTAGATATTGTATTTCTGAATCGCCGCAATAGTATCCCCTCCACCAGCCAAACTGAAACCGTCTGCATTGGCTATGGCCATGGAGACAGTTTTTGTGCCTTTGCCGAACTGGTCAAACTCGAACACACCAACCGGACCATTCCATATGATAGTACCGGCCTTGGCTATAATGTCTGCCAGTTCCTTAGTGCTATCAGGACCGATATCGAAGATCATATCGTCATCTTCAACATCACTGGCTGCTTTCAATACAGCCGGTTCGTTTTCATCAAACTTCTTGCCACACACCACATCCGTAGCAATTGGAATACTGGCGCCACGTGCCTTCATCTTGTCTATCAGCGCCCTAGCGGTATCGACAAGATCGTCTTCACACAGAGACTTGCCCACATTGCGGCCCATAGCCTTGAGAAAGGTATTGGCAATACCACCGCCAACCACCAACTGATCCACTTTTTCTGATAACGCTTCCAGCACAGTTAGCTTGGTAGAGACTTTAGAGCCACCCACAATAGCTACCATGGGTCGCGCCGGATTCGCCAGCGCCTTGGACAGGCTATCCAGCTCGTCGGCCAGTAACAGGCCCGCACAGGCAGTCGGCGCAAATTTGCCGACGCCGTGTGTAGAGGCCTGGGCACGATGGGCCGTACCAAAGGCATCCATCACGAACACATCGCACAATGCGGCGTACTTCTTTGCCAGCGCTTCATCGTCTTTCTTTTCGCCGACATTAAAGCGCACATTTTCCAGCAACACCACTTCCCCAACAGCAACTACCGGTGGATTATCTAAATAATCTTTCACCAGCCTGACTTCCTTACCCAACCTGGCGGACATATCTTCAGCAATGGGTTGCATGGAATTCTCTTCGTCGGCCTTACCCTCTTGCGGGCGACCACGATGAGACATCACCATAATCCTGGCGCCAGCCTTAATACAATGCTCAATAGTAGGCATGGATGCGGTGATACGCGCATCGGAAGTGACCTTTCCGTCCTTGACCGGCACATTCATATCGGCACGAATCAATACGCGCTTGCCGGTCAGGTCAAGATCAGTCAATTTGACAAAAGACATATCTAAATTACTCCACAAATATCTCAAAGAATATTGGTAAAGAAGCTTTACCGAAAATCTTTAAAAACAGTAGCGAGGAACGAGTAGCTAGAATTAAAGGCGTTGGAGGTGGGCACCGCTCACCTCCAATCCTGTTTTGCCTAGCAACTAGTCACTAGCAACTAGCTACTTAATTAGCGGCAATATGCTCAACAAACCTCATCATATTACAGGTATAACCGTACTCATTATCGTACCAGGAAACGACCTTGACGAAAGTACTATCCAGTGCGATACCGGCTCCGGCATCAAAAATTGATGAAAAACCTACGCCACGGAAATCGGTCGAAACTACTTTATCTTCGGTGTAACTCAGGGTCTTGCTCATGTCACCAGACTCAGAGGCTGCTTTCATGGCAGCACAAATATCTTTGTACTTGGCTTCCTTGTTCAGCTCGCAGGTCAAATCGACAACGGATACATCTGAGGCCGGAATACGGAAAGCCATACCCGTCAGCTTGCCGTTCAATTCAGGCAGTACTACACCAACAGCTTTGGCGGCACCAGTTGATGAAGGAATGATGTTTTCCAGAATACCGCGACCCCCGCGCCAGTCTTTCGCGGAAGGACCGTCAACCGTCTTCTGGGTGGCAGTTGCTGCATGAACCGTTGTCATCAGGCCACGCTTAATTCCCCAGTTGTCGTTCAGTACTTTGGCAACAGGCGCCAGGCAGTTCGTGGTACAAGAAGCCGCGGAAACAATAGCCTGACCGTCATAGGTCTCGTGGTTCACGCCATAGACAAACATGGGCGTACCATCTTTGGAAGGCGCACTCTGTACAACTTTCTTCGCACCTGCGTCGATGTGTTTCTGGCAACCTTCGGCGGTCAGGAAGAAACCGGTGCTGTCGATAACGATATCGGCACCCACATCACCCCATTTTAGGTCAGCCGGATCACGCTCAGCCGTCAGCCGAATCTTCTTGCCGTCAACTATCATTGCACCTGGTCCCGCGGATACTTCGCCCGGGAAACGGCCATGTACAGAATCATACTTCAGCATGTATGCCAGGTAATCGGCGTCCAGCAGATCATTGATGCCGACGATCTCGATATCGCTGAATTCTTTATAGACAGCCCGGAATATCATACGGCCGATACGGCCGAAACCATTAATACCGACTTTAATAGCCATGTTGCTTCTCCCCTAAAGATTTAAAGTTAAAACGTAATATTTAATTATTCAAAGACCCGGCGTTAGTGCCGGGCCTTGGTATGTTCAGACGCAAACGTCGTTAACAGCAGCCACGACATTTTCAACCGTAAAACCGAACTCCTTGAAGAGTTCACCGGCCGGTGCAGATTCACCGAAGCGATCGATGCCAATGACCTTGCCATTAGTACCCACATACTTGTACCAGGCAGCGGTGACACCGGCTTCCACGGCAACGCGCGCCGCCACAGCCGCGGGCAATACTGATTCACGGTAGGCATCATCCTGGGCCTCAAAGGCATCAACCGATGGCATGGAAACAACACGAACATTTTTCCCGCTCAACTCTTCGGCGGCATCCATGGCCAGTTCCACTTCGGAACCGGTCGCAATAATGATGGCGTCCGGGGTAGCGTCACAATCTTTAAGTATGTAACCACCCCTGGCGATATTGGCGATCTGTTCATCCGTGCGATCCTGATGTTTCAGGTTCTGGCGTGAGAAAATCAGACTGGATGGGCCGTCTTTTTTCTCCAGGGCCAGCCTCCAGCAGACGGCACTTTCAACCGCATCGCATGGCCGCCACAAGCTCATATTCGGAATCATGCGCAGGGTTGCGATTTGTTCAATGGGCTGATGCGTCGGACCGTCTTCACCCAAACCAATGGAGTCATGGGTGTAAACAAAGATACTCTGCACTTTCATCAACGCCGCCATGCGCAGGGCATTACGGGCATACTCAGAGAACATCAGGAAGGTAGCGCCAAAAGGAATGAAACCCCCGTGTAGCGCCATGCCATTCATGATGGCAGACATGCCGAATTCACGCACACCATAGTTGATATAGTTAGCTTCCGGCTTGTCGGCACGCATGGGCTTGTATCCGGACCATTCCGTCATGTTGGAACAACCCAGGTCCGCGGATCCGCCAAATATCTCTGGCAACATCTTGGTGAAGCCTTCAATCGCGGCCAATGAAGAATGACGTGTCGCCGTGGTCTTGGCTTCGGCATTTACGTCACTGACGAACCTGGCAGCATCGGCTTCCCAGCTGGCCGGTAGTTCACCGTTCATGCGGCGCTCAAACTCGGCAGCCAATTGGGGATAATCCTTTTTATACGCCGCGAATGTTTTATTCCAGGCCGCTTCAGCCTTGGCGCCGCTATCTTTGGCATCCCAACCGGCATAGATATTGGCTGGCACTTCAAAGGCGCCATGATCCCAGCCCAGCGCGGCCTTGGTCAGATTGATCTCTTCATCACCCAGTGGCGCACCGTGACAGGCATGACTACCCGCCTTGTTTGGAGAACCGAAACCGATAGTGGTCTTGCAACATATTAAAGTAGGCTTGTCAGTTATAGACTTGGCCATATCGATAGCCTTGGCAATAGCGTCAGAATCATGGCCATCGACGCCTGCAATCACATGCCAGCCATATGCTTCAAAACGCTTGGGCGTATCATCCGTGAACCAGCCATCTACATGACCATCGATGGAAATGCCGTTGTCATCCCAGAAGGCGATCAGTTTGCCCAGGCCCAGGGTGCTGGCCAGAGAACAGGCCTCGTGTGAGATGCCTTCCATCAAACAGCCATCACCCATGAAGACATAGGTGTGGTGATCCACGATGTCATGCCCTTTCTGGTTGAACTGGCCGGCCAGCGCCTTTTCGGCGATGGCCATACCCACGGCATTGGTGATGCCCTGACCCAGAGGACCTGTCGTAGTCTCAACTCCCGGAGCATAGCCATATTCCGGATGGCCCGGGGTCTTGGAATGCAACTGGCGAAAACTCTTCAGGTCATCAATAGACAGGTCATAACCGGTCAGGTGCAGCAAGGAATAGACCAGCATGGAACCGTGACCATTGGACAAAACAAAGCGATCACGGTTTGACCAGTTTGGATTGGTCGGGTTGTGTTGCAGATAGTCATTCCAGAGCACTTCGGCAATATCGGCCATGCCCATAGGAGCGCCGGGATGTCCGGAGTTGGCCTTTTGCACGGCATCCATACTCAGGGCACGGACGGCATTGGCCAGGTCTCGTCTGCTTGCTGCTACATCTTCAGGTTTTGCTGACATGGGTTTGCCCTCAATATCAATTTTAAAATCTGTCTGCGCCGCACAGGCCAAGCCTGTGCGCGCACTAAAATTCTTGCTCGGTTTGAATGCTTCCTGATTCCGTCCCGGAGCTGCACACCGGGAGCCCTCCCTCCCGAGTACTAACCCCTCAGAACAGCTGGAGCCCTAAAGGGCCGGGTATGCTAATGCTTTACGAGAAATAAATAAAGAAAGGCCGAGGTCTCCTGCGGAGACGATGGCGGCAAGGAAAACACGAAAAAGGACGTAATATTTCACTATTGCACAATAATTATGCCTATTTTCGTGTGTTTACGAAATTTATCGCCTAAATCGAGACAGTTCATTAAACTTCTTAACCTGGGCATAAATAATTACAGTCAAATCACTCCTGGACACCCCTGCTGCCATCGCCTCCATTCACTAAGCAGGGATGTGCTTGCCGCCGCGATGACGGATTGCTTATATGACCTGAGAATCAGGTCCTTGCCCTCCAGATCCTGGGCACTTCCCCCTGCTTCCATTAGCGTCAGGTAGCCGGCGGCCATGTCCCAGGGTTGTTGCCCACCATGGACGCAAAATTGCGCGCGTCCTGATGCCAACCAACACCACTCCAGGGCACAGGAGCCCAGATTTCGTTGGGAGCGGTAGGGAGGGTCTAGCACCATATTGATAGACAACCCTTCTGGCAGGCGCTTGAAATCGACAATGGCCACGGCCTCAGAAAGATCCGTTGGGTTAACCTGTATGGAGACTCCATTGAGCCAGGCACCCTGACCGGCCGCCGACGAAAAACACTCATTACGCACGGGATCGTAGACAACACCCAGGACAGGTCTGCCCCGATGGATCAGGGCCAGGGAAACCGCGTAAAACGGCAAACCCCGGGAAAAATTGGTCGTGCCATCCAGGGGGTCCAGACACCAGAAGGGCAGATCCCCAGACCACAGACTGCCATTACCACCGCCCTCTTCACCCAGAAACCCCATTCCGGGCCACTTGCTCTCAAGCTCGGCCCTGATTCGCCTCTCTATGGCCTGATCGGCTTCCGTCACCAGGCTGCCGTCTGTCTTTTCCGTTGCCTGCCGGTCACCTATGGTCTTTAATAAGCCATTGCGAGCGGACGTCTGTATCACGAGCTCGGACAGGCGACTCAGGACCTGTCTGGAATCACCAAAACCTTCTATTAGAAACGTTTCTTTATCCATATAAATCAATTACTTGTAGAATTCAGGCACGCTCTATGCATTCCATTTATTAAGACAGGGTAATCTGTCACTTTTACGCGACACGGAGGCTGCAGGCATATATGTCATAAACCAATCAACAGAGGTGACTGCCATGAAGAATCCAGTCATGAAAACCATGCATCATTATGCGTCAGTTGTTCTGTCCGCGCTCACACTAACCCTCCTGCTCTCAAATGCCGCGGCCGCGAAACCCCTGGACACGCTGGAACTTGCGATCCAACCCATTCTTTCTGAAGAAAAAACGCGCCAGGCCTTTCAGCCGCTGGCAGACTATCTTGGTAAAGTGACGGGCAGGCATGTGGTCATCAAAACCATGCCCAATTTCCTGGCCTACTGGAGCTCGATTCGCAAACCTAATAAGTATGGGCTGGTACTCGATGCCGCGCATTTCACGGATTATCGCGCCCAAAAACAAGGCTACAAAGTGTTAGCGAAAATCCCGGACTACGTCAGTTATTCCCTCGTCGTCAGGGAGGATCTATTTGTATTCGAACCCTCAGAACTGATAGGCAAGCGTATCGCGACCTTAGGCGCACCCAGCATCGGTGCGGCCCGCTTGAATGCGATGTTTCCCAACCCCATGCGCCAACCCATCATTATAGAGACCCCCAGCGCCCGGGCCGGAATGGATATGTTAATCGAGGGTAAGGTCCACGCCGCCATTATGCCGACCCCTGTGGTCAGTCAGTATATGGCGGAGGCTGCGCCCATCTCGGTAGTGGTCACCACGGAGCCCATCCCCCATATTGCCTTCTCCGCAACATCCAATCTGGACCCTAAGTTACGGGGCAAGATTCAGCGCGCCCTGCTTGAGGCCCACAATACAAAAGCAGGCCAGTCCATGCTGAAAGGCATCGGATTCAAGAAATTTGATCCGGCCAATGCCAAAATCTATGCCGGTCATAATTTCATACTCAAGAAATATTGGGGTTACTAACAGGATGTTGAAAAAGGCCTTGCATGGCCTTTTTCAACGCAAGCCCTCTGACCCTCCATGGATGGAGGAACATCCCTTGCCCCGTATCGCCTGGCACCTTTCAACGACCGAACAGGATACAAACAATAAAGCAGGTTAGCCTGTTGGGTCATGCCCGCAATTCTTGTATCGTTTGCCCATGAACAATGCAGAGTGGGCAGCAAAAGATCTGCGGGTGTTGTGGCATCCCTGCACGCAGATGAAAGACCACGAAACCCTACCCATGATTCCCATCAAGCGGGGCCAGGGTGTATGGCTGGAAGATTACGATGGCAGACGCTATCTGGATGCGATCAGTTCGTGGTGGGTCAACATCCTGGGACACAGCCATCCCAAGATAAATTCCGCTATATGCAGACAGGCAGAGAACCTGGAGCATGTCATGCTCGCCGGTTTTACACACGAACCGGCCATCACACTTTCTGAGCGCTTGCTGGAACTGGCGCCTTCAGGTCTGGCGCGCGTATTTTATGCCGACAATGGTTCGTCCGCTGTCGAAATTGCCATGAAAATGAGTTACCACTATTGGTTCAACACGGGCAACACAGAAAAAACCCGCTTCATCAGCCTCAAAAACAGTTATCACGGCGAGACCCTGGGGGCGCTATCGGTGGGAGATGTCGCCCTGTATAAAGAAACCTATGCACCCTTGTTGCTGGATACGCTGCAAGCCCAATCCCCCGACTGCTATCAACGGGAGGTGGGCGAGAGCTGGGCCGACTGTTCGGCGCGCGCCTTTGCAGACATGCGACGTCTGCTGGAACAACACGCGCAACAGACCTGTGCTGTCATTATCGAGCCACTTGTGCAGTGTGCCGGCAATATGCGCATGTATGACCCCGTCTACCTTAAACTCTTGCGCAAGGCCTGTGATGAATTCGATGTTCACCTGATCGCCGATGAGATTGCTGTCGGCATGGGCCGTACCGGCACCCTGTTTGCCTGCGAGCAGGCCGGCATCAGCCCCGATTTTCTGCTGATCGGAAAAGGCCTAACAGGAGGTTACTTGCCACTGTCGGCGTGCCTGACCCATGAACACATCTACAATGCCTTCTACGATGATTACAGCTCACTCAAGGCCTTCCTGCATTCGCACAGTTATACCGGCAATGCACTGGCCTGTGCCGCCGCTGTCGCGACGCTGGATATCCTCGATAAGGAAAATATTATCGAACGCAATAAACAATTAGCCTACAGCATGGGCAAGGCCACTGAATCATTATGCATGCATCCACACATCGCGGAAGTCCGTCAGACAGGAATGATACTGGCGATCGAGATGATAAAAGACAAAGCCAAGCGTGAAGACTATCCCTGGCAAGAACGCCGCGGCCTGCAGGTCTACCGTTATGGCCTGGAGCATGAAGCATTGCTAAGACCCCTGGGCAATGTTGTGTATTTTATGCCGCCCTACGTCATCAACGAAGAAGAAATTGAGATGCTGGCAAGGGTTGCCGAAGAGGGCATAGACCTGGCTACAAAAGACTGACTATTTTAGATGGTTTTTATTAATCGCCATCAGTTTACAAAGTAACACCCGCCGGCTTCGCACCATATATACCGCTGCACAAACCTTGGTCGATTAATAAAGCTCATTGTTGGGCAAATATTGCAAAGTATTAGCATTCCTTAATACTGTAATGCAGCAATCTTTTGATTAGTTTGCGGCAACAATATTTTCCTACAATTCATAAACTTGTAGTGCAACACTAATATAATACATCAAGGAGTTGCGCTAACTAGCAATAAATATGCGCGCATTCAAACTATTGAAATATTTGTATTCGACAGTGGAAGTTGATATGGTGCTAACCGCAATCGTCATTAAGATTAGCGACGATATTGGGAAACTTCAGTTTATAGGGACGGGCACAATACTAAAATCAATAACCTCAAATCCCTATAGAGCCAGTCGATTAGCGCTTTATTATCAAAATAATTCGCTTGGATCGGGATTATGGGTGAAGAGTGATGACAAGATTCATTGCCTTGCAACAAAGGGAATAAGCACGCATCAGCTTATGTAAAGGTAATCATTGCAGTAATAATCTGGGAGGATTGTGCAATGAATGGCAAGTACTTTGGCGGTAAGTTCGTTACTTTAAGACTATGGATAGCACTTCCGCTGCTGTTGATAGCATCCTCTTTTGCCTCGCTCGCAAGCAACAATGTGATCTGGTTATTAGGGAAAAGCGATCTCTACCGGATCGATGTATCAAGCAGTACAGTCTCAAAAAGCATCCCTCTCTCACAAAAGCACGAAAACGCCCTTGTCGATCCCAGGACTGGCGATGTTTGGTTAATCGCTGACTCATCCCTCACAAAAATCAATCCGGACGGCAACGCTCTATTGTCGCTGGACGCGTCAACGATATCTCTGAAAAAAATGGATATCGCGGTATTGGATGCACATACCGGCAACCTATGGCTAAGCGATGAAAGAAAACTGGCGTTATTGAGCCCCGCAGGGGCCCTCATTCAGACGTGGGATCTCGATAATGAATTAGAAAGTATGGCTGTCAGTCAGGATGGTGTTGTCTGGTTGGTAACAAAACACTATATAAACCAGTTAACGACCAATGGTTCAATTGTTCAGATGGCGACATTACCCGCCAACTGTGAAAGTGAAACCGTTGTAGTTGACGATTTGGCAAAAGCGCTATGGTTGATCTGTGAACATGGCCCGGCATACCGGTATGCGATTGACAGCTTTATTGATCCTCCCGTATCCATAACCTTACTGCAAGGCGATGGCGATGACGAAGATGAATGGGAAGAGGCAGCGCTGGATCCAGTCACAGGGCGCCTCTGGATTGCTTCGGATGAGCGATTGCTCGCGCTGAATAAAATCGGCGGAGTCGTATACGAATTTTCAGCTTCTCATTTTGCCTACAATAAAATCAAAGACATAGCATTTGATCTGGGAAATCAAGCCTTATGGGTGCTAACCAGAAATGCGTTGTATAAAGTCCACGATGGCATCGTTTCGCTGGTAACTGTTACCATTCCGCCGAAGCCCGAGGCCCTGGGTGTGTCGGCACACTTGATCACGCCAACACTCTCCTTTCTATCACCTGATAATCATTCAGCCTCAAACGATGCATTTTTGCCGATCGAATTGCAGTTGGACAGCTTGTGCAACGGTGTCAGTTGTGACCTGGGGCCAGTCTATTTCGATGAGACGTCTGTTTTCCTGTCGCTTAACGGGACGGATGTATCGCCCCTGCTCACAAGAAACGGAGATACAGCTATTTATAGTCCCGGCGTACGATATCCCGAAGGACAGAATACTGTTAGCGCTTACGCCCTCGATCCTCTAGGCCACATGGCCGGACCTGAAGACCTGGATTTTACAATTGACACCATAGCACCGCTTTTTACTGCGGTTTCTCCATTAAATGGCGCCGTCCTTTCATCCAATGAAGTATTGCTATCAGGCATAACAGATGATCCACAGGCCACGGTAACCTTTCTATATGGCGGCTCAACACTGTTCGGTTCCGGCGCCGGCTTTGGCTTCAATATTATCCTCAACGAAGGTATCAACACGTTTTATCTGAATGCAAGTGACGCGGTGGGTAATGTCGCTACTTTAATACTTGGCTACACACTGGACACCATCCCGCCAAAAGATCCCATACGTGAAGGTATTTCATTGTCTGATAATGGTGACGGCAGCTACACCTTTACAGGCGTCGCGGGTTCGGTTGAAGCCAACGCGACAGTGTATATTAGGAACCTTCGCACGGGTGAAATCTTTCAGGTGGTAGCGGATGGGAGCGGCGCCTTCTCTCTGTCTGTCAGCGGACAACGTGGTGACAAGTTTGCTGTCTCATCAGGAGATGCTGCCGGCAATCGAAGTGGCGCCATTACCAAGATCGCCGGTCATGCCCTGGTGGCCGGTCGTGTCATGGGTCGGGTCGTGGATGCCTCCACCGGCCAGGGTCTGGCAAACGTAAAAGTGGTTGCCCGCGACTTCGCGGAAGAAGGCTACACCAATGCAGACGGTCGATTTGCGCTGGAACTTCCATCACGAAAAGGGATTAACCTATTTTTCATTCGCGATGGTTATATTGAATCGCGTCGCGATACCTACCTAAGGCCCAGTGGACTGGCGACAGTCGGTGAAGTCGCGCTCACCGCGTGGGACAACAAGGTCGTACACATCAACGCGGCCACAGGCGGCACGTTTATTGATGCTACCGGCAATGTCGAAGTGACGTTTCCTCCCGGTGCACTCCCAAACGACACCGATATCCAGGGTGTTTATCTGCCGAATCGCCAGACATTTCCCATTGATCTCCCCGTCAGCATACCGTATGCCGGTGGTGTGCAAATGGGTCCCGAGCATATTGAATTTAATTCCCCGGTCACGGTGCGCATCAAGAATGTATTGGGTCTCCCGGCAGGCACCGTGGTTCCCTACTTCTTTGCATCACACAGTTTAGATGACCCAAACCCCAGTCTGTACGATCCCGGCGACGGTATGGTGACGGCTGATGGGCAATTTATTGAGTTTCAAGTCAATCATTTTTCCTGCGCGGGACTTGGTTACCCTCCGCCCCCGGACGAGCCCGACGACGATGATGAGGACAAGGAAGACGAAGACGATACCGAAGACGATAATGATGAAGACGATGATGAATGCAAAAAAGGTTCATCAACGGTATCGCTTTGTAAAGGCAATGTAAAACTCAAGCATCAACTGCCCTCTTTTCAGGCGTTTGGCCGCAACAATGCCCCTGTATTGGCATACGACAGCGGGACTGTGACCCCTCGGCCTTATATCTCGGCACGCATCAATATGGGGGCATTGTACGATCCGGCCACACCGCCCGATTCTGTCCGGGCGCGCCTGTCGATTGAAGGTATGGAGAAAGACATTTACGTAAGCCCCGCAGGCGGCAAGATCCCTTTTCATTATTCGTGGACCGCAAGGAACGGCCTGGATCAGAAGTTAAAAACAGGTTCCTATCCTTACAGCCTGCGACCGACGAATATGTTTTCGTCATCAACAACCAGTGCTGCAAACAACACAGGGGGTGGTGGCAGCGTCCCTGCAAACTTTTCATATGGGCAAACCAGTCAGATCGGTGGCCGTGTGATTGTGCATGACCGGTCAGCCAGTCCCTTTGGCGCGGGCTGGGGCCTGGAAGAACTTCAGCGTATACACAAAAACCCCGATGGAACCCTGCTGCTTACCCAGGGTAATGGCGATGCAAAGATATTAAACCCGACGGTCGGTGTTGTGTCCGGCGGCAGGGTGGTCGTCAATGAACTGGCGACAGGCCTGCCAGGTTACACCAGAAGTGTGGCGTCAGACGGTGCCGGGAATCTTTATGTCTCCTCTGCCGGTAACAGCAATAATAGTAAAATATACAAAATAACTCCTGACAAAACACAAACAGTCATAGCAGATAATATGGCATATGTAGGTGGTTTAGATGTTTCACAAAGTGGTGAAATCTATGTGGCCAACATTTTTGGAGAAGTGTATCGCATTGTGGAAGGCAGTGCGCCTGTAGTTATTGCAACCCTCACGGGCTCCATTGATCATATTGATGATTTGGCGATAGGTCCTGACAATAATATTTATGTTTTAGACGGGGGTTTTGGCGTTATTCATAAGGTCACACCTGCCGGGGAGGTCTCCTTTTTCTACAATGGCTAAGTCTGGTGATTATGGATACCAATAGAGAGCAAATATTAGAGAGAGCAAGAAAATTATATTTTCAAGGAAAATACAATAAAGCATTGGAGCTCTATCTTCCATTTGCTGAAACTGGCCACGTGGATAGCCAAGTGTTTGTTGGTTGGTTGTATTCCAAGGGAAGTAATGATGTAGAGAAGAATTTAGAACAGGCTAAGAGATGGCTAGTACCAGCTGCAAAATCTGGTAATGTAGATGCAATTTATCTCTTGGGAACTGTTTACTACATGCTGGGTGATTACAATCAAGCGGTCTCTATTTTCAATCACGCTGCAGAACTAGGATATAGTGCTGCCTATTATCAATTAGGGAAGATATACTTTACCGCTGAGGTCGTGGAAAAGGATATAGAATTGGCATATAAATACTTCAAAAAAGCATCTGATCTGGGCCATATTTTTGCGAAGAGAGAAGTAGCGCTTATGTTAATAAAAGGATACCAGGGAAGCCTAAATATTCCGAAAGGGATGATTTTATTGGCAGCTAGTATAGTTACTGGGATTTACAAAGCATTTAAGGACCCATATGGCGAGATAACTTTTGAATAATCCCCTTGTAGGTCTTGGGAAGAGCGTATGGGTCAGATTCTGGTTTTGAAAAAGGGGACGCTACCCTTTTAATAGACAAAAAGATCGCCTGGTTTCCCGAACCAATGCCGCCGGCCATGTCTGGCAATTCAATTATGGAGCAAATGGGCTCGCTGAGATCGTTGATCCGGCCGGCCGTATTGTGTCCCTCGCTATCGACAATAATAATAATCTGTTGCGGGTCGATGAACCTGAGAATGCATCCATAGCATATAGCTATGATGCCAATCATCGCATTCTTATGAAGACCGATAGCCGGGGCAACACAAGTAAGTACACCTACGGCGAGAAAGGTAACCTGGTCCAGGCCGAACAAGCCAATGGCGAAATATGCCGATTTGATTCAGGTCGCGCCAGGATAGCCTACTCGTCCTCGACGACCAGCAGCAACAGCGCTCCATTGGCTTCGTCTACGGCACAGGCCGAGGATAGCTATGTGGATGGGAATGGGAGCGCTAACAGCCGGGTCACAAACAGATACGGTTCGGCAACAAGGCGTACCGATGCATCAGGAAATTCAACTTACTTTGGTCGCAATAGCGCCAATAAAGTCACACAGATTACCTACCCCAATGGCGCTACCGAGACACTGACCTATAACAGTAAAAATCAGATCACATCACGGGTACACAGCGCCGGGCTTACATCTGAATACCTTTACGATAATCTTAATCGGCTCATCGCTATTTCGGGGAATCGATCCGTCAATCAGTTCTTTGTCTATGATGATAATTACAATATTACAAAGATCAGTTCCGGCCGTGGCGCCCTGGTCTCCGGCTTTACCTATAATGAGTTCGGATTACCGCTGACCAGTACGATAGACAACAAAACCACCCAGTATGACTATGACACCAACGGACAGCTCATACGCACCACGAACGCTAACAATGAACAAACAGAGTATGAGTACGATAGTGCGGGCAATCGAACCTTGGTGCGTGATACCCTGGGCCGCGAAACGCGTTATGTATACGACCAACAAAGCCGGCTGACATCCATCACCGATGCGCAGGGCAACATCACGCGCTTTGGCTATCAGGCCGTCTGCGGCACCCAAAGACACCTGCTCATGTCGGTCACCGATGCCAAGGGCAATACCACAAGTTATGACTATGATGAGCTCGGCCAACGTATCTCGGAAACGGATGCGGCGGGCAATGTCACTACTTATACCTATAACGGAAACCGGAAACTGGAATCAGTCACTTATCCCAACGGAAATACCGTCGGTTTTGCATACGACCTTAATGATCGTCTCAGCAAGAAAAATGCTAACGGTGAGATTACGGAATTTAGCTATGACGTGATGGGCAATATGTTGACCGCTACGGATACAGATAGCACGAT
>BTRG01000013.1:0-41920 GCA_036986275.1 Gammaproteobacteria bacterium | reverse complement strand
AGGCGGTCTCTCGGTCAATGGTTCGGAATTTGCCGGACATCGGTGGGCCTTTGTAGTAGGGTTATTGCTGCTCGCAATTATACCAACTTGGTACGCTTAAATCCGACAGACTCCTAGCTTGAGAAGAATTCTTCAACCTCTGCAAGTTCGCGAGTGCGTGTCATGGGTGGCAGACTGGCAAGAAACTTCTTGCCATAACCTTTACTGTGCAAACGTGGATCACAAATCATTAATACGCCGCGGTCCTGCTCATCGCGAATCAATCGCCCCACTCCCTGCTTTAAGGCAATAATGGCTACCGGAACCTGGTAATACATGAAAGGATTCTCACCGGCCTGCTCCATGGCCTCACAACGTGCACGCAACACCGGATCATCCGGCGCTGCAAACGGCAACTTGTCTATGATTACGCATGACAAGGCCTCACCCTGCACGTCCACACCCTCCCAGAAACTGCCCGTACCCAATAGCACGGCATTCCCGGCCTTGCGAAAACTGGCCAACAGATCCGTTCGTGGGGCGCTGCCCTGTATCAGCAATGGGTAATCCAGCCTGTCCGCCAGTATGCGTGCCGCCTCATTCAAGGCACGATAACTGGTAAACAGGACAAACGCCCGCCCCTGACTGGCCTCTATAACCGGAATAGCATATTCCAGCATGGATGAGATATAGGCTGGATCAGAGGGCAGTGGCATGCTGGCAGGGAAGAACATCAAGCCCTGTTGCGCATAATCAAATGGACTGTCCCAACACCCTGTGCGCGCATCTTCCAGACCCAGTTGCCTGCAAAATAAACTGAAATCCCCATTTACCGCCAACGTTGCGGATATGAAAATCCAGGCGCGCGGCATTGCATCCATGACTGGCCTGAAGTCACGGGCAACATTCAAGGGTGTGACATGAAGGCGAAAACCATACTTGTCGGTTTCTATCCAGGACAAGTGGTCCTGCGAGTCTGCGTCCGTTACCTCATACAGACGATTGAGCAGCGCATCGGCACGACGATAGCATTGCGCCAGACCTTCGCCATGGGTGGCCGCTATTTCCAGTTTATCCAGCAACACTCCTAACTCTTTCTGTAAAGTCTTCATGGCATTGAAAACAGTACGCGAAGCAAGCTGTTTCCACGACAAGCGCCGGCCTGCCGGCCCAAGGGCCAGGCGAAAATCCGCTACCGCCTTCTCCAGCGTGCGCACACCTTCCGGCAGCCCCTTTACCGCACTTTGTTCCCGTGCCTCTTCGACAACAATGTCACGACACAGGCCTTTCAACTGTTGGTGACTTACATTCTGGCCGAAAAACTGTGTTGCTATCTCCGGTAGCTGATGGGCTTCGTCAAAGACAACAGCCTCGGCAGCCGGCAGTAATTGACCAAACCCCTCTTCGCGCAAGACCAGATCGGCAAAAAACAAATGATGGTTTACCACCACCACATCGGCTTCCAATGCGTTACGCCGCGCCTTGGCCACGAAACATTTGTCGTAATCCTCACACTGACTGCCAAGACAGTTTTCAGTCGTCGAAGTAACTTGTGGCCAGATGGCCGCATCCTCCGCCACACCCTCCGCCTCGGCAATATCCCCGCTGCGAGTATGCACTGCCCAGGATCGTATACGCGTTAACGTAGATGAAACCTCCCCGGATTGAAATCGGTCCACAAGGTCATTTCGATGCAAACGATACAGGCAGAGGTAATTGGCGCGCCCCTTAAGCAGGGCCGTGCTTAACGTCAGACCCAGGGCGGTTAAAACGACCGGTAGATCGCGATGGAAGAGTTGCTCCTGCAGGTGCTTGGTACCGGTGGAAACCACGACTTTCTTGCCCGAAAGCAGCGCTGGCACCAGATAAGCGAATGTCTTGCCCGTGCCGGTCCCGGATTCAGTCACCAGCACATCAAGTTCCGAGATGGCCGACTCAATGGTGGATGCCATCCGCTGTTGCGCAGGACGGGCAGTAAAACCGGATTGGGCGGAAACGAAGGGACCGTTGGGTCCTAAAACTTGAGCGCTGTCTGACAAGGAATGTGAGCAGTATTAATGAAGCCCTATCTTATCGGTTTTAGGCTCAGGGTAATACCGCTATATATTGCTGTATACAAGAATGCAAAACCCTCAGCCCATAGCGCGCATATCCCAGTCCATGACGCCTGAGGCCATCACATCTTCATACAACCCGGCACCGGGCAGTTGGTCCTTGCCACCATGAATCAGGGAATTGGGCTGGCTATGCAGCAGGCCCAGGAAGACCTGGGTCAGGCCCGGGTCCAGCAATCCGGCACTGGCCTCTTCCAGCATTTTTTGCATGACACCTTCCTGGCTCATGGCAGACTTGTACGGTCGTTTGTGCATCAGGGCGTCAAACACATCAACAATCTGGAAGATTCGGGCCAACCTGGGAATATCGGTACCGCGCAAGCCATCGGGATAACCGCTACCATTCCAGCGCTCATGGTGGTGACGGACAATATCCACTGTCAGCTTCATGCTATCGAGTCCACTCAACAAGCGGGCCCCGATCACAGTGTGTTGGCGCATCAGCTGCCATTCCTGATCATCCAGGGAGCCTTGCTTTAATAATATACTATCGGGAATCGCCAGTTTGCCAAGATCATGTAAAATGCCGCCACGACGCAGGGCCGTGATTTCGATACCGGGCAAACCCAATGCCTTGCCAAACACTACCGCGGTATGCGCCAAACGTCCGCAGTGCTCACCCGTCCCTTCGTCCTTGGCCTCGATAATACGTGCCAGTGCACATAACAAGGATTCCGCATTATCAAGTTGTGACATCATACGGCTACGCTCAACCGCCGCATCGACCCGCGCTAACAGTTCCCATCTGTCATAGGGTTTACGGATAAAGTCCGTGGCACCCGCCCGAAAACTCTCTTCTATTACATTACTCCCTCGACTCGCCGTTACCATAATAATAGACATGCTATGATTCAGCTTCACATCACCCGCAAGCCGGCACACCTTGTGTCCGTCCATGCCCGGCATCTTCCTGTCCAACAACATGACATCGAAAGGAATCTCACTGAGAATGTTGAGAGCAGCCTCACCGCTGTCAACAACATGGGTCTGATATCTGGGCGCCTGAAGAATCTGTTGCTGATAGCGGCTTTGATCTGGATCATCATCCACAATCAAGACCTGGCTTGTATCCTGATTGTCTACATTGCTATACATCGCCATCTCCATGTTTTTCCACCTCATCCTTGAGAAATTCCATAACCTTAATTCCATTTCTTACAGAGAATTGTCTAGTATCAAGCTTAGCGTAAGCGACCACACCATCCGAGTGCCTCACAGTGTTCTCTACAATTGTTTTCAAGTATGGCGTCTGAATCGTCCGCGCTGCGCAGGGTATTTCTCATATTAAATATGGATATCCTTATTGCGAGTGAACAGAATCCGCGGCACTACTTCGATAACAGGCACCAAAACTACAGCAAAAAAGGAATTTCATGCGCTCAACATCTGCCCGGGTATTTCTGCAAGGACTTATAACGTTGCATGCAGCACTGCGTTAACAACCTGTCTGGTCATATTTAAACACCGCGAGTAACGGGCATTTGATGCAGAAAACAGGGCAAAATCAGGCTATTCCCGCTCTTGACCTGATGCAATGTGGACCGTAAAGTACGCCCCCTTTGGGGCTATAGCTCAGCTGGGAGAGCGCTACACTGGCAGTGTAGAGGTCGGCGGTTCGATCCCGCCTAGCTCCACCAAGTTCATGGTGCTGGCAAACTAGCACCATGACCGATGTCCCCATCGTCTAGAGGCCTAGGACACTGCCCTTTCACGGCGGCAACAGGGGTTCGACTCCCCTTGGGGACGCCATATTTATCAAGGAGTTATGGACAACTCTTTCGAGCGTACGGAACTATGTACGGAAATCCTACTCAATTTATTTATGGCGGGTACGATATATATAGGGTACGCATACTTATTTGTTATATAATTCAGTTGTAATCAATATTTTCGATATTATGTTCGTGTATCAAGGATTACTGACATAGTGGCACTTATTGGGAGGTAGGCAAAATGGCGCGCGAAATCAAAGAGACACCCGTGCTTAGTGGTAAGAATGCAGACCGTTTTGAGAAGGCTACTAAAAATAACGAATCGCAGCGGGTATCTGCTGCAAGCTATAATCGTGCTCAAGATACCTATAATCGCATTAATCGCAAACCATAAACCTGCCATAGTAATAAGCCCCAGCCTTGGCGAACTCGTTCACCTTAAGGAGACTGGAGCCGAGTCACGCACGCCCCGATTTTGACTGCGGTGATTCTGACCTAAATGAGTTTTACTCTGTAGATTCTATAAGTAGCGGTAATGAGTTGTTGTCGGTTACATATATTGCCGAAGACGATGGAAAAGTCATTGCGTTTTTTAGTGTTTCTAACGATTCAATTAAAAGAGAAGATATTCCTAAATCTCGATTAAAGCGTTTCCTCAAAGTATTTCCTCAAAAAAAACGTTACAAAAGTATGCCAGCAGTAAAAATTGGTCGACTAGCTACTTGTGTAGACAAGCAAGGCCAGAAGGTTGGTACAGATATCCTCGACTATGTAAAGGTTTGGTTTACTATAGGCAACAAAACTGGTTGCCGTTTTATTATTGTAGACGCGTATAATAATTCAAGAACAATCAGTTTTTACCAAGATAATGAGTTTGAATTTCTAATTGACGATGAAAATGAAAAAACCCGATTGATGTATTTTGATCTTATTAAATTTAGAGAATAATAAGCTAGGCAAGGAGGCCACGTGCTCATTCTAGGACGCTGTACGGAAGTGTCCTGAGCGTCGACCTTTTTATTTCCGGCCGTAGATGCTCCAAAAGAAACCCCGCCGAAGCGGGGGATCATGAAATGCAATGAAGGGAGACGTATCGTTATAATTGATCTATCACTTTTTCATAGATAGCTAAGGCGCCATCAGTGAATCCACGAAGGAAATCCGGCTTGTCAATAATTTTCCACTCTAGAGGATAATTTTCAGGCTCTCCTAAAATCGATGTCCACTGATCCTTGGCCATCTCTCGGTCATAATCAATTTCAGTTACAATGTTGGATATGAGATGCTCGCTGGGGCTGTAAGCAGTGTACTTGCTAGACTCACACCATTCTTCCCAGTCATTAATTCCCTCTGATAAATCCCCGAGCATATCTAAATGAACTGTCTCGGCGTAGCCTTTCGCCCATTCCATCCCATTTTTATATCCGGTTTGATATTCCTCATTCCCGGATTTCAATTTTGAAGCCCTGAGTCTGTCAATTACCTGCTCCATCGTTTTCTCCTTTAGTGTTTGAGCTAATTCGCCCATCTTGATTTCAAACGCCTGGACTGCTGTTTGGGACCAGTTCACGTCCTCCCATTCGTCCATGCGTTCCTTTACGTTATCAGGAACATAAATTGTGATTCTTGCCATAGCTTAGCCCCATGTACTTACTCTAGTATGTCCATTATACGCATATTAATACGTATGTCAATAGTCACATTTTTCAATAAAACCCCGTCACAAGGGCGGGGCTATAAACTCCTCAAAGCTATATTAGCAATTGCTTAAATAGTTGCACCGTGCGGCCCAGGAGAAAGGCCGGGGAGGCGCGTCACGTAAAACGTCCCTGCGGTGCGTCATGATCGGCCTCATGCCCGGCGGAACGCACCGCTTATACCGCCGTATCTATTCCCCAATAAGAGAAACGATAGGCCCGGCAGTCGTATTGTCGCCCAGGTCGTGAGTTACCACGTCGAATCTTTCGGTGCCCATCACGCCGATCTGGTCAAGTTCCATATATCGATGGGCGCTGACCATGACTCGGACCTCTCGACGGGCTCCCATTGTAGCGGCCTTTCTTAAGTCGCCAAACAACAGCATGGAGACATTCGACAAGTCGCCCGTTGAGGTAGGCATGGACTGACTTACCACGATAGGATAACCCAGGTATGACATTTGAGCCTTGCCACCGAGAATGATCAACGAATTGCCACCAGCCGCTTGCATCAGTCTCTCGAACACCAGCGAGTAACCGGCCTGGCTGACAAACCATTTAGCATTCGGCAATGCGTATTGCGGCAATGCTGCCATCACGTTTGATAAGTCAGTCGCCGTGACTTCAGCAAAGGTGTCAATACCCGTAGCCGCATCTACCGCGCCAGCAGTATGAGTACCGTCGATGATTGCAGTCCTGATACCCGTAATACCGCCATAAGTGGACGTGCCGTCTCCGTTAAAGGCGCAATCGTCTTCCTTGTTGGCGAAAGCGTAGGCAATTTGATCGGTTAGATCATCGGCCATGCTAATGATTGCATCGTCATTCAGTTCCGAGCTCATGCGAGTTAACACCATCAGCTTTTTCGCATTCAGCTCAACATTACCCCAACTTTGATCGCTTTCTGTGCCTTCGACATTCTCACCGACGAAGTAGGCTGTCAGACCGCCGTCACGTCGTGGAATAGTTAGGGTGTCCGATGACATGGGGAGTACACGACACTCGCGTCTGAAAACCCCGTACTCTTCTTGCAAAGAGATTATCGCGGTCGATATTTCATCAGGGACTAGAAAACCACCCTTGGTGTTTATCGCACCACCGGCAGCCGCCACGGGTAGTCCATTGTCTGTACACCAGCGGATTGCTTTTTCATCACCATGAAGATGCGCTAACAGCCATTGCCCCGAGCGGTAAGCGTCTTGCTTAGCGTTTGGACCTTTGAAGGCTCGGAGGCTTCCACTAGACGGAGTGATGTCATTCCCGAAACTGCCATAACTCTGAGTCGCTGGGTTGTACGACTGACCGAGGGGAGTTCGTGCCCCCCGTTGGCCTGTCTTATATCTTCCATCGAGTTCGGTATCGATCGCGTCAACGACATCCAGTCCTACAGTGAAGGCCGTATTTTCCTCATCCGACAGGTCTTTACCCGCCTTCACCAGGTCATTACTTGCACGCAATACCTGTTTACGGTTTGCGTGAAGCTCATCCCAGGTGCATTCCATTAGCGGCTTCGATAAATCAAGGTTGACCTGGCCCGCAAAGACTTTGCGGAAGATCAAGTCTGCATTTTGTTTACTCATTTTTAAATCCTCGTTATGCGCCGGGCACAAAAAAAGACGCGCCCAAGCACCAGTAATTTAACTAGTGTCTTGAAGCGCGTCCTGATCGAAGATTTGAACCGCTGCAATGACCGAATCACTATCGACGACTCGTAAAGTCTAATCGCATCATCGGATTTACATAACAAAATTATACCTGATTTTACATATAACATCAATGCAAACTCGCTCGCAGTTTTGCTTCCGTAACGCGCTTAACAATGACGGCGCCGATAAGTTCACCCGCCTCACTTTGGCCGTATGTCATTTGCTCAGAAATTGCCATTTGAATTAAGGTCTCGGCCACCGCTTGGAAAAATGCCTCTCCCAGCACGTTTGCATTTATCGCAAAGGAATCGCGAATCGCAAGCGCCTCATGCAGAGCGTCTGCCAGCTCCTTGCCTTCAAGCCAGGGGAGATTCACTTGAGTCCCTTCCATTGCACTGAGGGCGGCATAAAGGGCTGGCGCCTTGTCTAAATTATCAACCGATATTTTCCGGATCATCATCAACAAGTCAGGCGGAAGTTCTGAAACGTCGTAATCGACAGTTAGCGTGGGCATAGTTTCTCCTTAATAATTTCTGGTTCATAGTCGGACTTGGTGAGGTCCTTTTTTTCTTCAACGGACAAAAGTTTGTGCCGTTTTAGATAGGCGGCTTGGGATTCAAAGACTGGAGGATCATCAGGGTCTATCGCCACACCGGAGAAATCACCTTCCTTATAATTCGTTTCGATAAGGTCATCGTTTACATCGCGCGCCCTTCCGTTGTAATACTCTTCCTGAAATTCATCTACCCAACAAGTAGGCACGCCATAACGGAAACTAGGGGTAATATTCAAGACCTCATAAACCGGAGTGCCAATACCACCCAGCCGTTTTCTTGCGGCAGTCAATACTTTTCCTGTATAGGTTTTCAGATTTGCTTTAGGCGCATCAAAGATCCACCAATATTGAGGACGGGTTCCGGGTTTAGTCCACTCTTCAAGGATGAGCTCTTTGCATTTATCCCATTCCGCCTGACATTTTTCCTGTCTCACTGTTGGATATTCAAAATCTATCAACAAATATTTATTTATCCCCTCCGGTATGGGTTGCTCAGCCATAAAGGCATAGACCGCAGGATCCGTGGGTAAGCCGCGACGATGCCTTACGCGTTTCTTTCTATTCGTTGGCACTACTTGCCCCCTGGACGACCGGGGCCGTCTCGTAAGGGCTCAATATCCAGGTTCAACGTCTTCAATGCTTGGAGCATCTGACTGCGTGAATCGCGCTCAATCGTACAAAGTGGATGGGCCTTGTCCTGGCCGAATCGATCCTTGATGGTTAACCCTTCTTTGTTGATTTGTTTCTGTGCCTGGCGCATCCTGTCGAAGGCTTCAAAGGCGGTTTGCAGCAATAACAGTCCGGCTTCATCATCGAGGACGTATTCCTTGGCTAGCTTCTTCCACCACTTGGCAGCCTCAGTAGAAAGCGATTTAGGGGGTTCATGTTTTTTCATAAAATTCCTCAAGGATTTCCTTCATTATGTGTAAATCTGGTTCTTTGATCGGTTCATAGGTAGCAGGCTGTACCTATTTTTGCCCCCCCGGTACCTGTACGCCCTTAGTGATAAACACCTCGCATTGATCATCGTGTCGCGATTTATGATTCAATCAACACAACAGCCCCGCCCAGCTTGTCGGCCAGGCGTTCAAGCATTACACCTCGCGCCTTTCGGTACTTGCTCAATTCACCATACGTCAGTTTGTCCGGTGGATCGGGGAGCCATTCCGCCACTATCCCGATGGAGGAAACGGAAAGCTCTACCGACAATCGCCGCGAGAGACGGAAAGTCTTGGTATCAACTGATTCGGCGGTCATGCTCCATTCTCACAATAAGCGGAACATTCCGGAACAATCCGGAACATTTGTTCCGCCTTGTGCCGGAACGGAACGGAACATTTGTCTATAGACATGTTCCGTATGTTCCGCATGCCGGTCATACGACCCATACCCAAGGATCAGACAGCGCAACCAGCTGGTCCCTCAATAAAATCTCGCGCCCACGTTGGAAAGCCTGACGGACTGCCCTATTGCCTCTGTCATCCGTGCCGTATCTCAATCGAAAACGATTCCGCCAAGTGTCCAGATCAACAGCATGGACCCCGGCGGGTATCGTGCCTGTCTCCGGCATGCGCTGCCCATGATCTGCTATTGCCTCGTGGAGAGCTTTTAGTGCCACTTGCGCGGCCCCTGGTAATGTTTTCTTTCTCTGTTTTTTCGGTGCTGCATCGGTCGGAACAATGACGCAAGTTGTGATCGGATCGCCGTCGGTGTCCTGACCCATACCCACAACATCAAGTTTGAATCCAAAGTCAGCCCCGGTTTCACCATCTCGACTTTTTTCAACAGTGGCAATGTGATCATTGATTGCAATCACCGTATCGGCGGCGGCGAATAATGCGCTGTGCCCCCGTGCGCCTTTGGTGGAATCCTTACCAGAATGGTGGACGAAAAGAGTTGCGGCCCCGAGTCGGTCGCGGATCATGTCGGCGGCATGGATTGCACTGGTCATGTCGCGTGGAGAGTTTTCATCACCGCCAGGGATTGATCTCGACAACGTGTCAAACACAACCAGCGCCAACGGCAGCCCTGCCTCCTCGGCGATTTGTTCGAGTTCTCCCAGAAGTTCGGCGACCGCTTCTTGGTCCAGAAGGTTTATGCCTTTGGTGATGATCCCCAGTGGGACGCGATCCTCGAATGATTCGCCTAAGTGGCGATCACGCCACGCCGTGAAGCGCCGCAATATTGAAGCCCCCGCCTCGGCGGCAACGTACACAACAAGGCCTTGACGCACGCGCTTGTCGCGCCATTGCATTCCGGTTGCGATGTGTGCGGCCATGTCGATACCAAAAAATGTCTTGCCGCTTCCTGCTGGTCCGTAAACAACGCCACATGATTGACGATCAATCAACCCCTTAATCAAATAATCGGCTGGAACATATTCGGCGATGCGGTCAAACCATATATAAGGGAAGCGGGCGGCGAGTTCAGTTGCCATTATCTCATTCGCGCGGTCATCCAGGCTCATTTGCACACCTCCACTGTCCGTCTAATATGCCCGGCTGCCTCTAATAGTCGCTCGCGGTCTGTATCGACGAGGGGCTCACCATCAGCGATCATTTCGCTGGCAATAGCAACGATCAATACCTCGCGATGTAGTGTTTCAAGGGCCTCACGGGCGGCATGAAAATGTTTTCTATCTCTCGCCTTGGGTATGTGGTGTGATAACTTATCCGGATAAAGATCAGAAAGACTCAACCCGATAGCAGTAAGTACATCTGTAGCGGCACATCCGCCGAAGTCGTGGATCAAAATTCGTCCGTCTTCTAATTCCCTTATTGAGAGAGACGGCGAGCGATCATCATGCGCAGGGCATCGCGCGATCCACCGGCCGTCTCCGGTTTGTCGCACGCAGTCTAGGCGATCCAAAAGTTTTTCTGCGTCCATTATGTCCGCCTCAAATGGCGATCAGCCGCGTCAAGGTGCGACAGTACGCGATTCCAGGCCCAACATTTCAGGCAAACTTGCTTCCAGTTCTCGGTCTTCAGCCGTTTAAAAAAAGCACCGCAGAGCGGGCATTTAATTTGCTCAGATGGGAAGCGGCTTATCTTGTAATTATTTGTGGTTGAGGTAAGATTGCGTTTGCTTAGTTGCATTTGTAATTCCTTCAGCGCCGGGTGTCAGCCCGGCGTTTTTTGTGCTTTCTAAAAAATTAAATACTGCGCGCCTTTGGCTTTCTGATAGCGCGCGTGAACGTTTTGCGCGCTTAGTGGCTTGATAAAGGTTGTTTGAGTTCACGCTGCCTCAGCCTCGCGTGATTTTATCCAACCATTCAAAGCCTCTGCCGAAACAAAGCGACGACGACCGACGCGAAAAGTCTTGAGGCGTTCAGCCTTTATTTCTTCGTAGACTGTATTTCTGGATACTTTGAGTGCCGCCATTACTTCTGTAATGGAATACACCAGGTCGGTAGGGGATTTCATTCTGTGGGTCTCCGTGTTTGTTTGCACGGATACCTATCATACACACAGGATGTGGAGGGTAAAGCAAATTAGGTTTCAAAAAGTCTTAGAGGTTTTAGTAATTTATTTATAAAGGTCCATCGCTTTAGAGACTTTAGTTTTTGATACCTTAAATTCTTTGGCTACTTCTGTGTAAATTGCGTCCTTCGGGTATGATCCGTCAGGGTTTTTATTTTCTTCTATTAATTCGAAAACACGCAGTGCAATTTCTACTCTCTCTTCGTGTTTTTGATAGTTGCTAAATACTATTCCGTTCATACTTATTGCTTCTGCAACCCTCCTGGCGACTTTATCTTTTTCTGGCTTCTTAATGGATAACAGCTCATCTGCTGAAGAGTCTAAATATTTTAGCACCCACTCAGGTATCGGTTGATTGCGCTTCCGGCAATCCTTATAAGCCCTCCAAGCATATAGCGGATTGGAATCATTCGCATACCGTTGCTTGAGCACATTAGTTCTTGCGCTCTCCATGAAACGGGAAGCAGTATCAAATGCCTTTTTAATCGCTTCAAATGCCTTTTTTGTGCTCATCCCATTTTGACCTGGTTAAACATCGCCCGGCGATCCACTTTCATAAATTTTCCGTAATGCTTTTCGATCATGCGAACACTTGTCCCGCAATTCTCCGCTACAATCTGGGCGTTGACTCCGGCGAGCAGGGCGCGGCTGATATGGGTATGTCTCATGGCGTAAAAAGTCGTATCCCTTGGCAACTTGGCTTTTTTGATTGCCTCTTTCATCGGTCGGTGTTGGTGAGACCTCCCCCACGGGGTGCCATCATCCTTGGTGTGTAGGTAGGCTGTAGGCAGTTTCCCTTTTGCCAGTTTCTTGAAATGGGCGAGGGCATCATCATTCAGGTAACAATCCCGAGCGCCTGTCTTGCCGTCCAGGTGTATGGAGCCATTGCGGGTATCCAGGTCTTCAACCCTCGCCCTTGCTAACTCCCCATATCTAGCACCTGACAGTAGACCACTGAGTATCAGGGCATGAAATCCGCCGCTTGTTGCTTCTTTTAATCGCTTAATCTGTGAATCATTCAAAATGACTTTTCGGGCCTCCCCTACACCCCTGAAAGACTCTAGTCGACGCCAAGCCTTGTCAGTTCCGATAATGTCTTTTTTATAAGCGATATTGAGCGCCGCCTTAAAATAGTTCAAAACACGGTTAGCAGTATCCTTGGATTTCCTGACATCCTCGGAATCATCTGATATACGCACCAGAGAATCCCGCCATTTGGTTGAGTCATTCAGCGTTAATTTAGTTATACGTTTACTTCCAAGGGAGGGGACAACGTGCTTGTATAAGCGCCCCTTGGCATTATTGGCAGCCTCGGGGCCGTTATTAATCTCAAGATAGGATACATAGTCATCAATAGCATGGGTGACCGTATAGACAGACTTAGAAACGGTGCCTTGTGAGGCAAACCAGTCCCGGGCCATTTTCTGGGCTTCGTCTAATTGGTCAGGGTGGTCGATGTGATCCAGGGCACCCAAAGAGTCATAAACTTGCTTTCCCTGTGGTGTGCGCCAGCGAGCAATCCACGTGCCACCACCCTCTGAGCTGCGCCTATAGCCTAGAAAGCCGCCTTGCTGGACCTTGTGCCAGTAGGGCTCTCGTCTAGGCGTTAGCCTGTCACGCTTGGTTTTGCTGTCGATATTGGGCATTTTATTTTTCCGTACAGCCTTCCTGAAACCTCTATTTTTTCAGTCTCAAATGTGGGTACGGACAGTGTACGGAAAAACGGGGGCAAACACCAGCGAATTATCATGGACGTGTATGTACAGAAACACTATTAATATAGGTCTTTGGGAGTATGTGGCTGTCCGTGGATGTATGCTAAATCGCCCTTTCACGGCGGCAACAGGGGTTCGACTCCCCTTGGGGACGCCATTTTATTTTGGTGTTGCGGTTATATCTGAGGGCGGCTGCATCGCTTGATGTACGGGGTCCACTGCCGGTTTTTTTGGCCAGGTAAATACAAACCGGCTGCCACGGTCTTCTGATTCCAGCCAGATATCACCGCCCTGTTCCTCGATGATCTTCTTCACAATACTCAGCCCGATGCCCGTACTCTCTACCTTGTCTCGTGCCTGCAAGGTCTGAAAAATACCAAAAACCTTATCTTGATATGCTTGCGGTATGCCTGGACCGTCATCCTGCACAACGAATTCATACACATCCCCTGCATCAGTGACAGATACTTCTATCTTGCCCCGCTCGCGATCGTGATATTTTGTAGCATTGCTGAGTAAATTCAACAACACTTGGTACAGCAATATTTTTTTTGTCTTAAAAATGTCAGTCGTCTCGGGTAACTTTATAGACATGCCTTTACCAGGAGCGATATCCGAGACCACGTCTTTTATCAACTGCAAGATATCAACTTCTTCGATTTCCACAGCCACCCTTCCCACTCTTGAGTATTCCAATACGGCCATTATCAGAGAGTCCATTCTCTTGACTCTATTGTTCATAAGGCTCATATGGTCTTTGATGGTATCGTCTATATCGTCTCCAAGATCTTCTTCTATCCATGTTGCGAGATTCTTGATAGCCCTTAAGGGTGCCTTTAGGTCATGTGAAACAATGTAAGCAAATTGATCAAGCTCCTCATTCGTTTTTCTCAAATATTTTGCAGCATCACGAAGAGACATATCCCTTTTATTTATTTCCTCCGTCATATAGTTAAATGCATTTGTTAAAGTTTTTACTTCCTCTGTTTTGCTCACTTCCAGTGCTATAGTTTTCTCTCCTGCTGCCACCTTATCTGCCGCTACAGTTAGCATTATTAGTGGCTTTGTTATAGCACGTGATAGCATGGTTGCCGCAATAATACCAATTACCATTAACAGTGATATTACTATTAAACTCTTATTGCTTAGCTTGTTTACATCATCCAATATTTCTGAATAATTTAATACTTCTGCCATTCCTATTGTTCCTGTCAGACTATCATTTCCTATATATATCTTTTCTACATGAAGAATTGTATCAGTATCAATATATTCGACGTGAATATTATTATTCCCATCTTTTATATTCTCGAAAAAGCCTGATAATTCCGGATAATCTTGTTGTATATTAATCTTTCGACCATATTCAAATCCATATTCCTTATTACTGTCTGTATGTTTTAAGTAATCGCCTTGCCCGTTTGTTATTAATATTTCTGCCTTGTTTTCCAGTCCAAGATGTATAACTTCATCGAACAAGAGTTCCATATTTATGTTTATGACGACAATACCTACGATTTTTCTTGAGTCATAAACTGTTGCGGCGGCTCGCATCACAGCAGCACGAGGTTCTGCTATTTCTCCATGTTCCCTGTTCAGATTTATTTCTGACAGGTAAATTCTTCCTTTGCTTTTAATTGCCTCTTTGTAATATCTACGTGATGCTTTCACCTGTAATTTATCTCGTCTTATACGCTCTATCCCGTTTTCTTTTCGATCGACCCGCACTAGTTCTTTGCCTCCATCAGAGACGCCAATATATCGTATCTGCTGGTAGACCGGTTTAAGGGCTAGAAATTCTCTGAAGATAACAGCCAGTCTGTCCTCCCATTGTTGTCTGGTAGATCGTCCAACGGGATCAAGATTATTATTTACTATGGCTCTGGCAATTCCTGCGATGGGTGGTACATTTGAAAGAAACTCCACATCTTTTTTTAATGTATCGATAATCGAATGTATTCGTGTAACTTTTCTGGATATGCGACTATGTAATTCATCTGATTCTTTCCTAACAAGAATCTCTGTTGTTCCTTTATATACCAGGTATCCTACAGAAGCCGTAGTTATAATCACAGTGCCAATAATTAGTATATTTATCTTTGCTCCTATACTATAACAACATTGTCTTTTCTTATTTTTATGAATTGCTTTCATTTTCTATATCCTGCAAAAATGATAGGACTTGACTTTTTGACTTAGTTTTAACGATTTTCGGCCAGGTGATTACTACAGATGTTCCGCCTTCTTCTGCCTGTTGTATATTGATAGCTCCTCCATAGATATCCAGTACCTTTTTGACCAGTGCCATACCGACACCATTCCCTTCCTTTTTATCCCGTGCCTGTAATGTCTGGAAAATTGTAAATACTTTCTGATAGTAGCGTTCTTCAATCCCGGGGCCATTATCATTGACCGTAATCTCGTAACTGTTCACCCTTTCTTTCACTCGTATACTTATCTTGATTTCTCTTTTGTTATCGTGATGTTGTATAGAATTATCTATCAACTGATATAATATTTGTGAAAGTGGTTCCCGATATGTATTGATAACAGGGATGTTTTCTGGTATTTCCAGTATCACTCTTTCTACATCGTCTATTTTTGCTATCGCATTGCGTACCAACACTTCGATATCTATTTCAATTATTCCTTTCTTTGTTTTCCCTGCTCTTGCATACTGTAACAGACCATTGATAAGAGCTTCCATCCTGCGCACTCTTCCCCTGAGCAATTCCATTTTTTCTATTGATTCTACTGTCAGCTTGTCTCCAGATTCTTCCTCTATCCAGTTTGACAGGTATGATATCGCACGCAACGGTGTCTTTAGGTCATGTGAAGCGACGTACGCAAACTGATCCAGTTCATAGTTACTTCTTTCCAGTTCTGCCGCATACTGCTCTAGCTCTGCTGTAGTCGTTCGTAATGCTTTTTCTGTTTGTAACTGGACTTCTATCCTTCCTGATAATTGATCATTCTGCATCTTCAATGCATCTTCTCTTTCATCTATCACGGCCATCAAATGATGGAACGCAGTGGTTATATCACATATTTCTTTTGTTCCTTTTGGGTTATCTTTTATATAACTTTCTCCATTGCTTGCTTGCTGCATAGCGTCTCTTACATTAAGCAATGGAGTAATTAGTTTGTTTATTAGTGATTGCAGTAGTACTATTATTACAACACTTACTACAAGTGCGCTAAGGATACTATTTTTAAATACTTTCTTTTGAATATCTGCGAGGCTTGCCTTGTTTAAATATACCAAGACATATCCTATTATCTTTTGCTCTATACCTGATGAATATAGATGATCATCTTCTTGTTCGTTTCTATCATTAACACTCACCGGATACATAAATATCCAATCGTTATTGCCCTCTTCAATCAGGCCTGCTCCACCTGATGTAATTGATACCGCCGCACCTATGCTTTCTCTCTTGCTGCCTTTCTCCAGTAGCGCCTTACCCTCGCGGTTATATATCGCCACATAGCTTACATTCGGAAACCCCATCGTTGATTCCGTGGCGCGAATCAAATCTTGATTGCTATTGTTCTTGCGATAATGATGCAGTGCCGATACAACCTGTTTTGACAGGTTCTCGGTTATTTTTTTACCGCTTTCGATAATACGTACTCGCTCACCTTCACTTACCACGCGCGCCGTGACCATTGCAGAAACCATCGTGACTATGAGCATCCCCAACACAAATGCGACGCTTAATCTCTGCCTGAAACTGCCCTGGCTTTCTTGCAGCAATATGTCCTTCAATATCCGCATACTACAAACCTGGTCCCAATCCGAATGAGGTCTTTGCGCCTGCCTGCTTCCCTGGAGAAAGAAGCACTCCTGATTTTACAAGTGATATCTTGATTGAATATGCTGAGACTAAAACTGCTATCAGAAACCTGATGCCAGGGTTTTTGACATTTGATCTAAATGTATTTTCAGAATACATAAAGGACAGCCTGACTGTTTCTATAGTGCGAACCGGTTACAGGATGCCGGCACTAGCGCCGCAAACCAATAAAGCCATCTGCAACACTCACAGATGGCCCCAATAACATCGGCTGAATGTAAAAAAGCTTTAAGCTATGCAGGCAAGAGGAAATGTGGACTCAGAGCAGCTGCCTGCAGGTACTTGAATCCATAGTTGATATACGGGAATTCGGCCTGGCGCTATTCCGCCGGAAGTGTGTGTAAGTATTTAACTGCTGTGTCCAATCGTGCCAGCGTGACTTCTCTTCCAAGCAATGCCAGGGTGATGTCTATAGGTGGAGACATGGCGCGACCTGCTACTGCCACACGAACCGGCTGTGCCAATTTACCCAACTTGAGCTCGAACTGCTCGGCAACAGCCTTAATAAGATCGTGTATCGGCTCCTTGTCCCAAGTAGCCAACTCAGACAAGGCAGTCGCAAGTGTTTCCAGGGCCGGGAGGATCTCCGGTTTCATATGTTTGCCGGCATCCTTTTCATTGTATGAGTCGATATCTTTATAAAAGAAATAACAATTGTCCGCCATCTCGGCCAGGGTCTTGGCGCGCTCTTGCTGCGTCTTTACTACTTCAATAATATCCGGTCCCCGGGTCGGATCCATGCCGCGTTGACCCAGATGCCAGCTCAAATGATGGATGATATGCTCCGGTTTGCTATTTTTTATATATTGCTGATTCAACCACAACAATTTTTCCGGATTAAAAGCGGACGACGCCTTGTTCACGTCGCTTGCATCAAACAGGTCTATCATCTCATCCAGTGAGAAGATCTCCTGATCACCATGCGACCAGCCCAGGCGCGCCAGGTAATTAATCAAGGCCTCAGGCAAATAACCTTCCTGCCGATACTGCATCACACTCACAGCCCCGTGACGCTTGGACAGGCGTTGCCCATCTGCCCCCAGGATCATGGGCACATGGGCATAGACCGGCAGTTCCGCGCCCAAGGCCTGCAGAATGTTTATTTGCCGCGGAGTATTATTAAGGTGATCGTCACCCCGGATAATATGGGTCATACCCATATCCCAGTCATCCACCACCACGGTCAGATTATAAGTCGGGGTGCCATCACTGCGGGCAATAATCAGATCATCCAGTTCACTGTTCTGAATAATGACCTTGCCCTTCACCAGATCATCGACAACAACGGCACCGTCCAGGGGATTCTTAAACCGAATCACCGGTTTTACACCTTTGGGCGGTACGCCCTTACGATGACGGCAACGACCGTCATAACGGGGTTTATGTTTACGCGCCTTTTGTTCCTCGCGCATAACATCAAGCTCTTCCTTGCTACAATAACATTGGTAGGCATGTCCGGTGTCGAGCAGTTGTTGAATCACATCACGATAGCGATCAAATCGTTCGGTTTGATAAAAAGGCCCTTCATCATATTCCAGACCCAACCACGCCATACCCTCAAGAATGGCATTCACCGATTCCTTGGTGGAGCGTTCAAGATCCGTATCTTCTATGCGCAACACAAAGACGCCGCCATGACGGCGCGCATACAACCAGGAAAATAATGCAGTGCGGGCCCCACCGATGTGGAGATAGCCGGTAGGACTGGGGGCAAAACGGGTACGGACAGTCATGAAACCTGAAACTCCTGCATCAAAGTGGCGCCATGGTAATGGAAAAGACCCATAAAATCAGTCGCAAAATGGACGTTAATTACGGAGGGTTGCCGGTACTCCAGGGGGCAAAGGAAAGATTGTAACCGTCTTGTAAATTATTCAGGAACTTAACTTGTCTAAATGTTTGACACCCGTCCAGATTTTCGAAATCGTTTGCGCCAGGGTCATGGGATCAAAGGGTTTTGAGATAACTTCAACCGCCCCCATTTCCTTGTAGCGGACCACCTCATCCACCTGCACCTTGGCTGTCAAAAAGATCACCGGGGTATTTGCCAGTTCCGGCATTTTACGAATACGCCGCAAGGTCTCGGGACCGTCCATATCAGG
Organism: Gammaproteobacteria bacterium; assembly: GCA_036986275.1. Lineage (GTDB taxonomy): Bacteria > Pseudomonadota > Gammaproteobacteria > Acidiferrobacterales > SZUA-150 > BTRG01. Next base: position 23,063 of record BTRG01000013.1, on the reverse strand, counting down.
CATCATGACATCCAGCATAATGAGGTCGGGTTGATAGGTCTCAAGAATACTCAACGCCTCAACACCCGACGAACAGGCCCGTACATCGAAATCCCCGACATTCCCTAGCGCCACTTTGGCAATCGTTAGAATATCAGGGTCATCTTCTACATAAAGGATAGTTTTGAGTTGATTGGCCATCATGGCTTGTTAACTTTCAGGGACACAAAGGTTTTAACCCCGAATGACGCCAAGGTCAATACCTTATGAAATATATGTGTTAATTGGCCTTGCCGATTCGGGTTTGCAACACAGACCTGAGAGTCTCTACAAAGGGTATCACTCGTATGAACTTGGCAAACCAGTGCTGGAAACCAGTGGCCATGGCCTGCTGCACATCGTTGGCCATAACATTGGCGCACAAGGCCACTGCAATACGGCATGTAACCATCCATCAGAATCAGTTCGGGTTTGAACTTAGACAACACGCGATAGGTCTCTTCAGGATTGGCTGCCATGCGAGCATCTATAACCGATGCATAGAGGGTAGCCGTGGTCATCCCTAATACCGTCCCGTCATCATCCGCTATCAAAATGCTATAGGACTCTACCGTTTGGGCTGTGTGATGTGCGCAAGATTATCCAGGAAGGCGTTGTCGCCGAGAGGTGCTGCATGGACGCTTGTTATCCTGGCACACAGCAGTCAAACGTGACTTCAGGCTGTCGTTCTCGATGATACAGATCAGCGGAATATCCGGGTGATGCTGTCTGAGATATTGAAACACCGATGAGCTTTCACCCTTATCATCACAACTCAAACGATAGAGCGCCGCTGAGAACGGTCCAATCCGGCCTGTCATGGGGGCGGTTTCTACTTCACTGTCGTGTGGTAATATGCTGCGCTTCGAGTTCGCTGACAGCCTGGTCTAGCGTACAAAAAAGGATGGGCTATGCTTCCCGAAATCGGTCACTTTGCTCTCATACTGGCGCTATGCCTGGCCATTGCGCAGTCGGTTTTGCCGCTGATAGGCGCGACACGCAACATCCCTTCCTGGATGCTGTTGGCCCGGCCAATGGCATACGCGCAGTGCGGGTTTTTGCTGCTGGCATTTGCCTTGCTAACCTTGTCGTTTATCAAGTCTGACTTCTCCGTGCTTTATGTGGCGCAGAATTCCAATAGCGCCCTGCCCCTGCCTTACCGGATTTCTGCCGTCTGGGGTGCGCATGAAGGCTCTTTATTGCTCTGGGCTCTGATGCTGGGTCTCTGGAGCGCGGCCGTCGCCCGCTTCAGCCGCATGTTGCCCATGGCCTTTGTTGCCCGTGTCATTAGTGTCATGGGCATGGTCAGCACTGGCTTCTTGTTGTTTATGCTCTTCACGTCTAATCCCTTCGAGCGCCTGTTACCGGCCGCCGTCGAGGGGCGCGATCTCAATCCCTTGCTGCAGGACTTTGGTCTCATTCTTCATCCGCCTATGCTGTATATGGGCTATGTCGGTTTCTCCGTAGCCTTTGCCTTTGCCGTTGCCGCCCTGATCGGCGGCCATCTCGATGCCGCCTGGGCTCGCTGGTCGCGCCCATGGACCACGGTCGCCTGGTTATTTCTTACTATAGGTATCGCCCTCGGTAGCTGGTGGGCCTATTACGAACTGGGCTGGGGCGGCTGGTGGTTCTGGGACCCGGTGGAGAACGCCTCCTTCATGCCCTGGCTGGTAGGCACGGCACTGATTCATTCCCTGGCCGTGACGGAAAAACGCGGCGCCTTCACCAGCTGGACGGTACTGCTGGCCCTGTTCGCTTTTTCACTCAGTTTATTAGGTACCTTCCTGGTACGTTCCGGTGTGCTGACCTCGGTCCATGCCTTTGCCACCGATCCCGAGCGCGGCATCTTTATACTGGCCTTTCTGCTGGTGGTCATTGGTGGCTCTTTAAGTCTGTATGCCTGGCGCGGTCCCAGTATGCGTAGCGGTGGCCGTTTTCAAGGCTTCTCACGCGAGACCTTCCTGCTTATCAATAACGTCATACTGGTGGTTGCCGCTGCCAGCGTGCTACTGGGCACACTTTACCCTCTGCTCATGGATGCCTTGGGCCTGGGCAAGATCTCTGTCGGCCCTCCCTACTTCAATACTGTCTTCGCTCCCATTATGCTGCCGCTGGTATTTCTTATCGGGATTGGCCCCATTGTGCGATGGAAGCAGGATGACCCCATGAGCCTGTTCAAACAATTACGGCTGACCCTGGTAGTCGCCCTGGGTGCCGCCGTGGTGTTTGTATTGGTCGCTACCGGCACCCTGTCCGCGGGCATCCTGCTGGTGATTGCCATCGCCTTCTGGGTCATATTCAGCGCTGGGCAGAACCTGTATAAACGCATACAAAGCAAAAACAACGTCTGGACTGGTATACGCAACACACCGGCCGCCTTCTGGGGCATGACCGTGGCACATATAGGCATAGGCGTGTTCGTTATTGGTGTCACGCTGACCAGCCACTACAGCGTTGAGAAAGACGTGCGCATGGCGCCGGGTGAGGCCTTTGAAATTGGCCCTTACACATTCAAGTTTGTGGACAGTACTTCCGAACCGGGCCCCAACTATGAAGCACGCCGTGTACGCATACAGGTGCTGCAAAACGACGAACATATCGCCATGCTGACCCCGGAGAAGCGAATCTATCGCGTGCAAAAGAACCCTATGACCGAGGCCGCTATTGATGCCGGCCTGTTGCGTGATCTATATGTGGCATTGGGCGAACCACTGGGACAAAATGCGTGGAGTGTTCGTCTTTATTACAAACCCTATATACGCTGGATATGGCTGGGCAGTTTGATTATGGCAGCTGGCGGTGTGCTCGCGGCCAGTGACCGGCGTTATCGCATCGGCGCCCGCCGCAGGAAAAAGCTCATAGCGACTGAGAATATACAAACTGCCTAACAGCGCATCGTCTAACTACCCATCATTTATGACTCGTAGTATGAATCGTCCTAACTTAAAATCATTAATATTTACTATCGTGCTACTCTTCGGCATGAACAACCTGGCGGCGATAGAGGTCCTAAGCTTCTCCAGTCCCGAACAAGAGCAACGCTATAAAGATCTAATCGCCGAGTTGCGTTGCCTGGTCTGTCAGAATCAGTCGCTGGCGGATTCCAATGCCGAACTGGCGCAGGATTTACGGCATGAAGTCTACGGCATGATCATGAACGGACAGAGCAATAAAGAAATCACCGATTTCCTGATTGCACGTTACTCTGATTTTGTATTGTATCGCCCCCCGTTGCGCAGCAGCACCATCCTGCTCTGGTTTGCACCCGCCATACTCATCATTGTGGCTCTGGCCTTCCTCTTTATTACACTCAAACGCAGATCTGATCCGTCAACAGAAAAAACGCCACCCATGAGCGCCGAAGATCAATCGCGCCTGAATAAACTCCTGAAAGATAACGAAAACACAAAAGAAGACTAATGTTCTGGTTGATTTCTGTAACGCTGACTCTCATCGCGCTGGCAACTGTGTTGCTGCCCCTGCTACGTCCTGCACGTCATACCGTACCGGATGAAAAACAATTACAAGTAACGGTGCATCGCCTCCGTATCAAGGAACTGGAAGCCGACCTGGCCAACCAGGTCATTTCACAAACTGACTTTGACCAGGCACGTACCGAACTGGATCAACAATTACTGGAAGATATCCCTGAGGATAAAAAAATAAAACCAGTCACCACTACAGGAATACGTTCTGCCACCATCAGTCTACTGGTTGCCATCCCTGCGCTGGCGTTTGGTCTTTATCTCTGGCTGGGCAATATGGAGGCCATAGATTTTGATCAGACTACTGTTGCAGTAAGGGCCGGTGGTACTCAGTACAGTATGAATGAAATCATAGAAAATTTGGAAAAGAAATTACAACAGAGTCCGGACAGTGGCAAAGGCTGGGTATTGCTGGGCAAATCTTACGTCTCCATAAAACAATATGATAAAGCGGTATTGGCATTTGCCAGGGCCCACGATTTACTGGGTGATGATCCTGGCCTGCTAACCACCTACGCCGAAGCCCTGGCCATGAGTCAACAGGGCCGGTTAGAAGGCATGCCCACTGAGCTAATCAACAAAACACTCGAGATCCAGCCCAATCATCCCAAGGCGTTATGGCTGGCAGGTCATGCGGCCTTGCAGACCGGCAAGCGCAAGCTGGCCTTGAAGCACTGGACTCGATTGCGCAAAGACCTGAAAGACGGTACCGAGGCGGCGATCACTGTCGATAAATTTATTGCCCAGGTGGGTGGTACCGCGGTATCGCAAGCACAAACTGCACCACAAGCAACGTCCCGGACCCAAACAGTCGGGGTCAGTCTCAATGTTAGCGTTAAACTGGACCCATCATTGAGGAACAAGGTATCAGGCGATGAAACCCTGTTTATTTATGCACGTGCCGCCCAAGGCCCACGCATGCCGCTGGCCATAGTAAGAAAACAGGCCAAAGACTTACCCGTTACTGTGACCCTGGATGACAATATGGCCATGGCCCCCAATATGTCTTTATCAAAGTTCAAGGACATCGTAGTAGGTGCACGTATCTCAAAAAGCGGTAATGCCATTTCACAAAGCGGCGATCTGATGGGTCAGAGCAATATTTTAATTACCGGCGCCACAAAAACGATCAACATTACCATCGCCACGCCAGTACCCTGACTTTACTGGCTTGAAGTCTCCATCCCGGTCAGCTTCAGGGTAACTGGCAACACACTGTCGGGATTAAGACTGATAGAGTCTATACCTGCCTTCACCAGGCGTTCGGCCAGCTGCGGATAATCCGAAGGCGCCTGACCACAGATGCCGATGTATTTACCCAGGCGGCGCGCCTCATGTATTGCCATTTCCAGAAACTTGATCACTGCCGGATTACGTTCATCAAAATCCCGGGGCAGCAAGGCCGAGTCCCTGTCCACGCCTAACACCAATTGCGTAAGATCGTTGGAACCGATGGAAAAACCATCGAACAATTCCGCAAACTCCGCCAGCAACAACACATTGCTGGGTAACTCGCACATCATGTAGATCTGTAATCCCTTGTCGCCTTGCTTTAAGCCTTGCTTCGCCATGGAGGCCAGTACTTGTCGCCCTTCTTCCGGGGTGCGGCAGAAAGGCACCATGGGAATGATATTGTCCATCCCCATAACCTCGCGAACAACACGTAAGGCCTCACACTCAAGCGCAAAGGCCTCGGCATAATCGGGATGGATGTAGCGCGCCGCACCACGGAAACCGATCATGGGATTCTCTTCTTCGGGCTCGAATACGGCGCCGCCAAACAGGCCGGCATATTCGTTGCTCTTGAAATCGGACAGTCGCACGATGACCGGGCGCGGATAAAACGCCGCGGCGATGGTGCCCACACCCTCCGCCAGACCTTGCACAAAGAAGTCCTGTGGTCGCGCATAGGCGCCAGTGACCTCGGCAATCTGTGCTCGATCAGACTCGTTCAGTCTTTGCGGGTGCAGCAAGGCCATGGGATGAATCTTGATCGCCTCATTAATAATAAATTCCATGCGCGCCAATCTGACACCCTCACAAGGCAGGCGCGACACCTGAAACGCCTGCTCGGGATTGCCGATATTGACCATTATTTTTATTGGCGCTGGTTTAAGTTTGCTGACATCAAGCTCATCGATCTCATAGGACAAGGAGCCATCATAGATATGGCCCTCCTCTCCCTCGGCGCAGGATACCGTCACGGCCTCGCCATTGCGCAAACATTCCGTTGCATCCCTGGTACCGACCACCGCCGGTATGCCGAGTTCCCTTGCCACAATGGCCGCGTGGCAAGTGCGGCCACCTCGGTTGGTGACTATGGCGGCAGCGGTTTTCATCACCGGTTCCCAATCGGGTGTTGTGATATCCGCCACCAACACCTCGCCCGGTCGGAACTCATGCAAGGTCCCGACATCGGTAATCATGCATACCTTACCGGCGGCGATCTTCCTACCCACGGCACGACCGCTAATTCGTATCTCACTTTTTTCTGTTAGCCTGTATTCCTTAATCACATGCTTGGATTCACGTACTGCTACCGTTTCCGGCCGTGCTTGCACCAGATACAGCTCACCATCTATCCCGTCCTTGGCCCATTCCATGTCCATGGGCAACATCGTGGCCGGCCTGGATACTGTAGTGTTGCTCTACCGTCAGCGCATACTGCGCCAGTGTGAAGACTTCCTCGTCGGTTAAACAAAAACGACGCCGGTCCCTGGAAGGCGTGGGAATATTGCGCGTACCGCCATGGGTGCGATCGGCCGCATACACCATCTTGACTTGCTTGCGCCCCATCACGCGACGCAATACCGCACGGTAGCCTTTGTTAAAGGTGGGCTTGTGGATATAAAACTCGTCCGGGTCTACTGCCCCTTGGACAACGTTTTCGCCGAGACCATAGGCGCCGGTAATAAATACCACATCTCGATGGCCGGATTCCGTATCCAGCGTAAACATCACACCACTGGTGGCGCGGTCCGAGCGCACCATTTTTTGCACACCGATGGACAGCGCAACACTGAAATGATCAAAGCCGTGATCGATACGATAGGCAATCGCCCTGTCGGCAAACAATGACGCGAAACAACAACGACAGGACTCCAGCAGCATTTCGTCGCCGCTGACATTGAGATAGCTTTCCTGTTGTCCGGCAAAACTCGCTTCGGGCAGATCTTCAGCCGTGGCGGAGCTTCTCACCGCGACGGCAGTCTCCGTGCCATATTCGTCTAACAATTTATGATACGCATCCAGGATGGCGTCACGCAGGGCATCGGGCAGGCCGGCCTCAAAAACCAGGCGACGCGCCTCGCGTCCCCGGCGGGACAGATCGGCAATATCGTCCTTGTTAACATCAGCCATCAACACACGCAGCCTGGAGAGTACCTCGCCGCTGTCAACGACATCGCGATAGGCCTGCGCGGTGATGGCGAACCCATTGGGCACCTTAATGCCCTGTGGCGCCAATTCGCGCACCATTTCACCCAGCGAGGCATTCTTGCCACCGACGACGGCGACATCATTCAATCCAACGTCAGAAAACCAGCGGATATAGTCATTCGATACCGTCATAGCCATTGGTACGATGCACCCAGCGCGGCCTTGAGTGTGCTCAAGACCTGTTCACGCCCGGTCTCACTATAAGATTTTGCGGGAAATTTTCCCCAAACAGGATCGGGCCAGGCAGGGTCATTTTTATAGCGCGCAATACAGTGTACATGCAGTTGCGGCACCACATTGCCCAAGGCTGCGATATTCATTTTATCGGCATCAAAGGCCTGCATCATGGCCCGGGATAATTGTGTGATTTCCTTGAGCAACAGCACCTGATCTTCGTTGTTGAGTTCGTGTATCTCGCTTATACCGTCGCGATCCGGCACCAGGATGCACCAGGGGTAGCGCGCATCATTGGACAACAGCAGGTGGCTGAGCGTGGCATGGCCAATGACAATACAATCAGCGAGCAATATGGTGTGTATGGTGGCCATGTGGTCCGCATTGCAAACTATCGTGTGCAACCATTATTGCACATCCGCGTGATACATAACCGCCACTAACGTGGATATCGGAGGCCTTGCGATCAAGCGTTGTCCCGCATACCCATCATTGAGCTATAGGGATCATGCAGCCGCACCCGGTGCAGGATTTGATCGGCGGATACCACTTCGGGGTCGTACTCCACAAGTATCCCACAACCACTCGCATGCCGGGAATCAAGCGTTGCCTCAAGAACCCCTGTCAATTGGCTGATATCAGTCTCTAATGCCTTTTGTGCTTCAGGCAACAACATCGGATGAATATCAACCAGCACATCGGCCAGGTTCATCATTCCCCCCCCCTTTGCCGGCCAAGACCCATACCTTACCCGGCATTGTCCCGCCAACTTTCGTCCATTTCCTTTGGGATATTATACACATCCACACCCGGCCGCTTTGACGCACATCAAAACCACCAACCGATCATATCCTCTTTAAAAGATATGCAAAATGGGAATAAATCCGCCGGGAAATACCTGAACAACGCGCAAATGGTAACGTACCGACAGGCCGCAATGGGAATCAACCCTCCCACTCCTCCAGCGGAGCTGAAGGTTTATGTTTTTCACGCAACAACATCTCGGCCTCTTTTTTGTGCTCAGCGAAAATCAAGCGAATATTATCGCTGTCGTCCCTGGCCTGCGCCTTGCGCTGCTGGCGACAGAAATCCTTGGCCGGTTTAAATTCTTCGAAGATTTCCAGTGGTGTGAGCGCGCGCTCGCGAGTAACACGATAAACGAAATACGGCATGCCTAAACCTTTAGTAAACCCGGAGCCGGTATGGTATCAATAGCGCCCATGACGGCCAAGACAACCCCGGCAAGATTTCGCGCCCGATTACCCTCTGGGACCCGCAGGGAATAATCGTGGCACGCAAGACCCCGCTATACCTGGTGGATGCCAGCATCTACATCTTTCGCGCCTATTTCTCGCTACCCGCGGCCATTACCGATGCCCGTGGCCAACCCAATAACGCCGTCTTCGGCTACGCCAGCTTCCTGGCACAACTGATGGAGAAGACCGGTGGCGAGTATTTTGCCTTTGCCTTTGATGAAGGCCTGTCACAAGGCTTTCGCACGAAGCTCTACCCGGAGTACAAGGCCAACCGCACCCCGCCCGATCCCGATCTGAAACGACAGCTACAGGCCTGCCGCCGTCTCACCAAGACCCTGGGCTTTGCCTGCTATGGTTCCAGAGCCTATGAAGCCGATGACCTCATCGGCAGCATTGCCCGCAAAGTGCGCAACAAGGATTTCCATCTGTTTTACCTCACCAATGACAAGGACTATGCCCAGCTCATGCGACCCGGCGATACGCTGTGGAACTATGCCAAGGATGAAATCCTGCGGCACAAGGACATAGAACCGCGCTACGGCGTCAAACCCGGCCAAATCATTGACTGGTTGGCTCTGGCCGGTGACAGCATCGACAACATCCCCGGTGTACCGGGCATCGGCAACAAGACCGCCATGGACCTGTTGCAGCGTTATCGTTCGCTGAAAAGACTATATGAAAAATTGCACACGCTGCCTGATAGCGGTATCCGTGGCGCCAGGCGTCTGCATGGTTTATTGCTGGAACACAAGGAACAGGCGCACCTTTCCTGGCAACTGGCGCGCATCGAAGACAAGGCGCCGGTCAAGTGCGCGGTAAACACCTTAAAGAAGAAACGCCCCCGCAAGGAGGCGCTGCATAAACTGTGTGATGAGTTGAAGTTTGGCGAAGGGCTGCGAGAACGGTTAATGCAGCATTGAGATCATAGAAAACCACGAAGGTGAGTTTTACATAGGGAGCAGACTCGAATGGCACCTACTTAAACAAAATTGTTGGGTGGGTTAGCGTTTATTGCATAACCCAACAAACCAAGGCCAAACAAACGCTTAAAAACAGACATGATATACAGGATGAACATGATAGAGCTTCTGATTCACCAGGATATTTCTGCTTATCCTGTCAATCTTGTTAATCCTGTCTATATGTTGAAAAAGTATTAGATTTTTTTGGGCTACGCTGTCACTAACCAAACGGGATAATGAAGTCGCTTAAGTAAGTGCCATTCGGAGCAGACTCTATAGACCCAACCTTATAGACCCAACCTTGTCCATAAAGTCTTGTCTTCCTGATCTTCATCCATCTTCGCTATCCAGGCCCGGTGTTCCGCTAGCTCTTCTTCCGTGGGTCCAACTATAGGCAGTCGCGGTCGGTCGGCATCCAGCCGCCTGATCCTGGTGGCATCATCCCCCATCTTGCTGACACCCAGCCTGTCTTCAAATAAACCCGTCTGACCACCGGTCATGGCCAGATAGACATCGGCCAGGATCTCGGAGTCGAGCAAGGCGCCGTGCAAGGCACGGGAACTGTTATCGACCTCGTAGCGCTTGCACAAGGCATCCAATGAATTCTTCTGCCCCGGGTGCAGTGTGCGGGCCATCTTCAATGTATCGGTGATCCTGCACAGGCTTTCTATGGTGATGGGATTCTTTTTGTCCATCGACACAAACTCGGCATTCAGAAAGCCGGCATCAAAAGGTGCATTATGGATAATGAGCTCAGCGCCCTTCACATATTCGATAAAGTCCGCGGCAATATCCGGATAGCGCGGCTTGTCGGCCAGGAATTCATTGGTAATGCCATGCACTTCGATGGCCCCGGCATCAATCTCCCTGTCCGGAAGAATATATTGATGATAGTTATTGCCCGTCAGCCGGCGGTTAATCAGTTCCACGCAACCGATTTCAATAATACGATGGCCTCGTGAAGGATCCAGGCCGGTGGTTTCAGTATCAAGGACGATTTGGCGCATAATGGTTGTTCTCGTTTCGCGAATGAAATTCTACTAGCGGGGTTCCGCCCCCGCACGGCAGGTTACTTTGCTTTAGTCGTACTATGAAATAAATCATAAATAATATAATCGTCAACTAACATAAGCATACCTATATTTAGTATGCCAGTTTTTCTAGATCAAACTCAACCGAATATACATCCGGTTTTAATCTAGTTCATGTAGGATGCGGTGAACTCGTGAACCGCATCAATCGGGCTAATAAACAATTTTCATGGCGCTCGGCACAATTCATGGTGAAGAAATACGTCGCGCCTTCAATCTTTGCTCTGCGATATTCGGTCACCGGGGCAACTCCTAGGTTTGCTTTACTTACCTACTGTGACATGTTGTTGTGTCTCGATCGGTGCGGTTCGCAGGCTCACCGCACCCTACGCAGGCTAAAGTGCGCCAAATATTGTTCCCGAAAAAATTTTCTTTGGGCGTGCAAAGAAAAGAGACCCGTCGTGCGGGGGCGGAACCACGCACCGGTACAAGTTGTCTACGCCGCATGCTTGCCAATACGATCCAGTTGACTGCCGAGCATTCTTCGAGCTTCTTCCAGGTCGTAGTCGGCTTGCAGGCCCATCCAGAATTGTTCTGAGACGCCAAAATAGCGTGCCAGGCGCACGGCGGTATCGGCTGTGATCGCGCGCTTGCCGTGGACGATTTCATTGATGCGTCGTGGCGGCACACCGATATCCCGGGCCACCCGGTTCTGGCTCAGCTCCATGGGTCCAAGAAATTCCTCTAGCAATATTTCGCCGGGATGAATATTGGGTAAATGTTTTGCCATAAGAGCACCTGTCTGTCAGGAATGGTAATCGACGATTTCCACACTCAGGGCGTGTCCGTTTTTCCACTGGAAGCAAAGCCGCCATTGATCGTTGATGCGTATGCTGTGCTGGCCTGACCTTTTACCTTTGAGCGCCTCCAGCCTGTTGGCCAGAGGAATGCGCAAATCAGTCAGGGTCTGGGCATTATTCAACATACGCAATTTACGGCGTGCCACGCGCTGAATGGACGGAGGCAATTTTGTTGATGTTTGCCCCTGCCAGATCAACTCCGTTTGATCATCGCGAAAGCCCTGTATCATGACTAAAGTATAACGTCCCTCGTTATATAACGCAAGGCGTTATAGATACGCCTTACAGTTCATCAATCCCCCGATTCGCCAACTGATCCGCGCGCTCGTTCTCGGGATGACCACTGTGGCCCTTGACCCAGTCCCATTGAATCTCATGTTCATGGGTGGCGGCCTCCAGGCGCTGCCACAGGTCGGCGTTCTTGACCGGCTTCCTGGCGGCGGTCTTCCAGCCATTACGTTTCCAGTTAACCAGCCATTCGCTGATGCCTTTCATGACATATGTGGAATCGGTGGTCAGTACTACATTGCAGGGACGTGTGAGGCTTTCCAGGGCCTGAATAGCGGCCATCAGCTCCATGCGGTTATTGGTGGTCTCGCGCTCACCGCCGTAGAGTTCTTTTTCCGTATCGCCATAGCGCAGCAAGGCGCCCCAACCGCCGGGTCCGGGGTTTCCTCTGCAGGCGCCGTCGGTATAGATATGAACCCTAGCCGCCACGGCGGAAGCGCCATTGGGGCACACTGGGGTAGATGACCTTGGCCGCGGGTTCGGCCAGTCCAGAGATGAGGCGCTTGCGCTTTTTCCAGGCGGGTTTGAGCGGCGTCATGCCGATCACACTTTTGCGGGCGACGATCATGTAGATCGCACCCACACGCGGCCACCAGCGCCGGCCGAGCCGCTCCATGAAGAACAGCTTGTCCATCACACCTTCGCGCTTGATGGGCGGGCGATGGAACAGCATCTCACACTGCATGCGCTCGAAACCCAGCAACGACAGCCAGTCGTTGATGCGCGGCAGGCCGACAAACTTGGCACACCAGGGCAAGCGCCTGCGAGTGCGGCGATGAAAGAAGGTACCCAAACGCCACAGGCCCCAAAGGCTCAACGGATTGAAACCCATAATGACGACATGGCCCTCGGGGCTGAGCACGCGATCGACCTCGCGCAGAATGGCGTGCGGGTCCTCGGCGAAATCCAGGGTATGCGGCAGTATGGCCACGTCCACGCTCTTGGCATCCAGCGGCAAGGCATCGGCCTGGGCGCCCATGATGACGCGCTCCCCGTGTTCGATGGGCTTGATGTCCTCATCGATCAGGATACGCGCCGGCGCCACACAGGCGTCCATCAGGTTGAGCTTGCCGATATGGCCCAACTGTATGGCCACCATACCGTAGAGCGAGGGCAGGATTTGACGCAAGTGACTGGCCTCCAGTCCTTGCAGGGAGCGCCCCAGAGGGCGATCGAACCAGTCCAACAAATCCTGCCGGCGGGTGGCCTGGTGGTCTCTTTGCCCGGGCCTTACGGTCTCGGTTTTGTCCTGTTTCCGGTCTTTATTGCGGTTCAGAAACTGCATTGACTCCCTCGTAACACTCTTCCACACTCGCTGCCTATGCCATCTGTTTTACACGTTGAGGCCTTTGACGACAACTATATCTGGTTGATTCAAGGCGACAATTCAGCCCATGTGGCCATCGTCGACCCCGGGGATGCGGGCCCTGTTTTCGCCTTCCTGGAGCAACACCGGCTCACCCCGGTGGCCATACTCTGCACCCATCATCACGGGGACCACGTCGGTGGCAACCGGGAGCTATTGCAGCGCTACACCCTGCCCGTATACGGCCCGGTGGCGGAGAATATTGCCACCGTCGACCATGCCGTCGACGACGGGGACACGGTCGCCCTGCCAGAGCTGGGGCTGGAACTGTCGGTCATAGGCGTGCCCGGCCACACCCGCGGCCATATCGCCTACTACGGCGCCGGCATGTTGTTTTGTGGCGATACCCTGTTTAGTGCCGGCTGCGGGCGTTTGTTCGAAGGCACGGCCGCACAAATGTATGCCTCCCTGTGCCGGTTCGCCCCACTGCCCCCTGAAACCCGCGTGTATTGCGCCCATGAATACACCGCCGACAACTTGAGATTTGCGTTGGCCGTGGAGCCGGAAAACGCCGATATTCGCGTCTACACCGAGGTTGTCACAAATTTGAGAGACTCAGGCCGGGCCACGCTGCCGTCCACACTGGCACGGGAACGTGCGATTAATCCGTTTCTGCGCTGCAGGGAGGCAGCGGTACAGGCCAGTGTCTCGGCCCATGCAGGCCAGACACTCAATGACGAGGTTGACGTCTTTACGGCCCTGCGCCGATGGAAGGATGACTACCGCGGATAGTGACGGCACGATTAATATTGATGTTTTTATCAGGTGTTTATAAACTTTAAATCTATGAATAAGAAACGCTTTACGCTGGCAGTTGCGCTGCTAGCGCTTACCCTTACCGCCTGCTCCAACCTGCCCCCCCGTCAGGAGACGACCGCATCACAACCCCAGACGAAGACTGCCTCTCCGGCAGCAAAGCAGACGACCGTAGCAGACACCGCTGAACTCTTTCCGGCCATTGATGTGACCCCTGTGGCCGAGGTACCTGAGTACACCGATGTCTGGGACCGCATACGCGCCGACTATGGCCTGGCCGAGCTGCACCACCCCTATGTCACCCGCCACGAGCGCTGGTTCGCGAACAACCCGGAATACCTGGAACGCATCACAAAACGGGCGCGACTCTATCTCTATTACATCGTCGAGGAGATCGAGAAGCGCAACATGCCCATGGAGATCGCGTTGTTACCGGCGATTGAAAGCGCCTTTAAACCCCACGCCTATTCGCGTGCCCGCGCCGCCGGCCTGTGGCAGTTCATTCCCTCCACCGGCCGTCTCTATGGCCTCAAGAATAACTGGTGGTATGACGGGCGCCGCGATGTCATGGCGGCCACGAATGCCGCATTGAACTATCTGCAGAAACTGGAGAAGGATTTTGACGGTGACTGGCACCTGGCGCTGGCGGCCTATAACGCCGGCGAGGGGCGTGTGATGGGCGCCCAGGCCTACAATCGACGCAAGGGACGCAGTGATCGCTATGAACACCTGCGTACACTCAAACGCGAGACACGCAACTATGTGCCCAAGCTCATTGCCTTGTCCAATATTATTAAAGACCCGCAGGCCTACGGTTTGACACTGGAACCCATTCCCAATGAACCGTATTTCACCAGCGTGCCCCTGGACGCCCAGATCGACATCAGCGTGCTGGCACGCAAGGCCGACATTCCGGTTGGTGATATTTATGACATCAACCCTGGTTTTCGCCGCTGGGCCACGTCCCCGGACCACGGGCCGGATTATTTATTGATCCCCGCCGGCAAGCAGCAAGCGGTACTCAACGCACTGGCCGAACTGCCTGCCGATCAACGTGTGAAATGGAAGCGCCATCGTATACGTCGTGGTGATGCCTTGAGCACCATAGCGTATCATTATGGCGTCAGCGTACGCGCCATACAACAGGCCAACCGCATGCGTGGCACCCGTATACGTGCCGGCCGTGATTTGATTATCCCGGTCTCATCACGACGCATCACGGCCCATGCCGGCAACGTCACCAAACCCGTTCCACGCAAGGCCGTGCCGCCGCCCAAAGACCGGGTTAAAGTTGTGCATAAGGTTAAGGCCGGCGACACGCTTTGGAATATAGCCTTGAAGTATAATGTCTATATCAGTCAGATCACACGCTGGAATCGTGTCAGCCGGCGTTCGGTTTTACGACTAGGTCAGAAACTAAAGATCTGGGTGAAACCCAAGGCACCCATCGCCTCCGTAAGCACCGTCAAATCAATTTAGTTTAATCAACCCTTGAAATATTCAGGCCGGGCACTTGGTTTCAGTCTCGGCCTTTTTTGCGTTGTCAGCCTCGCAAGTGAATCCTTGACAGAACAGCGTGTGATGGCGCTGGCGAATCTGGCCCTGGCAGACCGTTGCGCACGCTATGTCGGATGCAGCTATAAGGCCACAAAACATGAGAAGGAATGGATAGTCATAGGCTCATATATTATCGCCTATGAAAATCACAAACCGCTATACCGGCCAGGAGGCTGGTCTGCCGTCCATATCAGTCTCGATGGGAAGGTGGATAAAATCGTCAGTGGCTACTAGGAGTTAGTCATCAGTAAATAGATGACAACTGACATAGTGCTTCTCCGACACCTGGATCGATTCCGGATATTCCCGCCGGCATCGGTCATTGGCCCGGGGACAGCGTGGATGGAAATGACATCCCCGGGGCGGATTGCTGGGTGAAGGAATATCACCGGCCAATCGCGTCACGGTGCTGTCGTCCTGCCGCGCTTGATCTACTTTAGGGATGGCTGCCAATAATGCCTGGGTGTAAGGATGTCTGGGATCATCCATGACATCAGCAATGGAGCCAGACTCGACTATGCGCCCGAGATACATCACTGCCACTTCGTGGGCAAGATATTCGACCACGGAGAGATCATGGGTGATAAACAAATAACTCAGACCCAGATCGTCCTGTAATTGCTTTAACAGATTCAGGATCTGCGCCTGCACCGAAACATCCAGCGCACTGGTGGGCTCGTCACAAACGATTAACCTGGGCTCAACAGCCAGGGCGCGGGCAATGCTGATACGCTGGCGTTGGCCCCCGGAAAACTCATGTGGATAACGCCAGGCTGCTTCGGCAGGCAGACCGACTTGCTCTAATAATAGTTGAACACGATGCGCCCTCTG
The DNA here is from genome assembly GCA_036986275.1 of Gammaproteobacteria bacterium. Classification (GTDB taxonomy): domain Bacteria; phylum Pseudomonadota; class Gammaproteobacteria; order Acidiferrobacterales; family SZUA-150; genus BTRG01. Next base: position 7,041 of record BTRG01000013.1, on the reverse strand, counting down.
CTCACCAGCGCCACCTACACCGAGCGCCTTCATGCCCTCTTGCAGAATATTGCTGACCAGCATGCGCGGATTCAGAGATGAGTACGGGTCCTGAAATACAATCTGGAAATGACTGCGCAAAGGTCTCAGTTCGGCCTGAGAAAGTTTCGTCAGTTCATTGTCTTGTCCATTGTGATACATGACCTGGCCATCAGTGGGACGTATGAGCTGCAACAGGCCCTTACCGACCGTGGTCTTGCCGCACCCGGACTCGCCGACCAATGCCACAGTGCGGCCCGACTTTAGACTCAGGGACACACCATCAACGGCCCTGACATGGCCGACAATGCGCTTGAACACACCCTTGTGGATGGGGAAATGGACTTTTAGGTTATTGATCATAAGCAGAGGTTTGCTCTCTTCAGCGACAGCACCTTCACTTGACCGGCTTGTTGTCTTTACGCTTTCAACCTGGGCCGCATCACCATCCTGATAAAGATGACAACGTACACCACCCCCCTGCATGTCTATCCATGCCGGTATGGATGTCTGGCAAGTCTCTTGCGCCAACTCACATCGATTCACAAAACGACAGCCTGTAAAGGTTTCGGTAAGAGGCGGTACCGAGCCGGGAATAACCTCCAGGGGTTCGCCGCGCTTGCCACGGCCCGGCAAGGCGCGAAAGAGCTTTTGTGAATAGGGATGTCTGGCCGCTGCAAAGAATTGTTCTGCCGTTGCCGACTCCACGATCTCGCCTGCATACATGACCAGGACCCTGTGCGCCATATTGGCGACCACGCCCAGGTCGTGCGTAATTAACATGATGGTCAGGTCGCGATCGCGTTGCAGTTGTTTTAACAGGTCCAGTATCTGTGCCTGTATCGTCACATCCAGCGCCGTGGTCGGCTCATCGGCAATAAGAATATCGGGTTGGCTGGCCAGGGCAATGGCGATCATCACGCGTTGGCGCATACCCCCTGACAGTTGGTGCGGATACTCATGGTAACGCTTGGCAGGATCGGCCATGCCTACTGCCTCAAACAACTGTACGACTTCTGCTTTAAGCTTGTCTTTGCTTAAGGTTCCACGCTCCGGTAGAACCTCGGCCACTTGTGCCCCCACGGTCATGACGGGGTTCAGCGAGGACTGTGGTTCCTGGAAAATCATGGCCATGCGGCGGCCACGGATGCTGCGCATCGCGCGTTCATTATGCTTTAGCAGGTTCTCATTATTAAGCCAAATATTTCCGCTTTCAATGTGGCCGGCCGGCTCCGGCACCAGCTGCAACAGGCTCAAGGCCGTCATGGACTTGCCACAACCGGACTCGCCCAACATCGCCACGGTCTCGCCCCGATTTATCTCAAAGGAAATTCCATCTACCGCGCGCAAGATACCTGCTTCGGTATCGAACCAGGTCTTGAGATTGTCAACTTTGAGTATGGGTTCGGGCATAACTTAACGTTTTCGTAAACGAGGATCGAAGGCGTCACGTACGGCATCGGAAAAGAGATTGGCCGACAACACCAAACCGAACATAAACAGAAAGGCAGCCCCCAGGCTCCACCAGACCACGGGTTCGCGCGCCATTTCCAGGCGCGCGCTGTTAATCATATTGCCCCAACTGTCCATGGTCGGGTCTACGCCGACACCAATATAAGATAACACCGCCTCGGCCAGTACCAGCCCACTAAAGTCCAGCACGATGCTGATAATGACAAGGTGCATCAGGTTGGGAAGGATATGGCGTAACATCGTTTGCATCTGGCGCACACCCAGTGCCACGGAGGCCTGCACATAATCGGCTTCGCGTAACTTCAATGTCTCGCCACGTATTAGACGACACAGGCCGGTCCAGCTGGAAATGCCAAGTATGATACAAAGCGCCAGTAAACGTGTGTCCGAGCGCGCCGTTATAGTATCGAACATCTCGGGATGGTTGGCCATATACACCTGCAGGCTGAGTATGGCAGCGGCAATCAACAAAACACCCGGGATTGAACTTAAGGTGGTATAGAGATACTGGACTACATCATCCACCCAGCCCCGGTAATATCCCGCGGCCATGCCCAGCATAATGGCAAAGGGCAGCATCACCAGCGTGGTTAGTGTACCTATTAGCAAACCTGTGCGTACACTCTTTAATGATTTGTACAGGACATCATTGCCTACTTGATCGGTACCCAGTATATGGTAATACGACCCGATCAAGACGATACACAACGCGAGAAAGAGCAGCACAAAAAGAGTGACCGACATGCTGCGCCAGGGAACCTCTTCCTCACCCTTCCGGAACCGGGTCCATGCCCGCGTGATACTTTCACCATTGCGTTTTGTTATGAATATGATGATGAACCCTGTCGTCAAACTCATGGCGATTGATGCAAGCACGAACGCCATCACCATACGCTGCAATATGTCCCAGGTGGCTGCATCAACATCGCTTAAGTGTGCACCGCCGTATTGCAAACGAGGATATTCTCGTTGAGCGATACCGGATGCCTGTTCAATGGTTTCCTTGGTAAAGGCCTGCACAGCCAGTGGTGCAGAGTAGGTTTTTTCTGTATTTGTACGGATAGAAGTGAGCATGATGTCCAGTACACTGACGATGCCCGTAGTCTGACTTACCTGTGCCTCCCTGGCATTTCCATCATACGCAACACGAAGATGAATGGAATCCAGTATGCCTATAGCACTGTAAACCAACAAAACAATCAACGCAGACATAGCCATGGGTCGGCGCAACACCTGGCGCCAGGGTGTCTTTAGATGTTCATGCTTCCGTGCATAGAAAATGAACCCAACTATTCCCGCCAGCAATAAGAGCACCAGTGCATCGGTAGTAAAGATTTCGAGTTGGTAGGACATCAACTCAGGCGCACCCTGGGATCAACCAGAGTATAGCTAATGTCCGTCAACATGAGACCCACGATATAAAGCACGGAACCCAGGAAGACCATCGCACGTACGACGGCAAAATCCTGTGCATTAATGGCATCTATGGTATAACTTCCCAGACCCGGTATACCAAAGAATGATTCCATCACCAGGCTACCGATGAATAACAGAGGGATCACCACAACTACACCTGTCAGTATGGGGATCATGGCATTCTTGAGCACATGACCAAACAATACTCGAAACTCAGACAATCCCTTGGCGCGCGCGGTCCTGACATAATCCCTATGTATCTCTTCCAGATACAAGGTTCGATAAAGACGGGTACCGGATCCTATGCCGCCGATAATACCCACGATGACAGGCAGGATAAGAAACTTGATGGCATTGAGTCCGTCATCATAACCAGAAATGGGCACCAGGTGCAGGAATTTACTGAGTAAGAACTGACCGCCAATGATATAAAACAGTCCCGAGATAGACATCATCACCACACACAACACCACACCCCAAACATCCAGGTAAGTGCCACGAAAAAATGCCAGCAGCATGGCAAAGGTTATGTTGATCAAGATACCAATAATAAAGATGGGCAAGGCAATGGCCAGACTTGGCCACATGCGCTGGCTGATGTCATAACCTATATCGCGCCCGGCATCAGACCGTCCAAAGTCAAACACAAACAGGCGTATGGATTTATTATAGAAAATCGTGTTAGTGAGCTTAGCCAGCCCTTTAGCTTGCGTATTGATCAACAAGGGTTGGTCATACCCATAATCGGCCTTCCACGATGCGATGGCCTCATTGGTCACACGCTTAACCCCCAGTTGTGCACGTGCCATATCATCGGGGCTGTTCAGCACAAAGAACAAGGCGAAGGTAATAACGTTTACTCCTATCAGGATGGGAATGGCATAGAAGAAACGTCTGATGATATAAGCGATCATCCACGCACCTGTAACTCATGGCGGCGGTAGAGACTTATGGCGGGGACCGCAATGGCCGCAAGCAGGAATAATGCGACAATAACCGGCCATAATACCGGCCGATTCCACTGTTCGCGCTTGCTGGTACGCAGGTTGGCATCCAGGCGATAATACTTAAGGGTATTATTGGCCATCAAATTAGGCTTGCTGTTATACAACCAACTATGCTCCAGGGAGAACTGTTTGGGGTGGTAACCCCAGGCCCAGGGCGCATCATGGCGCACGATAGCAACCATGCGATCAATAATCCGTTGACGCTCCGGACTGTTGTCCATATCTTTCATTTGTTCAAACAGGCGGTTGAACTCCGGATTGTCATAATTTGCAGCATTCTCGCCATTGTTGCCCACTTTTTTATTCGGACCATAAAGCAGAAACATGAAATTCTCCGGGTCCGGGTAGTCCGCATTCCAGCCCCAGGTAAACATTTGCGCATGCCCGGTGCGCATTTTATCCTGAAAACGATTGTAATCCGTTGCCCGTATCACAAGTTGTATATTGAGTTTGTCGAATTGCTTGCGCATCCAGTCCAGACGCGCCTTGTCTTCCGGACCGGTGCCGGTAGATTCAAAATATAACAACAGCGGCTTACCCGTTTTGGGATTGATTCCATTCTTGTAGCCGGCCTCGCTCAACAGTTGCCGGGCGACAGCGATGCTTTTCCTGACAGGACCATCTTCTCGCCAGTCATAGACAACGGGATTCATGCCGGCCTTGCCTTCCTTGAAACCAAAGATACCCGGCGGAATAGGTCCCTGGGCAACGATGCCACGACCGTTTCTGAATATGGAAATCTGTTCTTCAAAATCTATAGTAATGGAGATTGCCTGCCGTAGCTTACGTGCCCGCTCACTGTGTCCGCCGACTACGGGATCCAACATATTAAAACCAAAGTAAAGACTTGAAGCGGCTACACTGGTTTGCAATCGTATACCATTGTCTTTCATATCAGCAGTCAGGTCGGTGTCACCGGTCGCGGTAAATCGCACGGCCTGATCAAAACTCTCGGCACTGATACCGGATCTATCGTAATAACCCTGCAGGAATTTATTCCAGTAAGGAATGCCCTCCTTCTCCAGACTAAAGATTACTTTATCGATAAATGGCAGTTCTTTGCCAGCATCGACCAACAAGCCACGCCCGGCATCCCCAGCCTCGCCTTCATCTGGATAGACTTCACGATGAAAGTTGGGATTGCGTTGCAACACCATTTTGCGATTCGGGTCATTCACCGTCAGCATATAGGGGCCGGTACCGACGGCATACCAATCCAGTGTAATATTCTGCTCGAATAATCCGGGTTGCGAAAAGAATCGATCGGCCTCAAACGGCATGGGCGCAAAGAAAGGCATGGCCATCCAGTAAAGAAACTGGGGATACTTGCCATGAATACGAATCTGATACGTCACGTCATCCAGCACCTTGGCACCGGCGAGCTCGAACGCGTTCAAATCCAGATAGGCGTCCTTGGCTGTTTGTTTCCTGGCATCACTTATAGATTTTGCCAGTTCTTTGAGTCCTATAATGTACTCACTCATAAGACTAAAGATAGGGGAATGCAATCGCGAATCGGCCAGACGTTTGATCTGGTAGACATAATCGGCTGCCCGAAGTGTTCGTGTCGCTGTTTGTGTCAATGGCTCCAGGTTATGCAGACTGGCTATCTCTGCAGGACTTAGCCGGTGGTATCGCCAGTCACCGGCTTCATTGCGCGCAAAACTGGGGTGGGGTTGATATTGAATATCGTCACGAATACGTATCGTGTAGACGCTATAGGCAATATCAGACGATGCTGCATCTTCCGGCAATTGCCTGTCCCGTTTATCGTAATACACAGGTTTGGGAACGGCCACCGCTGTTAATGGCGTCAGTGTGTAGGGTCGCTTCAGATAGTGGTACTGAAACGGTGGCTCATAAATATTGGCAATAAAGATATATTCGTTCGATGAATAGGAACGCGCCGGGTCCAGCTTCTTGGGCCGTTCGGCAAAGGCGCTGTAGAGGATGTTCTGGCCATCATCCGATGCGGGATAGGGATTATTCCAGGCAGCCTGCCCGAACACGGGTATTACCATTGCCAGCCACATGGCGCTGACAGAACCTTGCCGTAGAAGAGAGGAGATGTTTGTCTGTTTTATTATTATGGCGTTGATCCCTGTTTATCACCCAAACGTATCCGCCCACCCATTCCGACAAGAGTACAGCGAATAGTTGACTGAAATCATACCGATATTGGAGCCGCAAGTCTTTCCGGTTACAATGCCCTCATATGGGTCCGGTATCATCGGGCTGACTGAACAATAATAGCGGGAGAGTTAAAATGGGTTTTTTGGCCGGAAAACGCGCCTTGATCGTCGGCGCCGCCAGTGAGCGCTCTATCGCCTGGGGCATTGCCAAGGCCATGCACAGAGAGGGCGCGGAGCTGGCCTTCACTTACCAAAATGAGAAGTTGCAAAGCCGTGTAGAAAAAATGGCCGCCCAGGCCGATTCCGATATCGCCCTACCCTGTGACGTTGCCAGTGATGAAGACATAGAGCGCGTATTCTCACGCCTGGATGACTACTGGGATCATCTCGACATTATTATCCATTCGGTCGCCTTTGCCCCTCGCGATCAGTTGGACGGTAACTATGTCGATGCCGTCACGCGAGAAGGTTTCCGCGTTGCTCACGACATCAGCTCCTACAGCTTTGCCGCCCTGGCCAAAGGGGGTCGGAATATGATGCAGGGGCGTCAGGGCGCCCTGCTGACGATGACTTACATAGGCGCCGTGCGTACGGCACCCAACTACAATGTCATGGGCGTGGCCAAGGCCAGCCTGGAGGCCAACATCCGATATATGGCCGAGGCCCTGGGTCCCGAGGGCATACGTGTTAACGGCATCTCGGCCGGACCCATACGCACACTGGCCGCCGCGGGCATAGCCGACTTTCGCAAGATACGTGATGTGAATGATTCCACCGCACCACTTCGTCGCGGTGTCACGATTGATGAAGTGGGCAATACTGCCGCCTTCCTGTGCTCGGACCTGGCGTCAGGGATTACCGGCGAAATCACCTTTGTAGATGCTGGTTTTAATATTGTTGCTATAGGCGCAGGGAAATAACGCTCTTGCCACCAAAACAAATGGCCCGAAATCTTTCGGGCCAGGCCTTCCAGAACACTACATAATATGGGCTAG
>BTRG01000012.1:0-43154 GCA_036986275.1 Gammaproteobacteria bacterium | reverse complement strand
AGGCGGTCTCTCGGTCAATGGTTCGGAATTTGCCGGACATCGGTGGGCCTTTGTAGTAGGGTTATTGCTGCTCGCAATTATACCAACTTGGTACGCTTAAATCCGACAGACTCCTAGCTTGCCGGTACGCGTGCGTGTATGAAAATGCTCGACCACACGGCCACTGTTTAGCCAGAAGGGATATTCCTCGTCAGGTGTTTCGTTGTTATCAACAAACAGTAGTGGTATCAATCTAGCTTTGCCGTCCTCAAATTGAAACCTGCCATCACTGTATAGTCGTTGCGTACCATGCTCAGCATTATCATTACATGGCCACTGTATACCCCGTTGTTGTTCCAGCTTCTCATAGGTCATGCCAGAATAATCCAGCATTCTGCCTTCGGAAAGCTCTCGTAACTCCTGGAATACGTCTTCCGCATTCTCCGGAAAATTTATCTTCCTGCCCTGCTCAAAACGTTTGGCAATCTGGTTGAAGATCCATAGATCGGGTTTGGACTCGCCGTAAGGTGCGACCACATTACGAATTAAATTCACACGGCGTTCGGTATTGGTAAAACAACCTTCCTTTTCTGCCCAAACAGCAGCGGGTAAATACACATCGCTGTACTCATTGGTCTCAACATCTTCATAGGCATCCTGCACTACCAGGAACTCCAGCTTCTCCAGCATCTTGCGTATACGATCACTGTTGGTCATGGAAGTCATGGGATTGGTCGCCACTATCCACAGGCCTTTGATCTGTCCTGCCTCTATGGCCGTAAAGATGTCTGTTTGAAACAGGCCACGTTTATCAGGAAAGAATTCTTCATCCACACCCCAGAACTTTGAAACAGTCTCGCGGTCCTCCTGCTTTTCCAGTTCACGATAACCTGGCAAGCCGGAACAGGAAGACCACTCACGGGTGCCCATGGCATTGCATTGGCCGGTGATGGAAAGACTGGTGCCACCGGGCTTGCCGATGTTACCGGTGATCAAATTCAGATTGTTGATGGCCACCACTCCATCGGAACCGTGGGTGGATTGATTAATACCCATAGTCCAAATGGTCATGGCCACTCCGGCCCTGGCATAAGTGCGAGCAACATTACGAATAGTATCTTCATCGATACCGCAGATGCGTGAGGCCATAGTCGGATCATATCGCTCGACCAAGACCTCAAATTCCCTGGCGCCATAGGTATTCGTATCGATGTAAGTACGATCTTCCAAGCCTTCATCCAGAATCACATGCGCCAGACTGTTAAGCAACACAAGATCAGTACCCGGTGTTACAGGCAAGTACATATCGGCCATTTGCGCAAACATTGTCACGCGCGGGTCAACTACGATGACTGGAAACTTGCGTTTTTCCAGGGCCTGCTTCAAATGCCAGAAAATAATAGGGTGCTGTTCAGGGAGATTAGAGCCTAATGCCAACAGACATTCAGTATGCTCAAAATCTTCATAGCATCCTGGTGGCCCATCAGAACCAAATGATCGCTTATACCCGGATACTGCCGACGACATACACAACGTTGTATTACCATCATAGCTATTGGTGCCAATCACACCCCGTGCCAGCTTGCCCAGAGTATAAAACTCCTCGGTCATGATTTGACCGGTAGAGACTATGGCAAAGGCATCGCGCCCGTATTGCTCCTGTATTCGTTTGATCTCGGATGACGCTCTATCCAGTGCGGCATCCCAGGGCACCGGCTTGAAGTCTTCATAACGATGTTTACGCATTAAAGGCATACTGCCTCGTCCCGGTGTTCGAAACAGCTCGTGCCCGAAGATACCCTTAAGACAGAGCTTACCCTGATTCACTGAGGCATCCGCCACGCCCCGACTGGCCACGGCGTGGCCTTCCATATCGAGTCCGACTTCTATGGAACATCCGGTAGAACAATAACCACAAGTAGTGTACTTCCATTCCACCACACCCTTGTCAGCTATCTTGATGGGGTTCTTCTTTCTGCGACCAAACAACATGGCTATATCAGATTTCTCTACTTATTGGGACAACCTTCGTTGGATTTAAGGCAAAGATGAATAACGCTGCCTTCAAGACGTACTGGAAAAGACGCCGCACAGCCCTCATCCGGCGCCACGGCCAGGCCGCTATCAAGGTTAATACGCCAATCATGCAAGGGACAGGTGACCTTGTTGCCATAAACAATGCCTTGAGACAAAGGTCCGCCCTTGTGTGGACAGGCATCGCGCAAGGCAAACACCTCGTCATCCAGCGTGCGAAACACGGCGATATCACCCTCCTCGGACTTAATCACACGTGCACCTTGCCTGGGGATATCGTCTATGACGCCAATCTCTATCCAGTCCATGCTCGATGTCTGTTTTTTCATAGCGGCTTGCATAATATTCTCCTGTATTCTTTAGCCCACATGTTTCAACGGGATGAATTCATGGGTATCGGTGCCATCAGCGCGCGCCTTCCAGGGATCGTCCTGCGCGAAACCTTGTGCGTACTTGAAGCGCCCTGCCAAAACCTTGCGCCCCACTTCATTATCAATGATTCGCTGCTTGATATAACTCAGACCGACACGCTCTACCCATGGCGCGGTGCGCTCAAGGTAACGCGCTTCTTCTCGATAGAATTGCGTGAAGGCAGCACAGTATTCCAGTACTTCGGCCTCAGTCTTCACGGTGCACAGGTAATCCGTCACCCGGACTTTCACACCACCATTACCACCGACATGCAGTTCATAACCGGAATCAACACAGACAACACCGAAGTCCTTGATGGTGGCCTCGGCGCAGTTGCGCGGGCAACCGGATACTGCTGCCTTATATTTATGCGGCATCCATGAACCCCAAGTCATTTTTTCTATGTCTATGCCCAACCTGGTAGAGTTCTGAGTGCCAAAGCGACACCATTCTGAACCGACACAGGTCTTGACGGTACGCATGGCCTTGCCATAGGCATGACCGGAAACAAAACCGGCCCTGGACAAGTCACCCCATATCTTCGGTAAGGTTTCTTTTGGAATACCGAGCAGATCGATACGCTGACCACCCGTGACATGCACGGTGGGCACATCAAACTTCTCGGCAATCTCGGCAATGGCTTTCAGTTCTTTTGGTGTGGTCTCACCACCCCACATGCGCGGTACGACAGAATAAGTGCCATCTTTTTGTATATTGGCGTGCACGCGTTCGTTAATAAAGCGCGACTGATAACTGTCCTGGTACTCACCGGGCCAGGCACATACGAGATAGTAGTTTAATGCCGGACGACACTTGCTACACCCGTCGCTTGTCTTCCACTCAAAGTGCTGCATCACCACTGGAATGTCTTTGAGTTCATGGCCGATTATACCGGCACGCACTTCGTCATGGCTGTGATCGGTGCAGGCACACATGGCCTTCCTGGCCGGCGTTTCCGAATAATCGCTACCCACGGTGTTTGCCAATAACTGCTCGACCAGGCCGGTACAGGAACCACAGGAACTGGAGGCCTTGGTATGGGCACGTACGTCCTCAAGGGTAAACAAACCCTTTGAAGTGATGACATTCACAATGTCACCCTTGCACACCCCGTTACAACCACAGATCTCCATATCGTCACTCATGGCAATGACAGCATTGGCGCCACCGTGACCGGAATTTCCGAGATGCGCCTGGCCATACAATAAGTGGCTACGCATATCACTAATATCCGTGCCATCGCGCATCAACTGGAAATACCAGGTGCCATCTATAGTATCGCCATAGAGCACGGCACCTTCGATCTTGCCATCGCGCAATACCACTTTTTTATACACTCCGGCAGCCGCATCCTGCATGACGACTTCTTCAGTCTCTTCATCGCCATGAAAATCACCCACCGAGAACAAGTCCACACCAGTGACCTTGAGTTTGGTCGATACCACGGAGCCTTCGTATTTGGCATAGCCTAATTGTGCCAGGTGATTGGCGCAGACCTTGGCTTGCTCAAACAGTGGCGCCACCAGGCCATAGGTCTGTCCACGATGCTGCGCGCATTCACCAACCGCATAAATGCGTGGGTCATAGGTCTGCATGGTGTCACTGACCACCAAGCCACGCTCACAGTGCAGGCGCGCTTGTTTGGCCAATTCAAAGTTCGGGCGTATGCCCACAGCCATAACAACAATATCCGCTGTCAGTTCTCTGCCATCTTCCAGCACCACACCTTGTACACGTTGCTTACCAATAATCTCCTTGGTCTCGGCTACCAGCTCGAATTTAAGCCCACGTCCCTCCAGCTCTTTCTTCAACATCTTGCTGGCCACACTATCAAGCTGACGTTCCATCAAGTTGTCCATCAGATGCACGACCGTGACCTTCATGCCCTGTTGCAATAAACCATTGGCCGCTTCCAGACCTAATAAGCCACCACCTATCACCACGGCATGGCGGTAGGACTGTGCGGTCTCGAGCATGGTATCGACATCGGAAATATCGCGGAAAGGAATCACGCCCGGTAAATCATGACCCGGGACGGGAATGATAAAGGGATTGGAACCGGTGGCCAGCAGCAGTCGATCATACTCGGCCTCGGTGCCGTCATCGGCAATGACCTTGCGGGCATTGCGATCTATTTTAATAATGGTCTTGTCTTTATGCAGGGTAATGCCATTGTCCAGATACCACTGCTCATCGTTGAGCATGACCTCATCGATGGTCTTCTCGCCGGTCAATACCGGAGACAACAGGATACGGTTGTAATTGCCATGGGGCTCGGCACCAAACACCGTGATGTCGTACATGTCTGGAACAATCTCCAGCAATTCCTCTATGGTTCGCATGCCGGCCATGCCATTACCGACCAATACCAATCGTTCTTTCATCTTTCACTCCCAGGGTGAATGCCTTGCCCGAGTACGGGCGTTGGTCGTTAGAGATAGCAACTGCCGTGCCAGCCAGAGATTCAATGCTTTCAAGGGAGTTTAAGACTGCTATTCCAGTGCCTAGTGCACCAAGTACGATTTGGAGAACCCTGCGCGTGCAGAAACGGCGCACCGCCCTAGTGCATTCAAACTTCGATTTGCATCATTAGGAGGCGCTAATATACACACACTACATCAGGCTATTGTCAGGCCAATGGCCCCATACTCTGCAATAGCTGTATATCAATACGCACGGAATGTATTGGCATGGCGATTGCTCTATAGCGTTCGCGGTAGCTGCAAAGGAGTAATCGTTATGCCTGCACAAAAATTGAATCTGCTTTCTTTTACTGGAAGGACACGCATCCTTCACTTGAGTTGGTTCGCCTTTTTTCTGAGTTTCATGATCTGGTTTAACCATGCGCCATTGATAGCGTCTATACGCGAGACCTTTTACCTGAGCGATCAAGAGGTCAAGGCCCTGCTCATCCTCAATGTCGCGCTGACCATACCGGCACGCATAATAGTCGGCATGCTGGTAGATGCATTTGGCCCACGTCACATGTACACACTGCTGTTGTTCATTTCCAGCTTCCTGTGTTTTGGCTTTGCCTTCGCCGAGGACTATGAACAATTGGCATTGATGCGTTTCCTGCTCGGCTTTGTCGGCGCCGGTTTTGTTATAGGCATACGCATGATTAGTGAATGGTTCCCCGCCAAGCAAGTGGGTATCGCGGAAGGCATATACGGCGGTTGGGGTAACTTTGGTTCCGCTGCCGCAGCCCTGAGCCTGCCCACTATAGCGCTGCTATATGGGGGGGATAACGGTTGGCGCTATGCGATCGCCACTACGGGTATTTTATCATTGCTGTACTCGGTCATCTATTTCTTCTCGGTATCCGATACGCCCAAGGGTTCAACCTACTTCAAACCCAAGAAAAACGGCGGCATGGAAGTAACCAGTCCAGGCGACTTCTTCCTGTGTCTGCTCATGAATATTCCACTCTATGCAACACTGGCGGTACTGGTGTGGAAATTGGGCCCGGAGAACCTGAAAATGCTCAGCACTGGTGTTAGCAATACCCTCTACGCGGTACTGGTAGGTGTTTATGTCTTTCAGAGCTTTCGCATTTATCAAATTAATCATCACATCTTTAAGGAAGACATCCCGGAATTCGAGCGTTACAAGTTCAAACAAGTGGTGGTGCTGGACCTGGCCTATTTAGCAACCTTCGGTTCAGAACTGGCAGTAGTTTCCATGCTACCTTTATTTTTTAAAGATACTTTTGACTTATCACTGGTCGCTGCCGGTATGTTGGCATCGGGCTATGCCTTCATGAATCTTGTTTCCCGGCCAAGCGGTGGTCTCGTTAGCGATAAGTTCGGCCGCAAACCTACCTTACTGGTGTTATTGGCAGGATTGACAATAGGCTATGTTCTGATGAGCCAGATCACAGGCAGTTGGCCGGTATTGTTGGCGGTGGTTGTTACGATGGTCTGTTCATTTTTCGTGCAGTCGGGTGAAGGCGCCGTGTTTGCCATGGTGCCACTGGTCAAACGACGCATGACCGGGCAAGTTGCCGGCATGGCCGGCGCCTACGGCAGTGTCGGCGCGGTCAGCTTTCTGACGGTACTCTCTTTCGTTTCACCACAAATCTTCTTTCTGGTCATCGCTGGCACCGCTGTCATTACCCTGGTCGCCGTTGCCCTGTTCCTGGAGGAACCTTCGGGACAAATGGCCGAAGTATTACCAGATGGTACCGTGCAAATGATAGACGTTACCTGATCGGCAATAGTATTGTTATGCTGGTCCGCCGATCTCGTACCACCGGGATTTATTAACAATGGATAGCGATCTAAAAGCCACTGTTGGAGTTTGCAGCGAGGCCGGCAATAAAGCGGTCAATGAAGATTCCTGTGGCGCGGAAATTCCGCAAGATCATCTGCTGGCCACAAAGGGCATCACCGCCATTATTGCCGATGGTGTCAGTGGCGCCGAGGACGGCAAGGTGGCCAGCGCCACCTGCGTCAACAGCTTCATCAGCGACTACTACAGTGCACCGGATTCCTGGAGCGTCAAGACCTCCGGCCAGAAAGTACTGACCGCGCTCAACCGTTGGTTACATGGACAGGGTCATAAACAATACGGCAGCGAACGCGGCCTGGTCACCACGGCCAGTATACTGGTGATTAAATCCAATACCGCACATATCTTTCACATCGGTGATACACGAATATATAGACTGCGTGACAAGGACCTGGAATGCCTGACACGTGATCACAGGACCCGGCTGGCCGGTGACAAGGAGTATTTAAGCAGAGCACTGGGAATAGAACTCAGTATAGACATAGACTACAAGCACTTCCCGGTTGAAAAGAATGATGTCTTTTTTCTCAGCACAGACGGTGTCCATGACTTTATTGATGCCACCCTGTTCGCAGACAAGATAACTGAACATGCTAACGATCTGGACCGGGCCGCCAGAACCATAGTCGATACGGCCCTGGCCAATAAAAGCCATGACAATGTTTCATGCTTGATTCTGCGTGTCGATCGCCTGGCACAAAACCAGGATGCCTATTATCAACAACTGACGGAACTCCCGTTCCCGCCCCCGTTATCTCCGGGCATGAAGCTGGATGGCTATAAAATCCTGCGTGAACTGCATGCCAGTAAACGCTCGGAATGTTTTCTGGTGTTGGATGAAGAAACTGGAGAAAAGCGTGTCCTCAAGGCGCCATCTATAAACTATGAAGACGACCCGGCCTATATCGAACTGTTTCAGCACGAAGAATGGGTGGGGCGCCGGATTCATAACAACCATGTATTGAAGTTGTATCCCAGCAAGGGCAAGCGCCAATGCCTGTACCACATTACTGAATACATTGAGGGGCAAACCCTACGTCAATGGATGACTGAACACCCACTGCCTTCACTAACAGAAGTGCGAAATATCATAGAGCAAATCATTATTGGTTTACGCCCCTTTCACCGGCTGGAAATGATTCATCAGGACTTGAAACCTGAGAACATCATGATAGACAAACACGGTACGGTAAAGATTATCGATTTTGGTTCTACCAAGATTGCCGGTATTGCCGAGATCACCACTCCGGTGGCTTCGGTTTCGATATTGGGTACGGAGAATTATACGGCTCCCGAATATATAAAAGGATATATTGGTACGAACCGCTCAGATATCTTTTCTCTGGGTGTGATTACCTATGAAATGCTCACAGGGGCCTTGCCTTATAAAACAGGCATGACCGCCAAACGTAAACTCAGTCGATTGGATTATGTCTCAGCACTTGAACACAATGCTGACGTTGCCCCATGGGTGGATGGCGCCCTCAAGAAAGCCGTGGACATTGATCCGGCGCGTCGTTACGAATCCTTGTCTGAATTCCTGGGTGATCTGACACACCCCAATCCCGACCTGACACAGACAAAGTTTGTACCGTTGGTTGAGCGTAACCCTGTCGGGTTCTGGCGGGCAACCTCCATACTGCTGGCCCTGCTAAACCTGGTGCTTCTGTACCATTTAATAAAGACGTCGTAATCACCACCCTGGGTAACGAGGATAGCGCCCACTGATATCCCTGCGTCATTGACGGCCCCACCGCGCTTGGGTAGTGTTGTCCCGCTCATACACTCACACATACTGGTATACCGCCGTGCCCAAGAAGAAGTCCTCCATTCCTGATTTTGAAGCCGCCCTGGAAGAACTGGAGACCCTGGTCGAGGCCATGGAGAGTGGTGAGCAAAGTCTGGAAGATTCGCTGAAGTCCTTTCAACGTGGCATAGAGCTGACACGTACCTGTCAGCAAGGCCTGAAAGAAGCTGAACAAAAGGTTGAGAAACTGATCAAGCTCACCGAAGATAGCGACACTGAACCCTTTACCCCCGAAACCTGAACCGACTCTCTGCCGGTGAATCTGCAGCAAACCCTCGAACGTTATCGCGACCGTGTCGAACAGGCACTGGATCGTGAACTGCCGCCGGCCCGGACCTCACCCGCTAAGCTCCATGAGGCCATGCGCTACGCTACACTCAATGGCGGTAAACGTGTGCGCGCCTGCCTGGTCTATGCCACGGCCGAAACCCTGGGTGTCACCGGACCGGAAGTGGATGCCGCCGCTTGTGCGGTGGAACTCATCCATGCCTATTCTCTGGTGCACGACGACCTGCCCTGTATGGATGATGACGATCTGCGTCGTGGTCAACCAACTTGTCACAGGGCCTTTGATGAAGCCACGGCGCTGTTGGCCGGCGATGCCCTGCAAGCCCGGGCCTTTCAAATCCTGGCGGCCACACCGCTGGACAGCGATCGTGTATTGGCCATGATCCAGTGCCTGAGTAAGGCCAGCAGCTCGGTGGGTATGGCCGGGGGGCAGGCCATAGACCTGGCCGCCGTCGGCAAAACGCTGACACTGGAAGAACTGGAAACCATGCACCGACTCAAGACCGGCGCCCTGATCACGGCCTCGGTGGAACTGGGCGCAATGGCCACCGGCAAGACCGATGCTGCGACTCTGGATCATTTGCATGATTTTTCACAGGCCATAGGACTGGCCTTCCAGGTCGTGGACGATATCCTCGATGTCGAGGGTGACACCGAGACCCTGGGCAAGCAGGCCGGCGCGGATCAGGTGCTGAACAAGCCGACTTATCCTTCTATACTAGGCCTGGAGGGCGCCCATGCCCATGCCCAAGCCCTGCATCAGAGCGCACTCGAAAGCCTGCGATATTTAGGTGATAATAGGGCCATACTGGCCGGTATCGCCGACTATATCGTTCAACGCAGACAATAGTTGCACCTATTTATATAAGTACGCCGGTAGCCATGCCATCCAATACAGCCTATCCACTGCTGGAACAAATCAACCTCCCCGCCGATCTTCGCGCCATGGACGAAGGGCAACTGTCCGGTGTAGCCGATGAGTTGCGTGCATACTTAATAGATACGATCTCGCGCACCGGCGGTCACTTGGCCGCCGGCCTGGGCACGGTTGAATTGACCGTGGCGCTGCATTATATTTTTAATACACCCGGCGACAGACTGGTCTGGGACGTCGGCCATCAAACCTATCCGCACAAGATCCTGACCGGTCGCCGCCAGACCATGCCGACACTGCGCCAGCATGGGGGCTTGTCCGGATTCCCCAAACGCGATGAAAGCGAGTACGACACCTTTGGTGTGGGCCACTCCAGCACTTCTATCAGTGCCGCCCTGGGTATGGCCGTGGCGGCAAACCATACCGATTCCGATCGCAACGTGGTGGCCATAATAGGCGATGGTGCGCTATCGGCGGGCATGGCCTTCGAAGCACTGAACAATGCCGGTGACATGGATGCCAATCTGCTGGTCATACTGAACGATAACGACATGTCTATCTCGCCCAATGTCGGTGGCATGAGTAACTATCTCACGCGCATCCTGTCAGGCACTGTCTACACCAGCATGCGCTCCGGTAGTAAGACCGTGCTCAGCACCTTACCACCGCCGGTGTGGGAACTGGCCAAGCGCGCCGAGGAACATGTGAAGGGCATGATCATGCCCAGCACCTTGTTTGAAGAACTGGGCTTCCAGTACTTTGGCCCCATCGACGGCCATGATCTGGGAACCCTGACCGCGACACTGAAAAACCTGAAGAAACTAAAAGGCCCGCGTTTCCTGCATGTCGTCACGCGCAAGGGCAAGGGTTATGACCCGGCAGAGGGCGACCCCTGCGTCTATCATGGTGTCACGCCCTTCGATCCCGACACTGGCAAGATGGAGAAAAAACCCACTTCCAAAACCTATACCCAGGTTTTTGGTGACTGGATCTGCGACATGGCCGAGCGCGACAAAACACTGGTGGCCATTACCCCGGCCATGCGTGAAGGCTCCGGCCTGGTGACCTTCTCCGAACAATACCCGGATCGTTATTTCGATGTTGGCATCGCCGAGCAACATGCGCTGACCTTTGCCGCCGGTCTGGCCTGCGATGGCATGAAGCCGGTCGTCGCGATTTACTCGACCTTCCTGCAGCGTGCCTATGACCAGTTATTGCATGACATTTGTCTGCAAAACCTGTCGGTGTTGCTGGCCATAGACCGCGCCGGCCTGGTGGGCGCCGACGGCCCGACCCATTCCGGTAATTTTGACCTCAGCTTCCTGCGCTGCATCCCTAACATGGCTATCATGGCGCCGTCCGATGAAAACGAATGCCGGCAGATGCTCTACACCGGTTTTCTGCACAATGGCCCGGTGGCGGTACGCTACCCGCGCGGTATCGGACTTGGTGTCACAATAGAAAATACTATGCAGACCCTGCCCTGGGGCAAGTCCGAGATTCGGCGACATGGCAAACGCGTGGCCATACTGACCTTCGGCACCATGCTGACCCCGGCACTGGAGGCCGGTGCCAGGCTGGATGCCACGGTGGTCAATATGCGTTTTGTGAAACCGCTGGATGAGACCCGCATACTGGAACTGGCCCAGACCCATGAATTGCTGGTGACGGTGGAAGAGAATACCGTCCTCGGGGGCGCTGGCAGTGGCGTCAATGAATGCCTGGCTGCCTCCGGTCTGGCCCTGCGCGCTCTGAACCTGGGCCTGCCCGATGATTTTCTGAGCCACGGCGATCAGCAACAACTGCTGGCCGTGTGCGGATTGGATGCCACCGGCATTGAGCACCGAATCTCTCAGGTTTTACCGCTATCACTTGCCGGTGTATTAGAATCCGCATAAACTTGTCGTTCAGCTAAACCCGACTAAAACAGTCAGTTATTCCGGGATCGACCGACAACGATCCGTCGAGACTTAGATTCATGCAAGCAAAAGACATTGTCCAGCCAGCGCCTATCGCCGACGTCCAGAATACGCCGGATACCCGCCGCCTGCCCATAGACAAGGTCGGCATCAAGGACATCCGTCATCCCGTACGTGTGAAGGATCGCAGCCAGGGTGAGCAGCACACTATCGCCAACTTTAATATGTACGTCGAGCTGCCGCACAATTTCAAGGGCACACACATGTCGCGCTTCGTGGAAATCCTGAACGACCACGATCCCGAGATCTCGGTCGAGTCCTTCAAACACATGCTGGCGGAGATGGCCGAAAAGCTGGAGGCCGATACCGGCCACATCGAGATGAACTTCCCTTACTTCATTAACAAGAAGGCGCCGGTCTCGAGCGTGGCAAGCCTGATGGACTACGACGTTACCTTTGTTGGCGAGATCAGTAACAAGCAAGACACCATGAACATCAAGGTCATCGTGCCGGTAACAAGTCTCTGCCCCTGTTCGAAAAAGATCTCCGATCGCGGTGCCCACAACCAGCGCTCCCATGTCACCATTACCGTCCAGACCAATAGCTTTATCTGGGTGGAAGACATCATAGACCTGGTGGAAAAGGAAGCCAGTTGTGAACTCTATGGCTTATTGAAACGCCCTGATGAAAAACATGTCACCGAACGCGCCTATGACAACCCCAAGTTTGTCGAAGACATGGTGCGCGACATTGCCACCAAGCTCAATGACGATGACCGCGTCGATGCCTATACCGTGGAATCAGAGAACTTTGAATCCATCCATAATCATTCAGCGTATGCGATGATACAGCGGGATAAGACGGAACAAAAAGAATAGCCGCGCTTAAATCGCAAGCGTGGAATCGTAATTCGCTCCATCATTGATGGGTACGGAGCCTTTCCCTTGATCGTGTGGTACGCCCACAGAAACCGCGTCATCACACACACCACCCTGTCCATCGTCAGCGGTAAAAGCAATGGTGTATACCCTGCCATTTAACAATCCTGAGCGTTCCACCCGTACCTGCGCCGTTGAGGTGTTGACACCAAAACCATCAGGACTCGTGTCACCGTCACCCAGGCCATTTACGGGTTCATCCTGACGAATACTGGTGATCAAAACAGAGATGGGATCACCATCTGGGTCAGTTATCCCATTAACGGTAATATCCGCTAACTTATGATTCGGTGGCCACAATGTGCTTTCACTGGCTGTCGCCTGACTGCAATCCGGCGGATTATTCGACGGCTCCACCACGGCCACCACCTTGTATGTTGAGTGCGTTAATTTATTGAATGAACAATTATTGGCTTCATTAAGCTCGACAATCTCATTATCCGCATCAGCGCAGGCGGCAAAATAGTACTCTCCTTCAGGTAGACCTTCTGGAATCGTGTATTGCAAGCTACTGGTATCCGTCACTTCCTTGGGGAGCAGCGGCGGTACAACGCGTCCGCCTACGACTGCCGCCGCAGCCGGATCAACAGGTAATACATTCGAAATATAATATCGAGTCACGGAATTAAAGGCCTCGATAGACCCAATATTCTCCGTAATTTCTGTCATGAAAACAGGATTCCCGCCCTGGGTGGTCAGTTCCAGCGGCATCAGAAATGGCACGACCAAGTCCGGCCCGCCCTGCCATGTGACTTCGGCCTCGGCCACGGCGTTGGGAGAATCCCCGGCCAACGCCAGCATGCCTGGCTGAATCGTGGTAGCGGCCAACCGAATCGGGTTTTCCAATTCTTTCCCGCCTATGATTGACGCTAACCAGATGATATGGTCTGTCCCGACCTTCTCTCCCTTGTAACGAATAGAAAACTCACCGTTAATGTCGGTGAATCCAGCCCATTCTAAACCCGAATGCGGGCCTTCCGTCACGACAATGCGCACAAGTTGACCCGTTGCCGGGGCATCGTTATCGGCGGCATTGATGACTTTGGCGACCATGCCGTGCTCCAGGCCAATGTTATAGGATGCAGTTTTGGGTGTCAGGGAATACACGGGCTCGAAGGCGATGGGTGTGTCCGGCGTATACTGCATGAGCGCCAGCACATTCAAACGCACCAGATCAGAGGCACCCGCATCAATCTGGCCCGGTGTCGCTTGAGCCAGTGCATCGAGCATGGCCTGCATACTCGCTTTGGCCGCCGTGCCATCATCGGCATCCAGTAGCGCTCTCGCCTCAGCCAATAGCGATTGCAGGGAATTCGCAAGTGCATTGTCCGGGATCCAGCCCAGATCTATGGCTTTCACCAGGTCATCGCGCAGTTGGTTCCAGTGACGAAAGTGGCCGATAAGAACCGCGGAGGGGCCGATAGAGTGGGTATTAAATTGAACAGAACCGTCGAGCCTGCTAGCTTCTTCGCTCTCCGCTTCAGTAATGCCTCCGAGTGTATTAGATACATATACCCAGGTAGGTATAACAGAAACTCCTCGAATTGTTGGCACACCACGACTCAATAAAACCATACCACTTAGCGCCCCACCTGGTAACACTTGATTATTCTTTCTGCCAGGCGGTGCACAGCAATTAAATGCAGCATAACCAGATGCAGCTATTGATCCCCACCAACCCTCTGGGGTTACTATACCTACAGGTATCATTTCGACTGGATTGATACGAGACCTGTATATATCTCCGAATGTCCGTACTGAAACACCGTAAGGAATTGTAAATTCCTCAGTATCGTAAGGTACACTAGCTTTTGGTCTCTCAATATTTACTTCAACTGAAAGAATATCGCCACTATTTGTATCTGGGTTTAATGCCGCATATTCATATCGATAGACATTTCCTGACGAATCATATGATACCGTTGCGTCAATCATAATATTCTTAAATATTGGCGGGGGAACGACTGTACCAGCATAGACATTACTTCCAACCGTAAACACAAGCAGCAATATTAACAAACTGACTTTAATTAGTTTCATTTTGGATCACTTTTAAATCACTATAGATCAAGATGTTTTCTCGGACCGTTAGGATCATTTTCCCCGGAAGTGTTCTCACATTCATATTTCGGCCTACTACCACCACTTGCAACTTCCCTCACCGACTTTTTAAACAACTCATCAGCTGCACATGGAATCTTAATACCTCTTTCATCAGCTTGATTAATATCTGCATCTCGTCCAGTTCGATGGGTGCTATGCCCCAAACTTGAATTAAACTGAAAGTTCATATCGAACAAGCCGCCAAAAGGTAAACTGACATCATTAATACTAAGCCGATATCCTGTAAGTTTATAGTACTCCTCAGCTATCCGTAACAATGTATTAATTGAATCTGGCATGCCATGTGTTCCCGAAGGATGCTGGCCACCGCCGGGAATTCCATCCCCCCTTACTACTATGTGATATTGTCCTGAGTTTGGTAAGGGATTCTCCGTTAATCCTTTATATTTTAACTCATAAGAATCCTTCCAGCGCCAGGACTTGTTAGTGTAACATTCGTACCAGCACCAATAGTTTTCTAATATTGTAAGGCTTGAGTTACCTGCCAGTGTTCCTGATGCTTCAGGCATCTCGTGAATCACTGCAGCCACGTCTCGATCACCCTGTTTGGTAAACCCCGCGACCCCAAACTTGCTATTATCAGAATCTTCGCCATCAAATCGCAGCGGATTATCATCTAAGGTTAATAGACGCGTCCCATGTCCACTTACATGACCCCCAGTATTATTGATATCGGTATTAGGAGATTTCTCACCCGTGACCACGTGGGTAAAGGAACATTTAACAGGATGCGCAGTAGAACGAACATAACAGCCATAACGTGTCGTATATTCGGATGGTTTGCCGGCCAACTTAGATGGCTCGGACTCAACATCATAAGGTCGAGTAATCCCGTCAGCCAGAACGGGGGGGGGTTAGAACTATTACTAATGTAATTAGCGCCAATCTTGATGTAACTAATTGTCTTTCCATGACTACCAGATTAGTTGGTGAATTTCAGAATAGCGGAGTATACAGCAGTTATGATTCTTTTAATAATAATTATTTGTTAATATACTAATATTTCTCTGAATATAACTATTGATAAATCAGTGAGTTAGAATCGCTTCTTCAGCTCCATCTTGTTGCCTTCCTGGCGCATATCCAGTTTACCGAGGAAGCTCATGCCTAACAGGATTTCCTGCGGGAAACTGCCTTCGATAATGCCGGCATCGACATTGTGCAGCACGATGTCGCCCACTTTGGCTTTGGTGAACTTGAGGTTATAGGTCCTGACCATGCCGGATGCCGTGGAGGCGACACCGGGCCTGCCATTGGATTTGTAGCGAATACCAATGCGATCGGCGTATACTGCATGAGCGCCAGCACATTCAAACGCACCAGATCAGAGGCACCCGCATCAATCTGGCCCGGTGTCGCTTGAGCCAGTGCATCGAGCATGGCCTGCATACTCGCTTTGGCCGCCGTGCCATCATCGGCATCCAGTAGCGCTCTCGCCTCAGCCAATAGCGATTGCAGGGAATTCGCAAGTGCATTGTCCGGGATCCAGCCCAGATCTATGGCTTTCACCAGGTCATCGCGCAGTTGGTTCCAGTGACGAAAGTGACCGATAAGAACCGCGGAGGGGCCGATGGAGTGAGTACGAAATACCACCGCCTCGCGCAACCTGAGCGACTCTTCCAGTTCTTCGCGGGTTATACCCCCCGGGGTATCCGATACATACTTCCATAACGGAATAACTTTAATCTTACGGATGGTAGGCACGCCACGGCTGAGCAGCCTGAGCCCCCCCAGAGACCCCCCGGGCGATATCCTGCCCACACCCCCTGTAATGCGGCTGCTGTGGTTAAACATGGCGTATCCCAATGCCGCGATTGACCCATACCAACCCTTGGGGGTTTCTACACCAACAGGAATCATATCAACAGAATTAATATTATCGTTCATCAAGTATCCAAATGTCCTGGTTTGGCCATATGTTTTGTCTGTCGCAGCATACGGAAGGGACAGTTCTTCAGTATCATAGGAGACACTGCCCTTGGGCCGGGTTATGCTCACCCAGATTGATCTTATATTTCCGGTATTGGTGTCTGGATTTAAAATGGTGTATTCATATTCATAAAGCTCTGTACCGGTATTAAATACAACCGCTGCATCCACCTGCACATTATCTAAAGTCGGCAGGGGCACAACCATGGCAGCATGGCTATTTGATGTGGTTATTACCAGTACTAACAATAATATTGCTCTATTCATCTTCGTACTCACCATTCCGATGTACGGTAAGTTCTATAAATGCCCCGACTAAAACCGTGGTGTCCTGTCTTCGACCGCATAAATCAGAACCTTAAAACCGCTTCTTCAGCTCCATCTTGTTGCCTTCCTGGCGCATATCCAGTTTACCGAGGAAGCTCATGCCTAACAGTATTTCCTGTGGGAAACTGCCTTCGATGATGCCGGCATCGACATTGTGCAGCACGATGTCGCCGACTTTGACCTTGGTGAGTTTGAGGTTATAGGTCCTGACCAGGCCGGATGCCGTGGAGGCGACACCGGGCCGGCCATTGGATTTGTAGCGCAGGCCGATGCGATCGGCGGCGATACTGCTCATGGCGATATCGGTGGCGCCGGTATCCACCAGGAATCGCACCGGGGTGCCATTGATACTGCCATTCGTCTTGAAGTGACCGGTGAGATCAGCGAATAACACCACGCTGGTCTGTTTGCGTACGACGAACTTGCTACCCAGTACCGAACCCAGTTTGAGGGTTTCCTTGCGGCCATTGATTTCCAGTACGGCCAGTTCTTCCGCGGTATTGGTTTCTATTAAGCGGATACCCCCGGGGGTGGCCTCCCCTTGACGCAAGACATAACGCTGGTCTTCGACCATGATAATGGCCTTGCCATTGAACAAGGCAAACAGGCGCACCTTGTCGATCGCCATGGAAGCCATCGGCAGAACCAGCAACAGCAACACGAGGACACGTAAAAATTGAATATTCCTGGTCGTACTCATCAATCCCTGTTCTGACCCTGTTCTGGTTTGTTGCGGGCTGCGGCTATAATGCCGTCCATGAAACCTGTCGTCATACTACGCCATGCCGCCAACGAGGGTCCGGGATATTTGGCCGATTTTCTCATCGCGCGGGACATACTCTATAAGATAGTCCAGATTGACGGCGGCGAGGCCGTCCCGACCGATCCGGAGTCGGCCTCGGCCTGGGTGTTCATGGGCGGGCCCATGAGCGTGAACGATGACCTGCCGTGGATACCTCAATCTATCCAATTGATCCAAAAGGCGATTTCCCAGGATATGCCGGTGTTGGGTTTCTGCCTGGGCGGCCAGCTCATCGCCAAGGCCCTGGGAGCGACCATCACACGGAATCCCGTCCCGGAATTTGGCTGGCTGCCGGTCGAAGTCTGCCACAGGCCGGAAGCGGGAGGCTGGCTGCAAGGTGTGGCGCCCAGCTTCGAAGCCTTTCACTGGCATGGCGAAACCTTTTCCCTGCCTGACGGCGCGACACGCATCCTGACCAGTGCCCACTGCCAAAATCAGGGTTTTGTATATGGTAAAGCGCTGGCCCTGCAATGCCATATCGAGATGACCGAGGCATTGGTGGACGACTGGATCACACACAACACGGACCGGCCCGCACCCAGTGACAGCGTACAAAGTACTGAGGCCATGCGTAAGCGCCTGCCACAACGGCTACAGGCTATGCAACGGCAGGCAGATCACTTATTCGAACACTGGTTAGGACTCATTGCATGACCCTGCGCATCGGCATCGACCTGGGCGGCACCAAGACCGAAGGCGTGGTACTGGATCGCAAGGGTCAGGTACTGCACCGTGAGCGCCGGCCAACACCCCAGGACCGGGGTTACGATGCGATACTGGAAACCATCAAGACCCTGGTCGATGATCTCGAGGCCACTGCCGAGGCGCATTGCAGTGTCGGCCTGGGCACACCCGGCGCTTTATCCGCCGTCACCGGTTGTCTGAAAAATTCCAATACCGTTTGCATGAATGGCAAGCCGGTAAAACAAGACCTCGAAGCCAAACTGGGCCGTGAAATTCGTATGCAAAACGATGCCAATTGTTTTGCCCTGAGTGAGGCCGCCAATGGCGCCGCGCAAGCATACGGCGTCGTCTTCGGCGTCATTCTGGGCACAGGGGTCGGCGGCGGGATCGTGTTTCATCGAAGCATTCATGAGGGCCTGCAGCATATCGCCGGTGAATGGGGCCACAACGTGCTGGAAGCCGACGGACCCCCCTGCTATTGCGGACGCCTGGGTTGCGTGGAAACACTGCTCTCCGGTCCTGGATTGATCACCGACTATAACAACCATGGCGGTAGTACCGTGACAAAGGCGGAAGACATCGTCGCGCGCGCCGAGTCCGGAGAAGAACGGGCCGAGGCCTGTATGCAACGCTACCTGGAGCACTTTGGCCGTGCGCTGGCCACAGTGATCAACATCCTTGACCCGGATGCGGTCGTCCTTGGCGGCGGCATGTCCAATATCCAGCGACTGTATACCGAGGGGCGGGATCGTGTTGCCACACATGTCTTTAACGATGAATTACGCACGGCCATCCTGCCCAATCAACACGGCGACAGCGCCGGGGTACTGGGTGCTGCACAACTCTGGCCCGATGAACCCTGAGGCAGACGGCCAGCCTAGCCGGTATACTGCTGAAGAATAAACCAGGCTGCATAACCGAATTTCGGTTTTATCAAATCCATGGAGGTCAACATGTATCGTCTGTTATCCCTGCTTCTCCTTTCGCTCTTCTTTACGCCGGCCGTCTGGGCCGCCAAACCCATACTCAAGACCGAGTATATGGTGGTTTATAAAAAGAAAGTCGGGCTGGAAGACACAATAGATGCGGCAAAGATTGCCATTACTGACCGCGGCATCGTAATTAATAATATCGCGTATATCGCCAAGATGCTAAACCGCACCGGTAAGGACCTGGGACGAACAAAGAAAATTTACATAGAGAGTCGATCGCTGGAATTTTGCAGCTCTACAATCTCGCGCGATACAATGGAGGCTACACCCCTGAACATAATGTTCTGTCCCTATATCATCAACCTGTACACGCTGGTCGACGAACCCGATTACGTCTACGTCGGTTATCGTCGACCACCCATTATAGGCGATGCGGCCTCGAAAAAGTCCCTCACGGCCGTAGAGAAACTACTGGAAGACATCGTACAGGACACCCTGTCCTGGTAAGGCAGTCAAATCACTGCCGATACGTTTAGTACCTGGATGTATTGGCGGTCTGAAGCGTGAAACCCCAGACACTATCAAGGTATAATTCCATTCCCTGATAATCCGGTATGGCTGCTGCTTGCACCTTGCCGGTATGGCTGTAGCGGTTTAACAGGGGCTTCAGACTCTTGTTTGCCACGGGTGAGAGTAATGCTGCTCTAATCTTGTTACGCTGTTCTACATTCAGTCGCTTGCCGGCAGTTAATGTCATGCCGGGTATAGGCTTGCTGCGAAACAGGGCTTTCAACTCTCTGCTCTTGTCATGCTTGGCCAAAAATACTGAATCGACAACAGTCGCTACACAACCCCCCTTTATAACCCTGTCCAGACTCTCCTGATAGGAATGCGATGTCATGATATAAGGTAAGCGCGATGGATTAAACTGGCGTGTCACGGTCAAGGTGGCCAAAGCAGGTGGAGGTGTTGCACATAAACGCCGCCCGGCAATGTCCGTTAACCGGGAAATGCGTGCATTTTTCTGGTGCGCCACAACAGTATACGAAACATCGTCACCCAGTCTTATCAATGGCGTATGGTTAAAACGCTTCATGCGCCAGGCGCTGAAGTGGGCGTCATCAAAGACAAGATCGTATTTGTCCTGTCGCAGATCAGCATGGTATTTGGCCGCTGTACCAGCATGTTGGTAGCTCACCCGCTCACCCAGAGCGTCTGATAAATATCGTGCAAGGGGTTCAAAAATTGAGGCGCCTTCCTCTGGTGTCTCGGTGGGGCTGGCACTCAACACTAAATCTGCCCGGGCCATGTGACTTGTAAGCAATACATAACCCAGAAATAAACAGGTAATTGTCTTTGTCATTGTTCTAGCGCTCTCCTAATATCTATCAGTTCTTGTTGCGCACCAGAACAGTGTAGACGCTGGAATCAGCCTTTCATCGGCAACTTTGTTAAACACTGTCAATCACACTTCGGATTTAATAATCGTTGACGAATACTTCATTGTGATGGCGTATGCCTTTGCTAACCTTTACGAATTACGAGTAATCACATTGGAGTATATTTATGAACCGCATGCTAATTGCCACTTGCCTGAGTTTCGCATTTCTGTCCGGGCCCAGCCTGGCCGGGGATTTTGATGCCGGTCTGGAAGCCTATAATAGTGGGAAATTTACCAGGGCCGCTAATATCTGGAATGAGCTGGCTGTGAATGGCAACAAAGATGCCCAATATACACTCGCCTACATGTATCAAACCGGCAAAGGTGTCGATCAGGACGATGTCCGCGCTTACAGCTGGTACCGAATAGCCTCTGATGAGGGTCATTCATTGGCACAACTACAGATTGTGCGCATCAAATCCAGGTTGTTACAGATGGCAGAGGCTGAGGCCATGAAAGAGGAAGTCGCCCGCACCCTGACCGCCAAAGCGGAATACTAAACCCCTGTGTTACCAATAATTTCCTACGGCCTCCATCGGAGGCCGTTTTGCTTACATCATATATAGAGGCTACGCGAAGCACAGTATGCTGACGGTTGATGTTCCTGGCGCAATGTAATTATATGCCGCGCGCGCCAGATTCTTGGTCAGGATGATATCGTTGAGCCGCGTACGCAGGGTATCATTATTTCGCAATCGCTCCAGCAGCGGTGCCTCATGCCTATCGGCCAGACAACCATCCGCCAACTGGTGCAATTGCAGGTCCAGCCCACTTGTTTCCGTGATGTTCTCAGCCATGGTTTTATCCTTATGTGTCTGCCTACTGATTTGCAATCCTTTCCAGTATTCATAATAGATTTGCCATGGATCAAGGACCTGTTTCACAACAGACGTCATCCTCTGGTTTGAATCCTCGATCAGGTCTCAACGGCAAGCCTACATTCGGGCATAATAGCGGTCGCGGCCAACGACAGCCATCCATGAATAAGAACGAGGTCTGCATGCGCGTATCACGGCTTTTACTCGCCACTGTAAAGGAAACCCCGGCCGACGCCGAGGTTGTTAGTCATCAACTCATGCTGCGGGCGGGCATGATTCGTAAACTGGCCGCCGGGCTCTATACCTGGCTGCCGCTGGGTCTGAGGGTATTGCGCAAGGTCGAAGCCATCGTGCGCGAGGAAATGGATGCCACCGGCGCCCAGGAAGTCTTGATGCCGGCCGTGCAACCGGCCGAACTGTGGCTGGAATCTGGTCGCTGGGAACAGTACGGCCCGGAGCTGCTGCGCTTTCAGGACAGACACCAGCGTGAGTTTGCCTTCGGCCCCACGCACGAGGAAATCATCACCGACCTGATCCGCCGCGAGATCAAAAGCTACCGCCAGCTGCCCGCGAATTTTTACCAGATTCAAACCAAATTCCGCGATGAAATCCGCCCGCGCTTTGGTGTCATGCGGGCGCGTGAATTCCTGATGAAAGATGCCTATTCCTTCCACCTGGATACCGATTCGTTACAGAAGACCTTTAACGAAATGCGTGATACCTATTCGCGTATCTTTACCCGGCTGGGCCTGGCCTTCCGCCCGGTGGCCGCCGACTCCGGCGCCATCGGTGGCAGCGGCTCGGAAGAATTTCATGTACTGGCGGATTCTGGTGAAGATGCCATCGCTATCTGTAATAAATGTGATTATGCGGCCAATGTGGAGCAGGCACCGGCCCTGCCCCCGGTAGGCAAGCGTGGCAACGATCTTAAAGTTATAAAGGAGGTCGCCACCCCCGGCCAACACAGTATCGAGGAAGTCAGTCACTTTCTGAAGATTGCACCGGAAACCATGGTCAAGACCTTGTTGGTCAAGGGTGTGGGTGGCGCCATTGCCCTGATCCTGCGTGGCGACCATGAGTTGAATATCATCAAGGCGGAAAGACTGCCGGAGGTGGCCAAGCCACTGGAACTAATCACCCCGGGTGAAGTGGAAGCTGCCGCCGGCTGTGAACCCGGCTCTATAGGACCCAAGGGCCTGGACCTTCCTGTTATTGCCGATGAGAGCGCTGCACGCCTGGTCAATTTTGTCTGTGGCGCCAATGAAAACGGCAAGCACCTGATCAATGTTAACTGGCAGCGGGATGTGCACGAACCACAAGTGGCCGACCTGCGCAATGTGGTGGCCGGCGATCCCTGTCCACACCCGCAACCGGCAGGCAGTGAATGCAGCGGTAACCTGGAAATCAAGCGCGGTATAGAAGTCGGGCATATCTTCCAGTTAGGCGATAAATACAGTGAGGCCATGAAGGCCACCTGCCTGGACGAATCCGGTAACAGCGTCATCATGGTTATGGGTTGTTATGGCATAGGCATATCCCGCATCGTCGCCGCGTCCATAGAACAAAATCATGACGACAAGGGCATCGTCTGGCCTGACGCCATTGCCCCCTTCCAGGTCTGTATCGTGCCTATTGGACTGCATAAATCAGCAAACGTAGCCAGGGAAGTCGAGAAACTCTACGACACACTCAAATCGAGCGGTGTGGATGTCTTGCTGGATGATCGCAATGAAAGACCGGGCGTCATGTTCTCCAATATGGACCTGATCGGTATCCCGCATCGACTCGTCGTCGGTGAGCGGGGTCTGAAGAATAGTGTCGTCGAATACAAAGCGCGTCGTGCGTCGGAAACCGAAGAGTGGCCACTGGATCAGGTAGTGGACAAACTACGCTCTGTGATCAACACTTAATATATAAAGACCTCGAGAGTAATCCGTATGCTGAACAGCGTCCATCATTGGCTATTTGTTGCCCTGCTAGGTATGACACCAATGTTGTGGGCCACTGAGACTGATCATTCCGCTGTCGATCCGGAACTGCGCACATTGTTAAAACGGGCGGCATCAGAGGCAGGCAGCTTTACCGATCAGTTCGCTGCCGAGGTCTGGTTAACGGACATGTCCCGCCGTCTGACTAACAAAGTTCCCGATGCCAAGCAGCGCATAGAGTTGTTGAAACACGTACATCTGGAAGCCAAACGGGTACAACTGAAACCGGAATTGATCCTGGCACTGATAGAAGTCGAGAGCAATTTCCAGCCCTATGCCGTGTCCCGCGCCGGCGCCCACGGTCTAATGCAAGTCATGCCCTTCTGGCTAAAAGAAATTGGTCGTCCGGAAGACAGTCTGTTTCGTGTCGCCACCAACCTGCGCTATGGCTGTACTATTTTGAAATACTACCTGGATAAAGAGAAAGGTAACCTGACCCGTGCACTGGGACGTTATAACGGCAGCCTGGGTCGCTGGAAATATCCCAATAAGGTATATCAGGCCTACAACAAACGTTGGTATAGCCAGTAATATCCCCCCCTCCTCACCTATAATACCTCTATCATACCCGGCATCCAGGGAATGTCTGTTACGGGTGGCTCATAACCCAGTTGCTTGACCAAGGTTGTGATTTGACCACGATGATGGGTCTGGTGATTAAACATATGACTCACAAACAGGTAGGCCGGAGCGCGGCGGGTTTTCTTGTCAGTGGTGCTGGTAAATGAAAAAAACGCCTGCAACCACGCTTCGGGTAATCCCTCCACCCATTCCAGAATCACGGCATCGGTCTTTCGCCGTTCTACCTTAAGTTCATCGAAGTCCTCGTACACATTCACACCTATCCTGGGTAACTCGATTGGTTGATGGGTAAACCTGCTCAGCCAGATACGGTCTCCCCAGAGAACATGATTGAGCGTGCCATGTATAGATCGGAAGAACGCCCCCATATCCTTCTTCCTATTTTCGTCAGGAATACTCGCGCAGACATCATACAAGGCCCGGTTCATCCATTGGTTATATTTCGCCATAATCTGGTAGTGCCGCTGAATACTCATGCTTATTGTTCCTATTACTGAGTTGCTAAAACGACTCCCAGGGATAGCCGATAATAATCGACACACCCGGGCCTTCATTGCCGGTGGCGATATCGGCACGAATCACAAAACCCCCCTCGGTCACCATGCGTGCACCGACACCAACGTTGGAGCGTGTTTTATCATAGAGCTGACTGCTCCGGTCCGCCACCGCGCCGATTTCATAAAATACCGCCATCTGGATAGAGGTGCGTATGTCCTTGGCAATGAGGATATTAAACGGTGTCGATTCATCGGTAATGTTCCAGCGATACTCGACCGCGGCAAAGCGTACATGCGCACCATTAAAGCGATTCTGTGGATAAGCACGCAACCGGCTGGTGCCGCCCAGACCGCCGGCAGTGCCATAACGGTTAGCGCTGACGATGGTATCGACCAAATTATTGCAATCGGCCTGTTGCGCCGTTGTGCCCTGGGTGCAATCAAAAGCAAATATCTGCGCCACCTGCGCCGGATCGGTCTCACCCTCCGACTGCACCACGGCATCGGCCTGAAAATAATTCAATACCAGCGTATCCCAGCGCCGAAACGGGATATACCCCGTCAGGTTGTATTGCAACCTATATTGATCCGGACTGTGGTCCTCCCGGTCCCGTGCCTTGTTTGCATTCACATCCAGACGTATACCCACACGCGGGTTTTGATAATCATCGGTATAATCCACACGCGCGCCCAGGATGAATGCCCCGTAATCAATATCATCACTGTCATCCAGGGTCTGTATCAGATCACCTTCGGAATCATGCAACGCGGAGATATGCCAATTACCATCATAGCCCATGGTATAAAACTCCAGCATACGATCATAAAAAATACCTGTCAGGCGTGCACCCAGGAATTCGTTATTATCCAGTTCCAACAAGGTGTAATCATCCTTGTCGCCACCTATGCCACGTGTATTATAATTTTGCAGGAATAATTTGCTGAAGTTGGACCCGATAAGATCAAATACCAGTCTTTTAGAGATCAAGTGTACATCGGAGAGTGCAAAACCACCCCCTTCTATATCGCCACCCAGGGCATAGGCATAGAAATCCGTATAGCTGTTGGCGATGTTAGACACCGCCCCCACCAGGCCGACACCGCTACCGATGCCGGGCAGGCTATAGGGAGCGATAAAAACATAATAGCCCTGGGTATCCAGAAACTGATCACGGCGACGCTCGATGGCGCTGGCGACATCGACACTGCAAACACTAATTACAATGACCAACGCCATTGGTGCAGATAACGTCGTCAATAAGTGTTTGACAATGCTTATTGTCATAAGTCAGTCAACTTAAAATATGCAGAAATGATAGCTGTAGACTCCTCTACCGGATTACGATGCTTTATGCAACACCGGCTGCACATGCTGGATAAGCATCAAGTATAACCAGAACAAGCTTCGTGATGTGAGCGAAGCGAGCAAGTGCTGAATGAAGCTTCGTTAGAAGATTCCACGGGCTTCTGAAGCCACCCATCCGGTCAGCTATTCAGCTTGGTTTCAGCTTTTGCTGATATCGTTCCAGGCAAGTCTAACCAATGGGTGGGATACTATGAAAAAGACAGCCACGGTCAAGGTATGGGATCCACTGGTGCGCATATTCCACTGGGCGCTGGTAGCCGCTTTCACGATTGCCTTTATCAGCGGGGAGGACTTTCTCACACTGCACAGTTGGGCGGGTTATCTCATTCTGGGCCTGTTAATGGTACGCATTTTCTGGGGCTTTATTGGCACCAAATATGCGCGTTTTTGTGACTTCATCTACCGTCCAAAAACCATCATACAGTTTTTAAAAGATACGGCAATATTCAAAGCAAAGCGCTACCTTGGCCACAATCCCGCCGGTGGCGCCATGGTGATTTTACTAATGATCAGCTTATTGATCACGAGTTTTACCGGCTTGGTCGTTTATGGCGCCGAAGATCATGCGGGGCCGCTTGCCCACTGGTTTACCGGTACCCAAAGTGCCTGGGGCGAGGCTGCTGAAGAGTTACATGAATTCTTTGCCAACTTCACACTGCTGCTTGTGCTGTTCCATGTGCTCGGTGTGATTGTTGAAAGCCTTATTCATAAAGAGAACCTGGTTTCCGCCATGATTACCGGTTTCAAGCCCGCAAAGAACACAGTCGAGTCAACAGGAGATATGTATGAAAATACATTATGTACTGATAATAGCATTTGCTTATCTATCTACAAGTATTGCACTGGCAGATTCCCCAGCCGTCACCAAACTGTTAAACGAGTACGCTGCCCAAGGTGCAAACAACCCTGACGTCAAAGAGGGTAGATTGCTGTGGTCCAAAACTATCGAGGGAGATGAAAGGTTTCCCGAACGCAGCTGCACCTCATGCCATACTAATAAGTTGAAACAGGAAGGTAAGCACATTAAGACTAAAAAAGTTATTGACCCCATGGCACCTTCGGTTAATCCCGATCGCTTAAGCAGCATTCGAGAGATCAGAAAGTGGTTCAAGCGTAATTGTAAATGGACGCTTGGCCGCGAATGCACGCCATACGAAAAAGCCAACCTGTTGGCTTACATCAAGCAACAATGAAGTAACGAAGAGGTCAGTCATGAAAAGCGCACTTATAGTAGCAAGCATGATTCTCGTTCTGGGTCTGGTGATCGTCCCCATTGTCTGGAGTGATGATGATGAATATTGGGCGCAATATGGTCGTCGCTCTACCGATGTAGCGCTGGTACCCAATCCTGTCTATAAAGACGAATGTGGTGATTGTCACATGGCCTATCCACCTGGATTGTTGCCTGCCAAATCATGGAAAATAATCATGTCCGGTCTTGAAGATCATTTTGGTGACAATGCAGAGCTGGATACCATGACGCATAAGGCCATCACTGACTTTCTTATGTCCAACAGCGCAGATAAATCAAACTATCGCCGCTCACGTCGATTCGCGTCATTAAATGATCAGGGTGATATCCCCATTCGCATTTCTCAAACACCCTATTTCAAACACGAGCATGATGAAATTCCGGTACGTGTGGTCACTGGAAATAAGGAGGTAAACAGCTTCAGCTACTGTAATGCCTGTCACCGCAAGGCGGAACAAGCGTCATTCAGGGAACGTGATATATTTATACCCGGTTATGGGCAATGGGACGATTAGGCGAACACAGGTATACTTGATCTATGAGGCTATTATCAGTCTTCCTGCTTCGCATACTGATTATCATTGTCCTGCCGGGCCAGGTGCTCATTGCTCAGGCAGAAGGGGACCATGATGAAGCCAGGCGGTTGCTTAACTCTGGTGATATCTTGTCACTGGAAGTCATATTAGAGAAGCTACGGTCTCGCTATCCTGGAAAAATTCTTGAAGTAGAGTTCAAAAGAAAGCCCAACCACATTGTCTACGAAGTGGAAATACTGGGGGATGATGGTGCCGTCCGTGAAGTTTATATTGATGCCAAGACGGGTGATGTCCTGCGCAACAAAGTGGACAACTAAACATGCGCTTGCTATTAGCTGAAGATGATCTGGATCTGGTTGCAATACTCAAAAAGGATCTGCAGGCAGCAGGCTATGCAGTTGATGTAGCTGACAATGGCATTGATGCGGAATATCTAGGCAACGAAGCGATCTATGATGTTGCCGTGCTCGACCTGGGGCTACCCGGGCGTAACGGCATCGAAGTACTTAATAACTGGCGTGACAAAGGCAACACGCTGCCTGTGATCGTACTCACCGCCCGCAATGCCTGGCATGAGCGGGTGGAGGGCTTCAAGGTGGGTGCCGACGACTATCTGGGAAAACCGTTTCATGTAGAAGAACTTCTGGCCAGACTGACAGCACTGCTACATCGGACGAGCCAGCAACCAGGCGGCACGCTGAGGGTTTGCGATCTGGTGCTGGATGAAGAGCGTCAAACCGTCACCACTACAGATGGGCAAACCCATAAACTTACGGGTACCGAGTTTCGGCTATTGCGTTATTTGTTATTACACCCAGGCAGGATACTATCCAAATCAGAACTTACTGACCACATATACGACCTGTACTCTGACAAAGACAGTAATGTTATCGAGGTCTATATCAGGCGTTTGCGCCGGTTGCTGGGCAGCGACCGCATCGAGACACGGCGCGGCCAGGGCTATGTGTTCAAGGACAGCTGATGCGGTCTTTACAATCAAAGCTTGGTTCCGGCCTGACACTTAGTCTTGTTGCAATATTTACGGCGCTGTGGTTCCTGGTCAGTTTTAGTATCCAATATCTTGCAGAAGAGTATATTGCCTCTCGCCTGCGGCATGATGCGGAAATGCTCCTCAGCACGATCTACTTCGATAAGGTTGGCACCTTCAGGCTGGATGAATCGACCATCGATCCTATTTACAGCAAACCGTTTTCCGGCCATTACTATTTTATTGCATCCGGCAACCAGACACTAAGCTCGCGTTCGTTGTGGGACCGGCAGTTGAGCAGTGTCCTTGTTAGGGCAGGCGACCAGATTAGTAACTATCAGGATGGGCCGGATAATCAGTTACTGCTGGTCAGCAGCAATGGTTTCATCAAGCAGGGCTATACGTTATCAGTGACTATGGCAGAGGATCTCAATCCGGTAAAACGAAATATCAGGCAATTCCAGATTCGCTTTGCCATCACTGCCATCGTGATGCTGTTACTGTTGGTAGTGCTGCAAGCTCTCATTCTTCGTCATAGCCTGAAATCACTTTCACATATCCGCGATGAATTACAATCCCTGCAACAGGGTGAAACCAGTCAACTTAACGCAAATACTCCTGCTGAATTGCGCCCTCTGGTTAACGAGATCAATCATTTACTTGACGTCATGGATCAGCGTCTGCGTCGTTCCCGCGACGCCCTCGGTGACCTGGCCCATGCCATTAAAAGACCCTTAACTATCATTCAACAACTATTAGATAAAAGCCGGAATGCCTTGCCCACCGACTTGAATGAAGGACTGGTCAGGCAGGTTAAGGAGATCAGCCAGCTCAGCGACCGCATTCTTAAGCGCGCCCGCCTTGCCGGTCATAGTCACAGCGGTGCTCGCTTTTCCTTTTCGCAAGATTTGCCTGCACTGATCGAGACGCTCGACTTGATGCACAGCGAGAAATCCATCGCCACGCAGGTCAATGTAGCAGAAGAAGTCCACTACCCCATAGATCGGGAAGATATGCTGGAGTTATTAGGCAATCTGCTGGACAACGCCTATAAATGGGCCAATCAAAGAGTAGACATCACGATAACTATGAATACCGAACTCACTATCTGCATAGAAGACGATGGCCCCGGAGCCGATCCCAGCAAGTTCCAGCAACTCGACAAGCGCGGTATACGCCTGGATGAAACAAAACAAGGCTATGGCTTTGGCCTGGGCATCGCCTCCGATATGGTCAGGGAATACAGGGGAACCCTTTCATTCAGCATTTCAAAAACTCTGGGTGGCTTCAGGGTAGACATCACGTTACCTGTTGATGGGACTTTTATTAACTCCAGAGATAAATGATCCGATTCAGATAGCTTTCGACCCTGCCAGAACCATGCAAAAAACATGCATCCCTTTAACTCAAACGTTTCTATCCCGTTAAGTACAAATGACTACTAAGGGTCAATATTCCGAGTAACCATCCCCCGGCAAATCCGGGGGATGGTTACATATGGTATGAATTTATAACCACCACTGCCGGGCGACTTGCCGATAATCAACTTGTCGCAAATCACGAATAAATTGAATAAAACTGCGATCAATAAAGTCTTTCATCAATATTTTTCTTACGATGTACTCTACAATGAACATTAGGCCTACCAGAATATAGGTCAGCACATTGGTAAACCATGACCAGGCTTCAATTGATGCATAGGCTGACAGAAACCACGATAGGACCGCCATCACAAGAAAAAAGAGCGCCCATGCCCATGTCACCCAGCGGCAATATTCCATAATCTCGTTAGATGCATCAGGTTTTATGATCTTGGCAAAACGACCGATTAATGACCCTGAATTTCCAAATAGTGAGGATATAAAGATTAAAAAGATTAATGAATTTATAATAATGGGCTGGGCAAATAGTAGAGTCTCTGCCTGAGTACCGGCCAACCAGAATATCAATATAGAATACGTAGTCGACAACACAATTAGCCAGTTCGGTCGACGCCATCGTATCAAATAATATGGAAGAGGCAATGCAAAAAACGTTGCTAGAAAATAAGCTGCCCATACCACGTGCCCAAAATATACACTAAGGTGAACAATGAGCGGATAAGAACACAAGATTAAAGTCATCAATACAGGCATTGCTTAGGCTTCATCTGATTCGGCTTACCTCGATATGCTTTGCCAAGGCACGTAAAGAAGAAAATATTTGTTGGTTGTTCAGTTCATCAGATTTTATTTGAAACCCATATCGTTGTGAAATGGCCAGCGACAATTCCAAACCATCAATCGAATCCAGGCCAAGACCCTCGCGAAATAACGCTGCTTCCGGTTCGATATCATTTACCGCAACATCTTCCAAATTAAGATTATTGATAATGAGTTCCGCTATTTCCTCTTCCAGTGGTGTCATTTATAAAACTCCAGAAAAATCCTTACACGTGGCACCATTCACAACTAAGCATCTTTTATTGCAATAAACTCACCGAAAATGCCATGGATTACATTTCTTTTCACTTGTGTAAAACCACTTCTTTCAAGCCCATCAATGATTGATTGATGAGGAACACACTCGGCCATGGTGTCCCAGAAATAGCTCATCATTAATTGCGTTTCCTTATCTCCCGAACGCAAGCGTACTATTAACGGTATGAGATAACGCAAATAAATCTTGAAGAGCACATACATCAAACGTGATTTAGGCAGAACCATTTCAAGCAATAACAAGGTCCCACCAGGTTTGAGTACACGAAAATACTCTGTGAAAGTGTTCTTCAGGTCTGCCACATGTCTTAATGCGTAACCCATGCTGATAAAATCCACACTTTCACTACAAAGCGGCAGACTTTCGCCACGCCCCAATGCAACATGGTTTACACCACGATTAACAGCCTGTTTTAGCATACCCACGCTGGGATCAATCCCTATCACGAACCCGCTGGGGCCTACAATATCTATCTCATTACGCGCAAGCACACCGGTCCCGCAACCAATATCCAGTACAGACTGCCCTGATTCCAGCCCCGCACGCTGCAAAGCCTCTTTACGATATATTTCCCCCCTGCCAAAACTCATTACCTTGTTGATCCAGTCATAGTGCCTGGCTGTGTCATTAAACAGGCGTTTTATACGCGCTTCGCGCGCGGATTCATCGCTGTAATATTCTTTTAATACGGGATGTGGGCGCATAGAAATCCGTGATAATTCAGTGTGATATGGCTATTTTGCTAATCGTAGTTTTAGAGCAGAAAATGTCCGGCAGAACAAAAGCAAAATCTACACATCCTGGAAATGATCTAAATCAAATCCCAAGAAATATCCAATGTACAGATTCCAACGCCGGACAGCCAGCTTTGCTTTTTTTAAGCTGGCTGTATGTTATTCTACCCTAAAATAAGTACGTATAATTTAATATTCTCTTATATATCCAATAAAGTGTATGGAAATGTGGGCCAGGACACAGGCCCTGAGTGCAACACACATACGCCATTTTTACATGTTGTGCACGGGAAAAAACAAAAACAAGCAGTAGGCTTTCCTCAAAAAGCCGACACACAAGGAGGAACCGATGTCACAATCTTTCCCTCGCCGAGTCCCAGGCTGGTTCGTTTATGGTGATCACCCAGCGATATCCTGTTTGTTGGCACGCACAGTGTTCTGGACAACGGTCATGTTTTTTTCTGGGTTATTGGTCTGGCCGCACCCGGTGGCTGCCGAATGGGTGGAATGGATCGCCGATACCAAAGTCAGAATCGCCAATAACGATAACATCAACCAAACGTTTTTCAGGGATGAAAAAGAAAGTGACACCGCAGCCACTCCTTTTGTTTCCCTTGGCCGTTATTACCAATTGACGGACTACACGCGTCTGCGTTTCACGACCGATTTCGAAGCCGGTGTGCATAAGGAATTCGAGCTGCTTAATTATTACTCCGCGGGGCTGATGCTTGCCATATGGCATAAGCTGGGTATAGGACCTAATGTCCCTCGGCTGAATGCACACGCTTCGGCGACAACCAAGAATGTCAGGGATAATGCAAGGGACAGCAGCATATATAATATTGGCTTGAATGTGGATAAACGATTTACGCCAAGGCTCAATGTGCGGATTGACTATGATTATGATGTCCGCGATGGAAAAGATGGCGAAATGACTATGAAAAACACTATGCTTGACATTGATACAGACGTTTACGACCTAAAAAGTCAGACACTTTCGTTTATAGGCAATTATCTTGTTACGAATGATGTATTAATTACAGCAAGTTATTCATACCGGCGTGGTGATTTTATTTCTACATGCGCATTAGATAAATTTGACATAGTCTGGGATGCGGAGGATGTGCTCGCCACGACATCAGATAATGTGTTTGGTGGGCTTATATATAAGTTAGAGGGTAGTGCCAATGTGCTCTCCTTGAATGCAAGTTACGCCCTCGGCAGGCATACCTCTTTGAACCTGGGTTATCAGCGCATAGAGGGA
Organism: Gammaproteobacteria bacterium; assembly: GCA_036986275.1. Lineage (GTDB taxonomy): Bacteria > Pseudomonadota > Gammaproteobacteria > Acidiferrobacterales > SZUA-150 > BTRG01. The sequence goes on along the minus strand of BTRG01000012.1, from coordinate 9,872 downwards.
AAGAGCGACAAACTCGAGTGGAAAAGTTCTATAGTCAGCGCAAGCTTTATGTACAGTTATTGAAATACAGATACGGTGTAAACTTACCTGAGGATCGGGCAGGAAGATAATAAACAACCCCGCAGCAAGCTGACGGGGTATTTGGTGCTAGATTCTCAGAACATCGCCAATATATATTCGCTCACTTTACAATATTACGCCGCAAGCGGCGGGGAATAGAACCCCAAGGGATTAAAGATATCGGGGAGAATCTGCCAATCATTAAAGAGATGGGGATCATCTTGATCTGATCACAACTGTAATCTTTCAATCGGTGCATGTCCATATCCTTTGACTTTGCTACAACACAATACTCAGCCGCGCGAGGTACAAACATCGTCTGAAGCGATCGGTTGTGCACTGGACCGTCTGATCGCAGTGATTTGATCGAGATATTCCGCCCCCCATTTCTGAAGCACCCTTAATATGGGTTCCAGTGTCTTACCGAACTCACTGAGTGAATATTCCACCTTTGGTGGCACTTCAGGGTATACAGTTCGCACGACGATCTGATCGGCCTCCAACTCGCGCAACTGCCGGGTGAGCATTCGCTGTGTCACACCGGGCAACAGACGGCGTAACGCGTTGAATCTTTTTGTACCACCTAGTAAATGAAACAGGATCACTCCTTTCCACTTACCCCCGATAACCTCTAGACATGCCTCGACTGGGCAACGGAAACTGCCATCACACTGCTTATTCCTCATACTTGCCACCATGGTATACAAAGTGATACTACAAGACAAAAATGTGCGTACTTATATAAATGCTTCTGATTTTATAACATCCATCGTGTCGTTTATCTAGCACAAATGCATTTTGGGAGAAAAATAATGGACGTAAATACCGCTATCAGAGCACGGCGCGCGATTAAAGAGTTTGACCCTCACCATAAAATGCCGGAGACGGAAATCGATGAGCTGATTTCTCTCGCGATGCTGTCTCCGACAGCATTCAATATTCAGAATTGGCGCTTTGTCGTAGTACGTGACTCAACACTTCGCCGTCAGATTCGCGCCGCTGCCGGAGATCAGGCACAAGTCACAGAGGCTTCCTTGCTCATCATTCTGTGTGCTGACCTCAAGTCGTGGGAAAAGGAGCCGGATCGTTATTGGCGTAATGCTCCGGCTGAAGTCATTGATTTTGTTGTACCCGCCATCGACAGCTACTATCGCGGTCGGGATCAAGTCCAGCGCGACGAGGCAATGCGCTCTTGCGGTATCGCGGCACAAACGCTGATGTTGGCAGCCAAGAGCATGGGTTACGATTCATGCCCTATGGATGGTTTCGATTTCGATGCCGTGGGCAAGCTGATCAACCTTCCAAAAGAGCATGCCATCGCAATGTTTGTTGCAATCGGCAAGGGTCTCCGCGAACCGTGGCCCCGCGCGGGGCAATTACCGATGGAAGCGGTCACCATTAACAACCGTTTCTGAATACACAACGGACCCCATCATAGGCCTGAAAAAGGAGAGCGTATTTTATGCTGCAATAATCACGATGCTTTCGGGACTTTCTGGATGGGATTGTTAAGGCTCTCTATCTAACAGTTAATTATGAAGCCATAGCTTATATATTGGAATACACTGTATACATCCAGTCATGGGTGGAGTGACCCCCAAAATACATATCCAGCCCTCCCGAGTTGTTAAAATCGTACGTCAAATCCTGTGCAAGGTTCCGTGGTCACTTCCTGCGCCTGCACTTCCTCGACGCTGGCATAGGCCGGGCCTTGCCAAAGCCAGGCCTCTAATTCGGCTAATTGATCATGGCTACCGCAGGCGACGAGTTCCACGCGACCGTCACCGAGGTTTCTGACCCATCCGGTGAGGCCCAATCGTTGTGCAATTTCTTGTGTAGTGGCACGGTAAAACACACCCTGCACCCGACCAGAGACCAGGAAATGTTTGCAGAGTGTGATGCCGGCGTCCGTGCTCACTTTGGTTTCAGGAGGTTTCTACGCTAACTGTCTGGCCGGCCCGCAGCAGTTTATCGTCGAACGAAAATTGTACGGTGACGGCATACATGGGCGCATGGCCTGCCGCTCCCTTGACAGGTTCAAGTGAAATGGAGGCGATGGCGCCGTTAACGCTGGCGCCCTCGGCGCGCACGCTGACCGTCTGACCCAGTTGTATTTGTTTCAAATCATCAGCCGTTGCTTCAAAGCGGGCGAGGTATTCACCGACCGCGGCCAACTCGATGAGCGTCCTGGCTTCCAGTTCGCTGACCACGGTTTGGCCGGCCGCGATATGGCGCGCCAGGACCCAGGCATCGAACGGAGCAACAATGCGACTACGCGATAAACGATATAGTGCCTTGGACTTCTGCGCCCGCGCACTGCGCAGGTCCGCTTCCACCCTCGCCACTTTCTCCTTGGCCTCTTCCAGCGCCACGGTAGACAAGACAATGCGATCATACAGTTCCTGCGCCTGGGCAAGGTCACGCCGGGCGGCCTTTAAATTGATTTTTTGTCTCGCTATCGCGGCCAGCGCCTGATTCAGTTCCGCCTTGAAGAGTGTATCTTCCAACGCCAGCAGTTCCTCCCCTTGTTTAACGCGCCCACCGACCTGCGCCCTGGTGTGGCTGACAACGCCAGACACCGGCAGGCCCAATGCCACCTTGCGCGCCCAACTGACACGGGCATCAAACGTATCGGCCATGGCGCCAACATAACAAGAACCCAGCACACTCAATAACAAGGCCTGCATCATTAATTTGTATTTCATGGTCCTGCCTTCCATTCGTTCAAATCTATGCCCTTGCCTTGCAAGGCATCCAGTTTTGCCCAAGTCACAAGTGTTTCAAATTCGGCGCGCGCGGCCTGCCATTGCGCATCCGTCACCAACACCATGGAATCGCCCAACGTAGTTTGCACCTCCATTTCATACAGGGCGCGGTTCTGATCGAGCTTCATGTCTCGATAGTCCAGCCGTACCCGTGCGGCATGGCGCTCGATTTTGAGCGCCTCCAGTGTTTGCACCAAATCCAGCGCCGATTGATGCAAGTCCAGTTCGAGCTTGCGGTACTCGGCCTCGGCGATGTGCAGTTCCGACATGGCTTCTTTCAAGGCCGCTTTCACACCCCCGCCCTGATACAGCGGCATGCGCAAGCGCAACATGGCCTCGGCGCTGTTGCGTGAGCCTACCTCACGCTCATATGCCGAACTGGAAACCTCGGCCTCCAGTATCGGTCGCCAATCCGCTTGCATGGCGTTGATTTTCGCCTTGGCCGCCTTAACGTCCAATGCCAGGGCTCGTAAACGAGGATTGGTTTTTAGTACCTTATCCAGCGCCGTCTTGTAATCCGGCAATGCGTGTTTCTCGACATTCAACCGTGGACGCACCACCCGATGCGGTAACTCGGCGGGACGATTCAGCAAAATTGCCAGGCGGCTGCGGGCACTGCTTTGTTGCAATTGGCTACGATTACGACGCAGGAACGAATCCTGATAAATGCTTTCGAGTTCCAATACCTCGACATCGGACACCATGCCCAGTTTCTGACGCTCGCGAATTTTATCGAAGCGCACATATTTGTATGCCATGTCCTCGTTATCGGTGGCATAACGCATATCGGCCAGGACAACATTAAAGAACGCCCGCATGATTTCTACTTGCAGCAGCTCAGGTGCGTTCATCAAGTCTATCTGTCGCGCTGCCAGACTTTGTGACGCGGCATCTTCCTTTGCCCGGCTGCGACCAAAATCATAAAGACGTTTGCGCACTACCAGCCGGCCATAGCTGTCATTGACAAAACCATCACCGGCATCTCCACTATTAATAAGATCGACAGCAGATAAAGTCAGGTTGATATCGGCCTGAAAACCTGATCGCGCACGCACACGATCAAGCCGGGCTTGCGCGCCCTGTTCTTGCGCGCTTTTGGATTGCAGGACAGGATGGTGTGCATCCACCCTGCGTAACGCCTCCGCCAGTGTTAAGGTTGCCGGCAGGGCTTGTGTTGTTATTTCACTGCCAGGCCCTACCGCCATGACACCCCCCGCACTCATCAAGGCGATGATTAGACCAAGTGTTACTATGCGCCTGACATTCATCGCAGCATTATAGCGTCTGGATTATTTTCTTGTTTTGGCCTGTTGTTCGCGTTTGTAAACAGTAAAGCGCTTGTTCTTGTAATGGCCTTGCACGACATACTGACCCAACCACATAAATTCATCGACATCGCGTGTGGCGCCGGTATACCGGGTCAGTTTCTTGCCATCGAGATCGTAGAAAATAAACACGGGTGTCGCACGTACGCGATTGTATTTGAAAGCAAAATCCTTCTGTGCCATTTCTTTGCCATCAAAATCTATGACAGCTGTGTCGCCCTCGGTATCGATTTCCAGGATGCGAAAATATTTTCTGTAGTAATCCTGGACCCGTACTTGGTTGAAGACACCGGCCTTCATCTTGGCGCACCAGGGGCATTCATCATTGCCGAACATGACGAACAAACCGATCTTGCCTTCTTCCTTGGCGGTGGCCAGTTCGTCGGGGAGATCGCCGAAACCCTGATGGAAGAAGTACTCAATAGGATCGCGGATTTCTTCGGCAGCAACAATTGGCTGAGCAATGCCCAGAGCCAACACGAATATCAATACGGGAAAGAAATAAATGCTGCCCATGTGGTAACACATCAGTCTCGTTTTCATACCCGAACCCTCGTTTATCCGTCCGGTGCATCTCGCCACACCGTTAAATTAAACTCTCCCCCCGCGGCAAACTGACAGGGTAGTAATATCAGTACATCACACTGGCCCTCCATACATGTCGTCCCTGGCGGTCGCGCTGGATAGATGACATTCGCGGAAAGCCGCTCGGCGAGTCCCCGCTGATAATACTTGCCTGCTTCGGCATATAAAACAGGGAAATAACGACGACCACGTATTTGTCCGCAACTGGACTCCAGTGCCCCGTGATCACAGGCTCAGGTTCGAGTTCTTGCAACCCCGGCCAACGCATCCTTGCCCGGCGGGCGGGCCTTTCATATGGGCGATTGAAGTGTTTCACCTCAAGACCCACGCCAGCCACGGCCCTGCGGCGGGGTCTGAATCAACGTCTTTGAGCTGGTGGAACAAGATGCTATAGCAACAGTGGTGCGGTAAACCCGGGTCTTTGGCGCTATTTGGCTCTCGCGGCTGCCTGATCGTTGAGAAAGGATTCTATATCTTCCTGTGATACCGGACCGACGTTCTTGGCCATGATCTCACCCTCAGGGGAATAGACATAATACGTCGGCGTGCCAACAAAGGGCCCGGCGCCAAACTTCATCATCACGGCCTGATCCGGCTCGGCGATAAGATTGGTAAAATTCAAATTGTGTTTATCCACAAAACCTTTCGCCAGCTTTCTTTTGCCATAACCGTCTACTGAAATACCCAGCACCACCAGATCTTTATCCTTGTGGTCCCTGTGCAGCTTGACCATCTCGTTGATTTCCGCATTACAAATATGGCAGTCATGGGCCCAAACCACGGCCACTACCCACTTGCCCTTGCCGATGATCTCATTGACATTGCGGTCTTGGCCATCAAACCCCTTGAGCATAATGTCCGGCGCACCGGCCCAGGCCGGCCACGACAACAATATCGCCAATATCAATATTCCTGTTTTCTTCAGCAACATAATTATTCTCCTGTACTGACCAAGATTGCCGTTGGCTACGGATGCATTCCTGGTTTAACCTTCCTATAATTCCGGGCTCACAGCTTGGAGCACAAGATGACAAAAAGATTCCGTACAGAAAAGGATAGCCTGGGAGAATATCCCGTTCCCGAATCCGCCTGGTACGGGATACAGACGGCGCGTGCAGTCGATAATTTCCCGATTTCCGGTCGCCAACCTGACATGGATTTTGTGAAGGCCCATGTCCGTATCAAGCAGGCGGCCGCCCGCGCCAACCAGCAAGCCGGTTGGCTGGACGATAAGTACGCCGGGGCTATTTGCGATGCCGCCGAAGCCATACTCAACGGCGAATACCTGCAACACTTTGTGGTGGATCGCTTTCAGGCCGGCGCCGGCACCAGCCACAATATGAATACCAACGAGGTCATTGCCAACCTGGCCAATGCGGCCCTGGGCGGCAGCAAAGGACAATACGACCCCATCAACCCCAACGACCATGTAAACATGGGGCAAAGCACAAACGATACTATCCCGACGGCGATTCGTCTGGCGGCCCTGACCAAGTTACCGCGCCTGAGCCAAGCCTTGGCGGGCATGGCCGCCGCCTATGAAACCATTGCCAAGCGCGAAAAAGAGACCATCAAAACGGGCCGCACCCATTTACAGGACGCCGTGCCGACAACGGTGGGACGTGAATTTGGCGCCTACGCCTGGACCTTGCGTCGCTGCCAGACCCGACTGGAGAGCTGTCGCGATCCGCTGTGTGAGATTGGGCTCGGCGGCACGGCTGCCGGCACCGGTCTGAACACCTCGCCGGGCTATATCACCAATGTCGCCAAGGAGCTGGCTACGCTCACTGGTGAGGCCATACGCCCGGCGGCGGATCTCGCCGGCCAGATGCAATCCATGGCCGACCTGCAATACTTAAGTAATGCCATACGCAGTATTTCGCTCGAGACAGGACGCATCAGCAACGATATGCGCCTGCTGGCCTCCGGGCCGCGCACCGGCCTGGCCGAAATCCATCTGCCGGCAGTGCAACCGGGCTCCAGTATCATGCCGGGCAAGGTCAATCCCGTGATGTTCGAAATGCTGAACCAGGTCTGCTACCAGATACAGGGGCAGGATGCGGCTATAGCAGGCATGGTGCAGGCCGGTCAGCTGGAATTGAATGTCATGATGCCGGCCCTGGGTTCGGCGCTATTCGACGCCATGGACTGGCTAACCCATGCTATCAATGCCGTGACAGAAAAGGCCCTGCAGGGCCTGACCCTGGATACCCGGCGCTGTCACGATTACGCCCATGCCAGTGTGGGGCTGGCAACACTGCTGAATACCAGCATAGGTTATGCCAAAGCCGCCGAGGTGGCCAAGGAATCCCAGGCCAGCGGCCGCCCGATACGGGAGCTGGTAGAGGAAAAAGGCCTGATGGACAGCGAGGCCTTCGACAAGCTGGTGGAGGATGCCGCCCACCACGGCAATATTAAATCACCCTGACTACGGGCATTTCCAGAGAAAGCTGCTACCTTTAGGGTATCCGGGGTCGCGCGCTATTGTACCTGTTTAATAATTTACAACGATAACCGAAACAAGATTCATGGAACCCAAGTTATTTGTCCCCGAACCTGCCCAGGGCTCGACTACCGATGTGCCCACCGATCCGGCCAAGGTCAAGGAATGGCTGGCCAGCCTGCCGTGGCTCAATATCGCCGATGTCAGCCACGCCATCCACAAAGCGCTGATGGTCACCAATCGGATTGAAATCAACGACAAGGCCCGTGTGAAATTGATGGAGCTCTATCGCGAGCCGGTCGACCACATCAGCCAAAAGATGGAACATAAGTACACCGGCCTGGCGCTGCCACTCTCTGAAAAAAATAAAATGATCGCGGAACAAGTGCGTCATTTTCAGGTAGAAATGGCCTATGGTTACAAACGCGTGATTCTCGACAGTTATGACCGTTATAAACCCAAGCTTACGGGCAAACACGCTGCTGACTTGTTGATTCCTCTGCATAGAACCATACGCTACCTGGCGGAAACGCTGGTGCATTCCTATATGTTTTATGCGCCCTTCCCCACCGGTATCTGGCATGAACTACACCAACTTTACCAGTTAGCCGAACATCATGGCCTAGCGGACAGCAAGGTTGAGGACAGCCTCAATCACACCCTGCCCCACAGCAGCATTAGTCATGCCTATAAACAGGCGCTGTTACTGGATCTGAGTGATCCCTATCATTTGCCGGCGCGCATGATAGCCAAGATACGCGCCTATCTCGATCGCTGGGCCTCATTGGCCACCATCAGTCCCGCCAATAGCGATGCAGCAGATAGCTGCCAGTTCCTGATTAACGCCGAAAATGACAAGGCCGGTCATCACTTTAGCGGCTTGCCGAAGGTTGAAAACCCCGACCAGCTTCGCCTGCTCACGACCGTGGAACTGGCACGCAATATCCACACGCAGCTCTCTATGCTGCGCAAGGGCCACAAACCGGACCCGGATGGCCTCAGCGACAGCTTTTTCGACAAGCTGGCCCATGACATGTTGCTGCGCACGATCAATTCCTGGGGCGTTAATCCCAAACGCATCTTTCCCAGGAGCGGTGTTGTCTCCAACAACCAGATTCATCTTGCCTTTGGCCTGGATGCCATAAATTATTTTGTCAACGGTGGGCGCCCTTTTCAGAATAGTTCGGAGCTTATGGGGCCATTTCAACAGCGCACACGAATCGGAACATTTTATACTCAGCCAGAAAACACGGAAGAACAAGCCGATGCAGAAGAGATCGACACCAATGCCGAGTCTGGGGAATTTGAGCGCGTTACCTGGAATATTATCGATGAAAGCGCCGGTGGACTGGCCCTGGAGAAACAAGGCCTGAAAGACGTGCATATCCGGGTGGGTGACCTGGTCGGTACCCAAACCCCAGGGAGTCAGAACGGTTGGGCCATCAGTGTGGTGCGCTGGATGCGCTCTACCGGGGCCGAACATATGGAAATCGGCATCCAGCGCCTGGCGCCTTATGCGACACCGGTATCCATACGCACGCTGAACGACAATAACGATGAAAGCGATCAGATGTATGCCTTGTTACTCCCCGAAATCAAGGCATTAAAACAACCGCCCACCCTGGTGGCGCCACGCGCTGTATTTAACATCGACCATACCTTATACATCGATGATGGCGAGGTATTGCGTCGTGCCTTTGGCACCACATTGATTGAAGTCACGGGCGCAATGGAACGCTTTCAATTCAAGCTACTGGATGATTAGGCCTATGCTGCTGCTTACACAGCGACAGTGCTAACGACCACACTACTTACTAAGATAGGCCTTGTCCGAGGCCTCGACTTCACCCAAAGACCAGGGACCACGGTATTGGGCATGATGCACTGCCGCGGACTTATCCTGCTCGCTGTAGTCACGTCTTAGGTCCAGCACCTGTCCCACTTCTATCAAATCGGCATCCGCAATGCCGGCCGCATTCTCTTTATAGAGTAAAGGCCAGTAATAGGGATCACTGTAGATTTGCTCCTTGGCGGCAATGCCCCACAGAGTATCCCCTTGTAACACCAGGTAAGTCTCCTTAGCAGGTGGCGCCGGTTCCGGTGCAGACGCTTCGGCTTTGGATTCAGGTTCAGGCGCGGGCGCCTCGGCCTCATCTTTTTTGACCGGCTCGCCGGCACAGCCGGCAACCAGCCCATAAACGCTTAACATCACAATCAGTAATAATCTTTTCATTGTTAACCTCCCCCTTGGCTTAATAATGTATCTTAATGAAACGAATCGGAAAACCCTCACACGGGTGTGAGCATTCCGAATATGCTTGTATGCTACCTATATACTGGCCACTCAAGGGCAAATATATTCCGGAGGCCTCATGCATACCGTTATCTATCACAATCCCCGCTGCAGCAAGTCACGCCAAACCCTGGCGCTGTTGCAGGAACGGCACATAATACCCGAAGTCATAGAATACCTGAATACACCGCCGACTGCCGAAGAGCTTAAAACGTGCTGTCTTTATTAAATCTTGAGCCACGCGGCCTGATGCGCAAGAAAGAGGCGGAGTACAAGGAATACCATCTCGATAGCCCTGATCTCAGTAATGACGACTTAATCGCCGCCATGATAGAACATCCGCGATTAATAGAACGGCCCATCGTCTTGTGTAATGGCAAGGCCGCCATAGGCCGGCCCCC
>BTRG01000011.1:0-46234 GCA_036986275.1 Gammaproteobacteria bacterium | reverse complement strand
GTTTTGCTATTGGTTCGAGCTCTGCTACTAAGCATTTGTGATAATTCCAACAAGTGTGAGCCCTCCAGACACAATAAATAATATTGCAAATATCTTTATAGTTTTCGAGCTAATTTTACTTATGATAGCCACGACCTAGCATGTTCTTGACCTCTTCTTTCGTTAAGGCCATGTTCTCCTTTATGAGATTATCTCCTTCAATCGATCTTCCAAATATGGGTAATGTATAGAGAATAAAGAATATTACTATTCCAAATACCCATACAACAAAAATATAAAAAAATAGATGTCAGAGAACAATTGTTTCTAATATTAGCGAAAATTGCTCTCTGACCCGAATGGCAGTGGTGTTAGGCCATTATACCAATAGTTAAAGGTCTTTTTTGGCTTTTTCTACAGCCTCAACGTTGTGTTAAGGGGCGCGCCGCTTTTGGCGCGTCCCAGTGAGCGATAGCGAACGACTTGAACACCTTGTTAGCGCATACACTGGACTACAAACGATTGGCATATGTCGCCCATATAGAAGTAAATAGAAAAATTATGCCCACAAGAAACACGATACAGCTTAGCCAGAACAGTGCCCATGTGATACGGCCATAAGCGTCCGGCCCAAGCCAGAACATTTTTAGAGGACGAGAGTAGTCCGGCTTTTGGTCTTTTCTTACCTTGCGCGCAGTAAGCCGAAAATCTAGCAATCTTGATATAACAGCGGAACAACTAAACAGGGCGGCCAACATAAGTAGCGGAAATGACCACACGAACATTACCTTGAATGTTCCGCAGGCATTAAACCCTTCGTTTTGAATTAGAGAGAAACCAAAAGCAAGGCCTGAGACCGAAAGACCAGAAATAAGAGCTACAGCTACCGATAGCTGGTTTATTGCTAGGCCTTGCCATCTGTTGTATCGATCATCAGCCATGTGTTTCCCTTAAGCGCTAACAGTTGATTATACGGCTGGCACCAATATTGTGATATGAAGCAGGCTCCAATATTGTAATATGCCGCCAAATGTTCTCAATCATAGTTTTGTATTGTAAGGAACCCCTTTTCTCAGCGCCTGAAAAGGCCTTTCCGTGGTATCGCCGACATGTCCAGGCGTTTATCGATGATCACCCGGATATCCACCTGCTACAACAGTGACCTGGATTCCTCAGATCAGAGAGCAACTATTACTTATAGTTAGTGTATATTTCTCCCTGACCCAGTTTTTCTCATAGCTGTTTTTCCCTTGACAAGCGGAGCCTCATTAAGTGTTCGACGTTAACGTGTTGACGAAACAAGCTTCATGCCGTATGGGCCAGCTTCCCCACTTGTTCATCTACAGCTTTAATAATTTCCTGCATCGCATCCACCTCACTTTCTTCGAAATAGGCTTCTCCGCATTGGGTACAAACCCACGCGGGAACTTTATCCAGGCCGATGTGAACATCTTTACGATCGATATGAAACGGCGCCGTCCCGCGCGCCATTTCACCCTGACAGTACATACATTTCATAAGTCAATCCTCGTTCGATAATTCTCAGCCCATTGGGCATCATCCGGAATATACGCAGTTATTATAGCCAGATATTCGTCTTTTGGCGCACACACGATATGTATCGGTCGTCCATCCGTAGCACTACCCAACAATAGACAACTGTGGCCCCGTGCATCTTCAGGATAATCCTCGATAATTTCACCTTCCTCTAAAACCTTCCAAACATCAGCAGTAGAAATCATTCGATCTGGCTGGGACATCTGGCGCACTGCATGTGGCAGAATAAGTAGCCGCTGTGCTGCTCGCGAAAGAATTAACTGGTGGAATTCCACGTTATTTTTTCATCCCTTGAGTTTGTAATATCTTGTTTGGACGTCGAACTTTAGTATTACGATCGCCTGCGGTTGTTTTGCTATCACCGCCCCACCTTTCCGGCACCGCCTTCGGCGACATAGGGCGGGTCGATGAGTTTACAATCTGACCATCATACTCTGCTAGCAGGCCCTCTAACAGTTGATAGCCGTCAGTCTGGACGATATTGGCCCGCAATTCACGCTGACCCTGGCTGGGGCCGCCCCACACAGGAAAAAGTCAGCGTCCACAGGAACCACTGGACTCCGGCTTTCGCCGGAGTGACGGAGGTGGTTCTAGAGTGTCGGAGTGACGATGACTTTTCACACAACCGCCATGGCATCGACCCGGCTGTTATATCAAGAATCAGCCTGCCAACGCAGGTCCGGCTCACGGGCGGCCTTGACGTCATCCAGTCGGCGCACCGGCGTGGTATAGGGCGCACCCTTGACCTTGTCGGCATCCTGCCGGGCTTCGGCCATGATCTCTACCATGGCGTCGATAAAGACATCCAGGGTTTCCTTGCTCTCGGTCTCGGTGGGCTCGATCAGGAAGCATTCGGGCACCAGCAGTGGGAAGTAGGTGGTGGGTGCATGGAAGCCCTTGTCTAACAATCGTTTGGCTACATCCATGGCAATCACGCCGGTTTCCTCTTTTAGTTTCTTCAGCGTCAGGATGAATTCATGGGTGGCGCGACGGTTCTCAAAGGCCATGTCGAAACCGGCCTCTTTGAGCTTGTGCATCATGTAGTTGGCATTGAGCGTGGAATACTCGGCCACGCGCAACATGCCTGCGCGGCCCAGCAGACGGGCGTAGATATAGGCGCGCAACAGGATGCCGGCATTGCCCATGTTGGCGGACAGGCGACCGATGGTTTGCGGGCGCGTCTTTTCCGTCTGCCAGTAGTACTTGCCACGGGTCTCGCCAACCATGGGGATAGGCAGGAAGGCATCCAGCTTTTCATTGGCCGCCACCGGCCCGGCGCCGGGGCCGCCACCGCCATGGGGCGTGGAAAAGGTCTTGTGCAGGTTCAGGTGCATGACATCAAAGCCCATGGCCCCGGGTTTGACCTTGCCGAGGATGGCGTTGAGGTTGGCGCCGTCATAATACAACAGGCCACCGGCCTCGTGCACAATGCGGGCGATTTCTTCTATGCTGCGCTCGAACACGCCCAGCGTAGACGGATTGGTCAGCATCAGACCGGCGGTCTGGGGTCCAACGGCGGCCTTGAGTGCATCGATATTGATGTCGCCCTGATCATTGGTCGGGATCTCTCTCACCTTGTAACCACACATCACGGCCGTGGCCGGGTTGGTGCCGTGGGCGGCATCGGGCACCAGGATCTCGCTGCGCTCGCTATCATTCCTGGCATCGTGGTAGGCACGTATCATGGCGATGCCGGCAAACTCGCCCTGGGCGCCGGCCATGGGGGATAGGGACACACCCTGCATACCGGTCACGTCTATTAACATCTTTTGCAACTCATGCATGCAGGCCAGGAAACCCTGACCGGTGGATTCCGGTGCATGCGGATGACGCCCCAGAAAAGCTTGCAAGGACGCCAGCGTATTGCAGGCGCGTGGGTTGTATTTCATGGTGCAGGAACCCAGCGGATAGAATTGTGTATCGATGGAAAAGTTCTGTTGGCTTAAGCGTGTGTAATGCCTGACGGCATCCAGTTCGGAGACCTCCGGCAAACCGGGCTTGTCCTGACGTAACAACTGTTCGGGGATATCTGAACAGTCTTGTGTCTCTGCCGGTGCCTGGCCGGTGTTACGGCGCCCGTTCCGGGAGTGCTCGAATATCAACATGATGCCTCGTTACCTTCGCTATTAATCTAAGCCAGGGCCGCCAGGGCCTTATCGTAATCGGGTTCCTGGGTAATCTCTGGTACAAGCTCGGTATAGATCACCTTGTCATCGGCATCGATAACCACGATGGCGCGGGCGGTAATACCCATGAGCGGACCGTCCTGCATTAACACACCATAGTCTTTGCCAAAATGGCGATCTCGCATCATGGACAAGGTTGTCACGTTGTCTGTTTTTTCAACCTTACAGAATCGACTCATGGCAAAGGGCAGATCGGCCGAGATGATTAACATCATGACATCATCCACCTTGTCTGCCAGCTCGTTAAATCTTTTTGTGCTCCTGGCGCAAACCGCGGTGTCCAGGCTGGGAACGATGCTCAATAACTTCTTCTTACCTTTGAAGTCTTCCAGCGACTTATATTTCAGATCACCGCCGGTAAGTACAAAGTCCGGCGCGGCACTGCCCACCTCTGGCAGATCACCAGAGGTGGTGACGGGATCACCGTTTAATGAAATCGTAGTCATACTGCTCTCCTATTCTTGTTTTGTTACCTGCTCGCTTTCACGGCGCAGGGTGGATCCATCCGTCGTTTGCTAATGATACGTTCCATATGGAATGCGTACTGCGTGATGTCTTCCGGTGTGCGTGTCTCGGTGGCGCACACCAGAATGGCATCGCCCAGTTCCGGATAATACTCCTTAAGATCGAAACCACCTATGATGCCTTGCGCCTCCAGCGCCCGTAACACATCTCCGGCCGGGGTATTGAGCCGCAAGAGGGCCTCATGGAAACAGGGGCGGTTGAACACCGGCTCCACGCCATCTATTTCTGTTAGACGCTTTACCAAATGATTAGTATTGGCATGACTGCTGGCAGCAACATTTTTTAGACCTACCGGCCCCAGCAAGGCCATATGTATGGTGGCCGCGGTCACCATCAGGCCCTGGTTGGTACAGATATTCGACGTGGCCTTGGAGCGACGGATATGTTGTTCGCGGGCCTGTAAGGTCAATGTGAAACCCTGCCTGCCGTCCAGGTCTACCGTGCGGCCTATAATGCGGCCCGGCATCTGCCGCATCAGTTTTTGTGTACAGCACATGAAACCGAAATAAGGGCCGCCGGAGGCTAATGGTATACCCAGGGGTTGGCCTTCACCGACGACGATGTCGGCGCCCTGTTCGCCCCATGCGCCCGGGGCCTTTAGTAACGCCAACGACGTCGGGTTGACGACGGCAATCACCAACAGGCCCTGCCCATGCGCCCAATCGGTTAGAGCATCGACTTCTTCCAGCACACCAAAAAAGTTGGGCTGGGGAATCACCAGCGCCGCCATGCCATCGGTGTCGATGTCTTTAAGACTGTCGGGATGGATATGACCACCCTCGGCATCGTAATCCAGGGCCTTGAGTTCAATGCCCTGGTTACGCACGATGTTGTGCACCACTTGCCGATAATAAGGGTGCACGGTCCTGGGCATCAGGATTGTGCGTGCCTGGCGTTGTCCGCGCACGGCCATCAACACCGCCTCCGCCAAACCCGAGGCGCCGTCATATAGAGAGGCGTTGGATACGTCCATGCCGGTCAGCGCCGTCATCATAGACTGATATTCATAGATCAACTGCAAGGTGCCTTGCGAGGCCTCGGCCTGGTAAGGGGTATAGGCCGAGTAAAACTCACCGCGTGTGGTGATCTCCCACACGGCCGCCGGGATGTGATGCTCATAGGCGCCAGCACCGATAAAGTTGATGTATCGCCCGTCGGTCTCGGCGCGCTCGGTCATTAACCGTGACAGGGCCATCTCGCCCAGACCTTCGGGGACAACATCCAGCCCGCCGGCCTTCAGGCCCTCGGGGATTTCATCGAACAAGGCATCAATGTCATTGACATTAATGCTCTCCAGCATGCTACGTACATCATCTTCGGTGTGCGGAATAAAGGGCATAAACTTATCTATCTGTACTCTTTCGCTCTGTAATAGTCAGCGGATGGCCGGCTCAATGCTCTTCCGAGGCCAATAGTTCTTCGTAATCACGGGCCTCCATCAGTCCATCGAGCCCGGCTTCATCGCTCAGCTGGACTTTAAACATCCAGCCCTCACCATAGGGATCTTTATTCACCACTTCCGGCGCATCGGCCAGACCTTCATTGACCTCGATCACTTCTCCGGATACCGGGGCATAGACATCGGATGCGGCCTTGACCGACTCCACAACCGCACAATCCCCACCGGCTTTCAGCTCGCTGCCAGTATCAGGCAATTCTATATAGACCATGTCTCCCATCAGGTCCTGCGCATGATCGGTTATGCCTATGGTGACGGTGCCATCATCGTTTTGTTTGATCCACTCATGCGACTTGGTGTACTTCAACTCACCTGGAATGTTGTTCACTTTTAATCCCCCCTTATCGACTAAGACTCAAGGCAACTCTTGCCATGACGTACAAAAGGATATTTCACCACTTTTGCTGCAACCTGTTTACCGCGTATATTCACCTGACAAACATCCCCTATCTCTACCTGCGCGGGCGCACGCGCCAGCGCCACAGCTTGTTTCAGGGTGGGTGAGAAGCCACCACTGGTGACTTTACCATCGGCTTCCTTTTTAAAGGTAACGCCTTGATGCCGGCGCAGCACGCCCTTTCCTGTCAGTAGCAGACCTACCAGTTTATTCGGCACACCCTCGGTCTTTTGTTTGGTCAGCACATCGCGGCCGATATAGTTTCTTTCCTCGGGCTCCCAACCCACGGTCCAGTCCAAAGATACTTCCAGCGGCGTCGTTGTCTCGTCCATGTCCGAACCGTATAGAGCCATGCCTGCCTCGAGACGCAGGGTATCGCGCGCACCCAGTCCGATAGGCGCGACACCGGCCTCGGCCAGCATCTGCCACATAAAGGATGCCGACTTGCCCGGCATGATGATTTCAAACCCGTCTTCACCGGTATACCCCGTGGTAGCGATAAACAGCTCACCCACGGTCACCGCATGAAACGGTTTCAGGTCACCGGCCCGATCACGCAGATCGTCGCCCAGCGCAAGAAAGGTTTTCTCCCTGGCCTTGGGACCCTGCACGGCGATCATGGCCAGGTCGATACGTTCGACAATATCGATCTCGTCCATGTCTTCGGCCACATGATGAAACCAGGCGATGTCTTTTTCGCGTGTCGCGGCATTGGAGACAATGCGATACCACTGCTCATCCATATAGTAGACAATCAGATCATCCATGATGCCACCATCCATATTCAACATGCAGGAGTACAGGGCCTTGCCGGGCTGCTTTAATTTATCTACGTTATTGGCCAGCATCATGCGCAACACATCACGTACGCCGCTGCCTTTTAAATCGGTCACGGTCATGTGTGAGACATCAAACATGCCGGCGTCATGACGCACGGTGTGATGTTCATCCAATTGGGAACCGTAGTGCAACGGCATATCCCAACCGCCAAAATCCACCATCTTGGCGCCCATTTCGATATGCTCGTCATAGAGCGGTGTCTTTAAACCCATAATATTTTCTAACTCTCTTCTAATAATCCTGACTATTCTTCGGCATGGTAGGAACTTCTTACCAGTGGACCGGCCTTGACCCACTCGAACCCCATATCCAGTGCGGCCGCTTCATATTCCTGAAACAATTCGGGATGAATATAGGCACTCACGGGCAATTGCCTCATAGACGGTCTCAGGTATTGGCCTAACGACAAACGCTGCACGCCCGCCGCGCGTAAATCCTGCAGCACCTGCATCACCTCCGCGCGGGTCTCACCCAGACCCAGCATCAACGCGGACTTGGCTTCTACGCCCTGCATGGCGGATGCCCGTCTCAGTAAGAACAGACTTCGTTGATAGTCCGAACCCTTACGGGCATAGCGATACAAGCGGGGCACGGTCTCAATATTATGCCCCCAGACCAGTCGCGGGCCCTTGCCCTGATACAAAGAGTTATCGAGGGCCAATTGAACTGCGGCCACCGCATTATCCTGACGGCGGTAAAAATCGGGCGTCAGGTATTCCACGCCTATACGGGCATCCTGCTGTCGCAATGCCTGCAAGGTATGAGTAAAAATACCGGCACCGCCATCATGTAATTCATCCCGGTTTACCGACGTGAGCACTACATAACGCAGCCCCAGCCTCCGCACGGCCATGGCCACGCGTTGTGGTTCGTTAAAATCAACTGCATCCGGGCGGCCGGTCTTGACCGCGCAAAACCCACAGGCACGGGTGCAGGTATCGCCCAGTAACATAAAAGTGGCCGTGCCACGGCTCCAGCACTCGCCCCGATTGGGACAACACGCCTCTTCACAAACCGTGTGCAGTCTTTCTTTTTTGATCGTGTCTCGCGTCGACCCAAAGTGCGTGCCCTGGCCCAGCTGCTGTCGTATCCAGACAGGCATAGGCGACACATTGGGGCCATGGCCAGCCACTATGGATAATGCAGATTGTGAGGATAATTCTGTTTTGGGCATAGTCAGCGGCCATAGTGCGATTGTGTTCAGGATTCATCCCTGCCATCGCCCCTCTGTCCGGTAACCTGAGAGCTTGAGCCCCTTCGGTGTTCCGCTTGTTAATATGGAATCTCTCCAGAGTCGACACTATGCCTGCGGTCCTTTTGCCTGAGCGATTCCGGGCGGGTTGCGCCTTCGGCGCTCTCCTTGATAGAAGAGTCTCTCCCACGGGCCTGACGTCGAAGGCGGCACTATACCGTCGTACCTGTGTGCTGCCAAGTAACCGCGGGATGATGATCGCTACGTCTGATGATGCACGCAAAAACCAATTAAATAATGGACTAAACCGGTGATTTTACTACTGGCTTAGCTCGCATAACTCATGAAGGGTTCGCCTTGATGAATTATGCGAGCTAATGTTCACTGCTTCGCCGCACCAACATGACCACCGGCACCAGGCCCACCAGTATCAGTGTCACGGCCGGTAAGGCAGCGTGTTGCCACTGTCCTTCGGAGGTCATCTCGAAGATGCGCGTTGCCAGCGTGTCCCACCCAAAGGGGCGCAACAACAAGGTCGCCGGCATTTCTTTCATTACTTCCACAAATACCAGTAACATGGCGGACAGTATACCGCCTCGTAACATGGGCATGGACACGCGCCAAAGGATTTGCCAGTTACTGCACCCCAGGGAGCGCGCCGCCTGCAGGATGGATGGACGTATACGTTCAAAGGCCGCGTCCACCGGACCGTAGGCCACGGCCAGGAAGCGCACAATATAGGCCAGTATCAGCACCAGCACCGTGCCTGCCAATATTTGCTGGATCTCCACCCCAAACAATGATTGCACAGCTAATATCAATTGCTCGTCCAGCCAGACGATGCTTAACATTATACCCACGGCCAGCACCGAACCGGGTAAGGCATAACCCACGGTCGATATGCGCACCGCTACCTTTGTCAACATATCCGGACGCAGGCGATAACTGTAGGCCAGAACCAGGGCGCCCAGTGCCACCAACAGGGCGGATGATGCGCCAAGAAATATTGTATTAAAAAAGAAACCCAGATAACGGGCATCCAGATCCTCTACGATCACACTCGCGGCCCAGACAATCAATTGACCGACAGGTATGATAAAGGCGATCGCCAATACCAGACTGGCAACGCCTGTAGCCATCCATGCATGTCCCTTGCCAAGACAGAAACGGTCTTTATGGGCTCCTTTGTGTTGCGCATCAAATCTTGCGCGCTTGCGCAAACGCCTTTCACTGAATACGGCTACCAGCACAAACAACAATAACAGTGATGCCAACTGGGCCGCGGCATTAAGATTGAACAACCCCAGCCAGGATTTATAAATCGCCGTGGTAAAGGTGTCGTAATTAAAAACCGATACGGCGCCAAAATCCGCCAGCGCCTCCATTACCGCCAGTGCGGCCCCGGCGGCAATGGCCGGCCGCGCCATGGGCAGAGCGACGTGGAAGAAAGCGCTCCATGGCCCCAGGCCCAGCACGCGGCCACTGTCCAGCAAACTGCGGCCCTGGTTCTGGAAGGCCGTACGCGCCAGCATGTAAACATATGGATAAAACGCCAGCACCATGACGGTAATAACACCCCATGTAGAACGCACCTCGGGAAACCAGGCCTGGCGACCGAACACTTCGCGCCACGCACTGGCAACGGGACCACTGAAATCGAGCAGGCCTACCAGCACAAACGCCAGCACATAGGCCGGTACCGCCAGGGGTAACATCAGTGCCCACTCGAAGATCTTGCGTCCGGGAAATTCGCACATGGCCGTTAGCCAGGCCAAACCTACACCTAACAACAAAACCCCTGCGCAGACACCCAGTACCAGCACCAGCGTATTGCGCACCAGTTCGGGTAAAATCGTACGTGCAAGGTGTTGCCAGACATCATCGGCCGGTGTCAGCCAGGCGGAAAAAACCACAACTATAGGTATGGCGATCATCGTGGCCAGGACAAGACTGGCCACACGCCAATATTGCACATTGACGTTTAACCATGCCGACATCCCCGCCGAAGCAGGATGCGATGTTGTTGACACCGAACTGCTCATAATACAGTTGTTACTGGAAACGCCAGGCTATTTGTAACCCGCCCTGTCCATCAGCATAACCGCCTTCCGCTGTAAGGCGCCCGCCGTACTAACATTGATTGTGTCTTGCTTAAAACTCCCCCAGGACGCCACGACTTTATTCGGCCTGATGTGTTTGTTTGCAGGGTATTCCATGGCGCCATCGGCCAGTAACCGCTGTGCTGACTCTGAGGACATCCACTCAAGAAAGTACCTGGCCGCCTCACGGTGCCTGGAATAGCGGGTCATACCCGCACCCGACACATTGACATGCACGCCCCTGTCTTTTTGATTCGGCCAGAATAACGCCAGCGGCAGATCGGGCTGTTTCTTCATCAGACGCCCATAGTAATAAGTGTTGACGATGCCGACATCACACTGTCCCGCGGCAATCGCTTTCATGACCGCGGTATCATTCGAGAAGACCCTGGTGGCCAGATTATTCACCCAGCCCTTTACAATTTTTTCGGTTTTGGCCTCACCCAGTTGGGCCATCATCATGGCCACCAATGATTGATTGTAGACCTTCTTGGATGTACGCAGACAAAGCTTGCCCTTCCACTTCTTTTCGGCCAAATCCTCATACGTACTCAGCATGGCCGGTTTTACGGTGTTGCTGTTGTACACCACGGTACGCGCACGCACCGAAAAACCGAACCACTGATTCCCCGGGTCACGCAAACTGGGTGGAATATTCCGGTTTAACGTTTGTGAGGATACCGTGGACAACACACCATCCTTCGCGGCCTTCCAGAGATTGCCGGCATCCACGGTTATCAGGATATCGGCTGGGGAACGCTTACCCTCCGCCTTGAGACGCGCCAGCAATGGTGCGGCCTTATCGGTGATAAAACGAATATTGGTACCGGTCTCTTTTGTGTAGGCATCAAACAAAGGTTTGATCAATTGTTCGTTGCGCGCCGAGTACACTACCAGGCTATCGGCCGACAGAACGGGCTGTGCCCAAACTATAGATAACGACGACAGGCCTATTGATACTATTTTATAAAATGCTTTCATCTCAACACCTTCTTTAAAACACATACTGAAATTATACAAAGAGCTCGTCCTTGTTTTTATTTTTCACACCATCTAGGTTACGACCCTTACGATAAGCGGATTGAATCTTGATATCATGTTTGTAAAAAAAATAATTCATGCCTAAGGAATTGCGTGTCCAGACCTCGTTGTAGGCATCGGCATCCTGGGCCTGTACGCCTGCCACAATTTCCAGCACACGCGGCATGATCATATAACCTCCCTCGACAGCAAGGTTTGAGAAACGGGCCTCGCCGTTCTCATACATGCCCCCGGTGTAGGCGCCGTCCACCAATTCCGCGGTGAAACGATTGTACTGCACATCTGCCGAGGCGCCCCAGCCGCGAAAACCGGCGCTGAGTTCAGTGCCTATTGCCAGATCGACATCGGGCTTGTTGTTACCCTTATCCAAACCGGTAATGGCATCGGTTTGAGTGTTGTTATCATCGTCATTCGACCAGCTATAGACACCGACTCCTACCATAAAACGGGGTGCATGCGAGAAATCACCCTGCTGGAATTTTACCGTACCCATGGGATGAAACTCGACGTGGCCGCCGACCATCCAGCCCTCATTAAAATCACTTTTTTTGTTTACCGGTGTATCAAAATCCAACTTGCTCTGGTCGGGATCAATGGATGCGCTGGCAAGGCCGGCAGCATAGAACAGGCGCTTGCCCAGCACCCGGCCTTTTATCTGAACACCGAGATTCTTGTTCGGCGTACCGTAATTATGGTCGCCCACAAAACTGCGTTCCACAAGCTGACTCTTTTTGGAGGACGTCATATATTCACGTGAAAATGGGAACCCGGCATTCCCGATCGTCAGCACATGCCCGGGCAGGCCCGTGTACTGAATGTAGGCGTCTTTCACCGCCAGTTTGCTCTTGCCCATGTCCCACTGCAATTTACCCTTCCAGTCCTTGTGCTTGCTGCCTTCGATATATGGCCTGAAACGGCGGAAAAAGACCTCGTCCGTCACCTTGTCCCCGGCAGAACCCGTATCCGGGTCCTGGCGATGGTACTGAATCTGTATGCGGCCACCGACCTTTACATAGGACTCGCCGTCTTTAAAAACGGTAATACCGGCCATTACTGGCCCGCTCAACAAGACTGAAAGACCCGTCAACATGGCAGCCCTGATATAGATACTCTTCATAATAAAATCTCAAACCATTGATAATTAATTGTTCTTCTGGAATCTGCGGCACAAAAACCAAAACCTGCCCATGGCAGCAGGAGAGTAATTATCCATATTTTATTACTTAATACAAATAATTCTCATTAGCATTAACCTTGAGAACATGCCGGCTGCAAGCTAACTAATTGCAACAATCAGGATTAACTGGTTTTTATTATAAATAATTGGAATAACCCTGTTATTTATTACGTCAATTACCAGAGCAGGATGCCTAACGCAATAAAACTGCTCCAATCAACGTGCCCCAACAGGGCATAAGATGGAGGATTACTATGAAGAATACTCTGAAAGTAGTCTGGGCTGCCTGGCTTCTGGCGGCATTTTCAGCCAGCACGTCCTTGTATGCAGGCGGTGAATATATCTTCTCGGCGCCACCCAGGGGACCGGTTGCTGAGGAAACAAAGGTCTATAAACCGATAGCCGACTATCTAACCAAGGTGCTTGGTAATAAAGTTTCCTATAAGCACCCAGGCAACTGGCTTACCTATCAGGCCGAGATGCAGGCCGGTGTTTACGATATTGTCTTCGATGGTCCACATTTTGTTTCCTGGCGCATGGCCAAGACACAACACGAACCGCTGGTGAAACTGCCGGGCAAACTTGCCTTCAGCATCGTCGTTAAAAAAGATGAGCAACGTGTAGCCCATGTGACTCAACTCCGTGGCCGCACCGTCTGTGGTTTGGCGCCACCCAATCTGGCCACCCTGACAACTTACAGCATCTTTAATAATCCCGCCCGTCAGCCACTGGTGGTGGAGTCGAAGAGCTTTCCGGATGCCTATCAATCTGTGATCTCAGGACACTGTATCGCCGCGGTAATGCGAGACAAGATGTTCTACAGACTGCAAAAGAAAAATGATAATCAGCTAAAAGAATTGTTCCACAGCAAGGGCATTGCCAACCAGGCCTTTTCCGCCGGCCCCCGTATTTCTGTCAGTGAGAAGGTAAAGATTGTTAAGGCCTTGCTGTCTGACGAAGCCAAGGACAAGATGCAGGCCTTCAACAAGCGCTTCAATAAGAAGGGCAAACCCCTGGAGCGAGCCGGTCGCGAAGAATATCTCGCACACGCGCAGTTGTTGAAGGACATCTGGGGTTTTGATCTGGCCCAGGCCAACTAAATCCACACAGCTACACCACAATAGATCCTCCAGCACCTGAGGTGCTGGAGGATTTTATTTGAACTCGGCAATCACAGGTGCATGATCCGAAGGACGTTCCCACCCTCGTGGAGCAGTATCGATATCACTGCTAGTGCACTGTCTCGCCAGGGCGGCTGAACACAGGATGTGGTCTATACGCAAACCCCAATTGCGGGCAAAGGCCGCGCGACGATAATCCCACCAACTGTAACTGGCATCCGGCTGCTCAAATTCCCTGAAAATGTCTATCAGACCCAAATCAATCAACCCCTGGAAGGCCTTGCGTTCCCGCGGGCTAACCAGTACAGATCCTTCCCATCCTTTGGGGTTGTACACATCCTCATCCGCCGGCGCGATATTGTAATCGCCCATGACTATCACCCGGTTATAGCGGGTCATGGCTTCTGCCAAATATTTCGTTAACCGTCGCAACCATGACAGCTTGTAGCGAAACTTTTCAGATCCCACCTCGGCGCCATTAGGCACGTAGACATTTACAATATGCGTTTTGCCAATATCAACGGCGAGAAATCGCTTCTGCTCATCCCCGCTGCCAGGTAAAGTTGTCAGCACATGCCTGACGGGCTTCAGGCTTAAGGTTGCAACACCGTTATAGGTTTTTTGACCATTACTACACACGCTATAACCCATTTCGCGCAGGGCATTTACGGGGAAGGCATGATCCTCTACTTTGGTCTCCTGCAGGCACAGCACATCAGGCCGCCTGGCCTGCAACCAATCCAGGACATGGGGCAACCGCACCCTGATAGAATTGACATTCCAGGTGGCCAACTTCATATCAAAACAGAACCGTGGTGCTTATAAATTGATATACCACGCGTATATCGGGTCGGTGGGCCGGCGGTCTATTGTTCGGCCTCTTCTTTTTCGGCCCCGGGGTCTTTATATCCCGCCTGATTCAGCTCACTATCCAGCCAGGTTTTTGTAAAACCGGTAATCACTTTCTCGCCCACGGTGATGGTCGGCACACTGACGGAACCACTAAGCGCCTTAAGCTCGACAGTCAATTCACGATTACCACCCACATCCTTCTCGGTAAAAGGAACCTTGCGTTTCTCAAGGTGAGCCCGTGCAAGATCGCAAGACGCGCACCTGGGTACTGTATACAGAATAACGGGGTACTTAGCGGCGATTTTTCTGGCTTCGGCAGAGATATTCTGGCCACCACTGGACTGGAAATTTTTTTCCTCGACATGATATCTGGTGTCGTCTGGTGGAGGTCTGTCGTGATATGACACCGCACCGTCTTCATCCACCCACTTGTAGAGTCGTGCGCCCTGGGCCGGGTTAAGTACCATAAGCAGGCCCGTGAGGAGTAATAATATCTTTATGTGTCTCATTGCATTATCCATAGCATAGATTCGATGGTTATATCTTCAGGTAGCGTCCACCCAGCTTGCGGCGATTATTTTCTCGTAACCAGATCACACCCGACATAAACCCTATTCCTAGCATAGCAAAAGAAATGACTATCCATAGCAGATTCGACCCATCACTGGAATCTGATCTTTCAGGTTCTGGCCCCGCCATGGTGTCAGGTGTCATACGTTGCTCCAACCGCCCGGCAAGATCCTGAGTCAGGGATTTCTCCCTGGCCAGGGCGGTATCTGATTCCTTGGCTAAAGCCTGCGCCTCAATCAGCGCCGGCTTTAACCTGGCCAATTCCGCCCGCGCCTTTTCAAGATCTGCCCTGGCCGCTTTCAATTGCAAAACAGCCGGTACACTCAGGGTCATAAATTCAGCCTCCACCCAGCCTTCCACACCTCCCGGTTCACGCACCCTGATAAAATCATCCCTGCGCTCCAACACCTGCAGCACAATCCCGGTAGTCACACGCTTGAGTAACGGCTCCTGATTGGCAATGCCCTGATAGATACCCACGGATACTTGATCGTTAACATAGATAGATTCGGCAAAAACCCATGACGGAAACAGTAACATGGCAGTCATTACAGCACGCTTCATTCCCTTCCCCTCTTTCCTCAATTACTGACTCATCAATCCCGAGTATCGCATTAGCGCATCCACTTTGGATTCTCATCGGTTGCAAACATAAAACAACCAAACAGCAGTAGGATATAAGTGTTAATCTAACACCATCTCGCCGAGACAAGCCATGCCCAGCAGTCATCCCTATGACAAGTTAACGCCCGACACCATTTTGGATGCCGTTGAGGCCTGCGGCATCCCTTGCAGCGGCAGCTTGCTGGCCCTCAACAGCTACGAAAACCGGGTGTATCGCATCGAAAAAGAGGACGGCGGTTATGTTGCCGCGAAGTTTTATCGTCCCGATCGCTGGGGAGATGACACCATAACGGAAGAACACCAGTTTGCACTGGAACTGTCAGAGCATGAGATTCCCATCGTAGCACCCATGGTGTTTGCCAAGGATCGAACCATACACATTCACGAAGGCTTTCGCCTGGCATTGTTTCCCTGGCAACCCGGACGTGCGCCCGAGCTCAACCACAGTGAAGACAGAAAATTGCTGGGTCGTTATCTTGGCCGACTGCATACAGTGGGTGCCAGCGGTTCTTTTACCCACAGGATAAGCCTGACGCTTGAGGGTTTTGGCAAGCAATCCGTGAAATACCTCTTAAGCCAGAACATAATCCCCGATTACCTGGAAACCGCTTACCGCAGTCTGGCCGAACTACTGTTGGCGCGACTGAACGAGACTCTGCTACCGCTGCAAAACAGCCAACGGTTTCGACTTCACGGTGATTGCCATTTAAGCAATATCCTCTGGACCGAAACCGGACCCCACTTTGTCGATCTTGATGATTGCCTGACCGGACCCGCGATACAGGATATATGGATGCTGCTGTCGGGCAGCCGTGATGACCAGCAGCGGCAACTTGCCGATCTGCTGCAAGGCTACACGCAGTTCAGGGATTTTGATCCTCGAGAGCTACAACTCATAGAATCGCTGCGTACCTTGCGCATGCTGAATTACAGTGCCTGGCTAGCGCGACGCTGGCAAGACCCGGCATTCCCTCGGAACTTTCCATGGTTTAATACGATCAAGTATTGGGAGGAACAGGTCCTGGCACTGCGTGAACAACAGGCCGCGCTGGAGGAACCGCCGCTGCTGTGGCAACCGTGATATAACGGTTATCCATGCCCATGCTACACTTCATGGCTTTTTATAATAAATGGATGTCTCATGGCAACTCATTACGATTATCTGGTAATAGGTGGCGGTAGTGGTGGTATCGCCTCGGCAAAGCGCGCTGCGTCATACGGGGCCCGCGTCGGACTGATCGAGGCCGGGGCCATAGGCGGCACCTGCGTCAATGTCGGCTGCGTACCTAAAAAAGTTATGTGGAATGCCGCCGGTGTAGCGGAAACTCTGCATGACGCCGCGGATTATGGTTTTGATATTGATATCAAAGGATTTCGTTGGCAACACATCAAATCTGCTCGTGATGCCTACATCAAACGCCTTAATAGTATCTACCACAAAGGCCTGGAGACAGCGGGCGTTGATGAGATTCATGGCTTCGCACAATGCAAAGATGCCACAACCGTAGTTGTTGGCGATCAGGAGTATATGGCCGACCACATCATGATCGCCGTAGGCGGCACACCGGTTATACCGAGCCTTCCCGGAGCCGAGCTGGGTATTACCAGTAACGGCTTCTTTGAACTGGAGAGGCGTCCCGATCGTGCGCTTGTGATCGGGGGCGGTTATATCGCCGTTGAATTTGCCGGCCTGCTAAATGCGCTGGGCTCTGAAGTCACCATATTGTTACGCGGCGAAACCTTTCTGAAGAATTTTGACGCCAGCCTGCGCGAGACCCTGATGGAGGAAATGCAAAAGGCCGGGGTGAATATATTGACCTGCATACACATGGACAAGATCGTGCAAGACGGGAAAGGTGGCCTCACTCTGCATACTGCCACCGGGGATTCCCATGGCAGCTTTGATACCTTGATATGGGCCACGGGACGCAGGCCCAATACAGATGGCCTGGGCCTGGATAAGGCCGGTATCAACACCGACGCGCGCGGCTTTATCATCACTGATGAATTTCAGAACACCAATATTAACAACATTTATGCCGTCGGCGATGTCACCGGCCGCGTGGCCCTAACGCCTGTGGCCATCGCTGCCGGCAGGCGCCTGGCGGACAGGCTCTTTGACAAACAAAGCGATGCCAGGCTGGACTATGACAACATAGCCAGCGTAGTCTTCAGTCACCCGCCTATCGGTACCGTGGGCATGACGGAAGAGCAGGCGCGCGATGCCTATGGCGAAAGCATGGTAAAGACCTATCAATCACGCTTTATCAATATGTATCATGCCGTCACACAACGAAAATCCCCGACGCTGATGAAACTGGTAACTGTAGGAGATGATGAGAAGATCGTCGGTTGCCACATCATAGGCAGCCAGGCCGATGAAATGATACAGGGCTTTGCGGTACCGGTAAAAATGGGGGCACTTAAGCGTGACTTTGACAGCACCGTAGCGATACATCCCACTGCCGGTGAAGAACTGGTCACCATGCGATAAACAGGGAGGCTCTTTCGCCATGACAATACGCTCCTATAAAGATATGTTTCCCGATATTGCCGAGTCGGCCTATGTCGATGAGCAGGCCTGCGTTATCGGAGATGTTGTGCTGGGTGAGGACAGCAGTGTATGGCCCATGGCGGTAATACGAGGTGATGTTCATTACATCCGTATCGGTGCACGCAGCAATATACAGGACGGCACGGTGGTGCATGTCACACATCCCTATAACGATCAGCCACAGGGTTTTACGGTATCTATAGGCGATGATGTCACCATAGGCCACAACGTCACCGTCCACGGTTGCACAATAGGTAATGAATGCCTTATCGGCATAGGCTCCACCATACTAGACGGCGCTATCATACACGAGCGTGTATTACTGGGAGCCGGCAGCCTTGTCACTGAAGGCAAGGAACTGATGAGTAGTTATTTGTACATGGGGCGCCCGGCCAAGAAGGTGCGCGAATTAAGTGAAGAAGAAATAAAGTGGTTTAAATATTCATCCTCACATTATGTGCAATTGAAGAATAACTACTGATAACCCAAGACTAGGCAGCCCTCAACATCTTCATTACCGGCGCGGTGTTCGGTTGTACGCCACGCCAGAGTGAAAATGATTCCGCCGCCTGCTCGACCAACATACCCAGACCATCGCTGACATGTATGGCCCCGTGCACACTGGCCCAGGCCATAAATGCCGTATCCTGGTCACTATACATCATATCATAGGCCAGCGCGTCAGGGTTAAATAACGCTTCAGGCAGGGGTGGCACTTCACCCTGCAGGCTGGCGGCGGTGCCGTTAATGACCACATCAAAGTGTTGGTCTTTTATCCCTTCAAACCCACTGGCACTGATATTGCCATAACCATGAAACCGGTCAACCAGTTCCCGTGCCCGTGCAAACGTACGATTTGCTATCACCACCCGGGTTGGTGCTTGTTCCAGCAGAGGCAATAACACGCCCCTTACCGCGCCACCGGCCCCTAACAGCAATATATCTTTTTCCGTCAATACGGTTTTCTTGTTGACAGTGATGTCTCGTATCAGACCTATGCCATCGGTGTTGAAACCGGCAATGCTGTCGCCATTAAATTTCAAGGTGTTCACCGCGCCCGCCAGCTCTGCCTGCGGACTCCTCGTCTGCACCAGGCCCCAGGCCAGCTCTTTCAGGGGAACAGTGATATTCAAACCCTTGCCGCCTGACATATTGAAACGCTCCACTTCGGAGGCAAAGCTTTCAGGCGTCACATCCAGGGCCGTATATTCAATACGCAAACCAAACTGCTGTGCAAAGGCATTGTGTATACGGGGTGACTTGCTGTGCTGGATGGGGTGACCCATAACAGCATAGCGGTCAACGATAGAGTCTAATGTATTCATGCTGTGATGTAGCTATGTAGCTTGATATGTATTCAAAAAGCAAATATCGGATAAAACAAAGCCCGCACGGGGCGGGCGTTGCTAATCCTGATATAGTAAACCGCTAGATGATAGCTGTATTGAAAAAATATCCGACCACACCACCGACGGCACAAAGAGCAATACCTGAAAGACTTAAAGAACGCTGCTCAGGTGCCGCTACCACCAGGCCCGCGAGGGCCAGAAAAAAGCCGATAATACTGAACCCCAAAGGACTCAGTAATAGCGCCGCGGGCGCCGCGGCGATAGACAACCACCCCAGTAGACGACCGCTACGCTGATCGGGTATTTGTCGGGCAGCTGCCGTAGTATAGATATCCGCCCTGGCGGCACTCTCCAGTTCATTGGCCATATTATGTTCTCCCCCATCTTGTCAATCTTTTTTTTGGTCGAACACTATGACCCTGCCAGGGGCAGGATGCAATTAAATACAATTTTATATCCATTATTATTTTTAATGAATCATAACTGTATGATTTTATTTAAGAAATAATACAATAATCCATGGTTTGGACTATGGCCGGGTGCAATTCACCCCGATTTAGAGGGAAAAATGCAGAAAAATCCCCGCAAAAATGGCTACACCAAACCAATTGTTATTGAGAAAGGCCTTGAAACAAGCGCCTCCTTCGCGCTCCCGAATAAGCCACTGCTGATAAATCGCCAGACCGGCCGCCGCCATCAGGCCCAGAAAAAAGACGGTACCCAGCCCGATTTCCCATCCGGCATAGGCGAGTAATAACAAACTTATGACGTGGCTAAGCGCAATCATCAAGCGATCATATTGGCCAAACAGGATAGCCGTGGACTTCACACCGATTTTTATATCGTCCTCTCTGTCTACCATGGCATAGGCCGTGTCGTAGGCCACGACCCAGAAGACATTGGCTGCAAACAACACCCAGGCAATAGTCGGGATAGTGCCGGTTTGTGCGGCAAAGACCATGGGTATGGCCCAGCCAAAGGCGACGCCCAGATACACCTGCGGTAGATAGGTATAGCGCTTCATAAAGGGATAGCTGGCGGCAAGAAAGACGCCGGCAAATGACATGGCGATAGTGAGGCCATTCATCAGACTCACCAGCGCAAAGGCCGTCAGACACAATAGTACGAACAACGTCAGCGCTTCCTTGCTACTGATACGGCCGGCAGCCAGGGGTCTCTCCCGAGTGCGGGCGACATGGAGGTCTATCTTACGATCCGCATAATCGTTTATAACGCAACCGGCAGACCGCATCAGCACTGTTCCCAGGACAAAAACAGTTAATACCAGAATATCCGGTCGTCCCTCCGCAGCCAGCCATAGCCCCCATAGCATGGGCCATAACAATAATAGTATTCCTATAGGCCGATGCAAGCGTGTTAGTATTACTAATTCCCTTATTTTCGCGTTCCACATCGCTTCAAGGTCGCATCATATTTTTTGATATCTGTCAGTCTCGCCCAACCACCGGCGTATCAGGGCCTTTACACGTAGCGGGTGTTGACCACATAACTCTTTTGATACTGCCTGTACATCCGGCAACAGGGCCTGGTCACGAGCCAGGTCTGCAATGCGCATGCGTGGCATGCCAGTCTGTCGTACACCCAACATTTCCCCTGGGCCACGCAGCTCCAGATCCTGCTGTGCAATATAAAACCCATCTTGCGAATCACGCATCACTGCCAGGCGCTTGCGTGCGGTTTCCGACAGCGGTGATTTATACATCAGTACACAACTGCTTTGCGTACAGCCACGCCCGACACGTCCCCGCAATTGATGCAACTGCGACAAACCCAGGCGTTCGGCATTCTCTATAATCATCAGACTGGCGTTAGGCACATCGACGCCCACTTCGATGACAGTCGTGGCCACCAGCAAATCAATATCACCCGCCTGAAACGACAACATGACATTTTCTTTTTCCAGCGGCTTCATGCGCCCATGCACCATGGCAATACGCAGTTGCGGTAAGGCCTGCTTCAGGACTCGCTCGGTCTCGGTGGCCGTTTGTAACTGCAAGGCTTCTGATTCTTCGATCAGGGCACACACCCAATAGGCCTGTCGTCCTTGGGCACAGGCGGCTGCCACACGCTCGACTATGTCGGGCCGTCTGCCATCGGCCATAACCACTGTGATGACAGGTTGTCGTCCCGGTGGCAATTCATCAATAACAGAAACATCCAGATCGGCATACACTGTTTGCGCCAGGGTTCGAGGTATTGGTGTGGCCGTCATAATAAGCTGATGCGGATAACGCTGCCCTTGCTTGCCCTTCTCCCATAAGGCCAGACGCTGATGAACACCAAAACGGTGTTGTTCATCGACGATCACCATGCCTAACTTCTTAAAAGTTACATCATCCTGAAACAGCGCATGCGTGCCTACTATTAACTGGGCATCATGGGTTGCCAGTTGCTGTAACACCATCCTGCGCTTTGAGGCATTGAGCTTGCCTTGCAAGGCCGTTACCCGTATGCCCAACGGTTCAAACCATTGCAACATATTGCGCGCATGCTGTTCTACCAATAATTCCGTGGGCGCCATCAAAGCGACTTGCCAACCCGCCTCTATCGCCGTGGCGGCCGCCAGGGCCGCCACCAAGGTCTTGCCTGAACCCACATCGCCCTGCACCAGGCGTTGCATGGGATGATCGAGCATCAGGTCCTGCTTTATCTCATTGACCACACGCTGCTGTGCAGAGGTTAGTGAGAATGGCAAGGCCGATAATAAAGACCCCGCCAACGCACCTGCCGCTTTGATGGTCGCTGCTTGATAGCGCGTCTTTATTTGCCGCAATTGCACCAGGCTCAGCTGGTGCGCCAACAATTCTTCAAAGGCCAGGCGACGTTGCGCCGGATGTATGCCCTGTAACAACAGCCCTGTATCATCATTGGCAGCCGGTCGATGCACCGTTGCCACTGCTTCACTCAATGACAGCAGTGACAAATCATGTAATACGGACTCTGGTAACCACTCGGGCAACTGATCGATATAACGGTCAAGCACTTGTTGCGTTAACTTACGCAGGGTTAGTTGATGCACGCCTTCCGTCACGGGGTAGACAGGTGTCAGGGTATCCTCGGCCTGGACAGATTCGGATGCAGACAACAATTCATATTCCGGATGCACCATCTCCAATCCGTCGCGCCCTGTGCGCACCTCGGCATAGCAATAAATCCGCGCTCCCCGCTTAAGCCGTTCTTTCTGTGCATTGGAAAAATGAAAGAATCGCAACGTCAGAAAACCGGTGCCATCCGAGATACGGGACAACAATACACGCCTGCCCCGAAAATTTATGTCTGTCGCCTCTATCGAGCCGACCACAACAGCGGCACGTCCGGGTAATAAAGACCCTATCGGTTCGATACGTGTGCGGTCCTGATAACGAAATGGTAAATGAAACAGGACATCTTGCAGAGTAAGCAGGCCAAACCGCGCCAGGCGTTCGGCAACCTTAGGCCCCACACCTTTCAGGACAGTAACGGGTAGAGACTCTATATCCTGTTGCTGAACTTGCTGATCGACACGTGTTTGACCGGACATGGGCTCAGCCAAAACTGCCTCTTAACCCGCCAGTACCAGGATGGCATCCATTTCCACTTCGGCGCCCTTGGGCAGGGCGGCTACGCCTATGGCGGCACGGGCCGGGTAGGGTTGCTTGAAGTATTCCGCCATCACTTCATTGACGATGGAAAAGTGAGACAGGTCAGTCAAAAACACATTGAGCTTAGCCACATCGGACAACGAACCACCGGCGGCCCTGGCCACGGCCGACAGGTTGTCAAACACGCGTATGATCTGTGTACGTATATCACCATCAACCAGTTCCATGGTTTCCGGCTGCAAAGGAATCTGCCCGGACAAATAGACGCTATTGCCCACTTTAACGGCTTGTGAGTAGGCGCCTATCGCCTGTGGCGCCTCGTTAGTCGCGATGATTTCTTTGTTCACGCTTCCCCCTTAATATAGGTACTTAACCCTTCATTCGATTCAGGCGCACCACGGAATCCAGTGCACGTATGCGGCGCATGATACGCGCCAGATGAATGCGGTCACGGACTTCCAGCGTAAAGTTAATAGACGTATAACCGCCGTCCCTGTCATCCATATTGACTGTATCAATATTGGCATCCATCTCCGAAATGGCTGCCGCGACAGAGGCCAGCACGCCACGTTGATTACGCGTTTCTATACGTATACTGACAGGGAATACACCCGTGGTTTGTTCCTCCCATTCCACATCTACCCAGCGTTCGGGACGCTTGCGAAACAGGGAGACGTTGGGACAATCATCGGTGTGTATGACGATACCACGCCCGGCCGACAGAAAACCCAGTATGGAGTCCCCGGGTATGGGATGACAACATCGACCATAGGTTACGGCCACTCCCTCAGTACCGCGTATATTCAAGCCCACGGCATCGGCATTCTCAATACTGACCCCTTTGGCATCGGGCACCAGCTGACGCGCCACCACTTCAGCCATACGTTCGCCCAGACCTATTTCTTCCAGCAGGGCATCCCATTTTTTAATTTTCAGACTCTTTAATAATGGCTTACGCAGCTTTTGTGGAACGTCATTCAGCTCCATACCCATGGAAGACGTGGCCTTATCCAGCAGGCGTTCGCCCAGGGAAACGGATTCCTCGCTCTGTTGTGTCTTTAAAAAGTTACGTATGTGGGCGCGGGCGCGACTGGTGACCACATAGTTCAGCCAGGACGGACTGGGGCGGCCCCACTCAGACATAATAATCTCAACGTGATCACCATTCCGTAACTGCGTACGCAATGGCATCAACTGGTAATTCACCTTCCCGCCCACGCAACGATTGCCAACATCGGTGTGCACATCATAGGCAAAATCGACGATCGTGGAGCCGCGCGGCAGCTTTTTGATCTCGCCATTGGGCGTAAACACATAGACCTCATCGGGAAAGAGATCGATTTTAAGATGCTCGAGAAATTCACGCGGGTTACCGGCCTTTTGCTGAATCTCCAGCAGGTCCTGCAACCAGCGCAGGGCCTGCTGTTGCATCTGGCCATTGTCGTCACTACCGCTCTTGTACAACCAGTGTGCCGCCACGCCGGCCTCGGCCACCCTATGCATATCCTTCGTTCTGATCTGCAATTCTATTGACAAGCCAAAGGGGCCAAACACAACGGTATGCAAGGACTGATAACCATTGACCTTGGGGATGGCGATATAGTCCTTGAAGCGACCAGGGATAGGCTTATAAAGACTATGGATGATCCCCAGCACACGATAGCAGGCGTCCACTGTCTCAACAGAAATACGAAAGGCATAGACATCATAAATCTGATCAAAGGTCAGCGTCTTCTCGTGCATCTTTTTATAGATACTGTAGAGATTTTTTTCGCGGCCCGTAACCTCGGCATCCAACTTCTCCTGCTTCAGTTGCCCAACAATGGCATCACGCACCTTCGCAACTATGGCCTTGCGATTGCCATGCCGCTTGAGCATGGTTTTCTTCAATACCGCATAGCGCAGCGGATAAAGCGTCGAAAAGGCAAGGTTTTCCAGTTCCTGTGCCCACTGGTGCACACCCAGGCGATTGGCGATGGGGGCATAGATATCCATGGTCTCGTGGGCTATGCGCCGCTGTTTTTCGCGCGACAGGGGCGACATGGTACGCATGTTGTGCAAGCGATCCGCCAGCTTGATAATAACCACGCGTATGTCACGCGCCATGGCCAGCAACATCTTGCGAAAGTTTTCCGCCTGTTCTTCTTCCTTGGATGAAAACTTGATCTGCCCTATCTTGCTGACACCGTCGACCAACTCGGCCACGTCCTCGCCAAATTTTTCAGCCAACTGCTCCTTGGCCGTGCCGGTGTCTTCGATAACGTCATGCAGGATGGCGGCGATGATACTGGGCCCATCCAGATGCATGTCCGCCAGGATGCGGGCAACCTCCAGTGGATGATAGATATAGGGCTCGCCACTGTGACGGCGCTGGCCTTTATGGGCCTCGGCGCCGAAGAGATAGGCCTCATAGACCTGAGAAACGGTTTGCTTGTCTAGGTAGGGCTCAAGGTAGTCGCACAGCTCGCTGATAAGCAGGCGACGGCCCCCGGTGTGGACTACCGGGGTAGGAGTCTCAGGAAGCGGCTTCTTCCCCTGCTTCGCCTTCGGCTTTCTCCGGGCTGGCGACCGCTTCACCGGTGTCTTCGGTGGCTTTGGCTTCGATTTCGTCTGCGGCTTCATCTTCGTCTAGTACAACTTCAGGCACTTCCTCGTCCAGAATAGCACTGGTCACATGTCCATCGGCAATCTCGCGCAGGGCCAGCACCGTAGCCTTGTCGTTATCAAACTCCACATGAGGCTCGGCACCCAGCATGATTTGTCGCGCACGCTTGGCGGCCACCAGTACCAGCTGAAAGCGGTTATCTACATTGTCCAAACAATCTTCTACAGTGATACGGGCCATAATCCCACCTCGTTGAGTCTTCTGTCCAATTCCCGAACCGCGCACGTGTTCAGGAAAGCGCGCAAGCATACCCAATTCATGCCGTGAAGTCAGCGCCCTGAGCACCTTAAAACAACCGATCAGCCCGCCACATCCTGGTGTAGCAACGCATCCATTTCGATATCCACGGCCCGAGCCCGGTCT
This sequence comes from Gammaproteobacteria bacterium, assembly GCA_036986275.1. Lineage (GTDB taxonomy): Bacteria > Pseudomonadota > Gammaproteobacteria > Acidiferrobacterales > SZUA-150 > BTRG01. The sequence continues at coordinate 20,082 of BTRG01000011.1, read as the reverse complement.
GGCTGCCCGGAAGTGAAGGCGCGCAAATCCCGCAGGGCCAGATCAAAATCATCATTTACCAATACATAGTCGAATTCATCATAATGACGCATCTCTGATACGGCATCGCGCATGCGACGGGCAATGATCTCATCGCTGTCCTGCCCACGTGAGCGCAGACGGTTCTCCAGCTCTTCTCGTGAGGGCGGTAATATGAAAATACTTTTTGCTTCAGGCAGTTGCGCCTTGATACCCCGCATGCCTTGCCAATCGATATCCAGTAAGACATTCTTGCCCTGCGCCAGCAGCGACTCGACAGCGGCCCGGGTGGTGCCGTAATAATGATCAAACACCTGGGCGTATTCCAGAAAATCACCGGCAGCCACCATGGCCTCGAACGTCTCTTTATCAACAAAATGATAATGCACACCGTTGCGCTCACCCGGGCGTGGGGCCCGTGTGGTGTGCGACACCGAAATGCCCACATCGTCGCTGGATTCCACCAGGGCCTGGGCGAGACTGGATTTCCCACCCCCTGATGGCGCCGACAATATATATAACGTCCCTGCCACGTCTTCCTCGCTATTCGATATTCTGTATTTGTTCGCGCATTTGCTCGATGAGCACTTTCAGCTCCACGGCCGCATTGGTCACCCTAATATCGGCGGCCTTGGATCCCAGGGTATTGGCCTCACGATTCAGCTCCTGCATCAGAAAATCCAGCCGCCGTCCCACAGGGCCGCCCTGATCCAGCACCCGCTCGACTTCATCCAGGTGGGTGGTGAGCCGGTCCAGCTCTTCATCAACATCTATTTTCTGGGCAAAAATAACGATTTCCTGTTCCAGACGCTCGGCATTGACCTGATCCTGTACCTGGGCCAAACGCTGTTGCAGGCGCTCACGAAAATTAACCATAACCTCAGGCAAGACAGGGATCAGGGTCTCGACCACTGCACGCATAGCGGCGATACGCTGGCTAATCATTTCCTTGAGTTTGACGCCCTCGCGCCGGCGATTCGCCACAAGTTCTTCTAATCCCTCGGACAATAATTCCAGCGCCACCCCGCTCAAGGCCTCGATATCAATTTCCGGCGCCTTCAGCGCGTCCGGCCAACGCAAGACCTCCGCTACGGAGAGTGGGGTCAGGGTCGCGGATTTGCCGCTGATCTGTGTGGCCAACTGCAGCAATCTGTCTATGACCGCCTCGTCCAGCTGCACCGACTCCCCGTTGTCGGATTTGGCGGCAAAGCGCAGACTCAGATCGACCTTTCCCCTTGATAAATGCTTGCCCACGCATGCGCGCATGGCCGGTTCCAGGCTGCGCAGGGTCTCGGGCAGGCGCGGCGCCAGCTCCAGATGGCGATGATTCACGGAACGGATTTCCCAACTCAATCCCCCCCAGGCGGAATCCCGTTCAGCACGGGCAAAGGCGGTCATACTCAGGGGTGGCATACTGATTCCTTTTCTATTTCGATTGATCACTCACCGTGGACGGCCAGGCCACCCGGGGACTTGCCGCGGAAAACCCTGGTATCATGGTCTTTTCGGTGCGCAACGGCCCAAGTATAAAGGGTCCTGCGTTTGATGCACCCCGGGAGCATTGCCTATGCCTGTTGCACCTTGAAATCGCGAACTACTATATAGATAAATATTACGCGAAAACCGCCATGCGCTTGTTGGCGAGTCGGAAAACGGAATCATTATCCCGAATGAATATCACTGGTCTTCTGGTCATACCATGGCTGGCAAAGTAAAAAACGCACTACCCAAAGGCTACCAGCTACAGCAGTATCGTATTGAGCGCGCCATTGCCGGCGGCGGTTTCGGTATTGTCTACCTGGCCACCGACACCACTATCGACGAGCATGTGGCGATCAAGGAATACCTGCCCAGCAGCAAGGCCTGCCGCCTGAAAGATGCCAGTGTGCAATGCAATTCCGAGGAAAACGCCACCCCCTTCAAACAGGGCCTGAAACGTTTCTTTGAGGAAGCATCGGCACTGGCCAAGCTGAACCATCCCAACATCGTTCATGTGCAAAACTTCTTTCGCGACAACAATACCGTGTACATGGTCATGGATTATGAAAAGGGCCGTGACCTGCGTTTCTACATCAAGCGGCACGGCAAGTTGTCGGAGAAGTTCATACGCACCGTATTCCCGGAGTTGTTGCTGGGGCTGGAAGAGCTGCATAAGCACAATCTGCTGCACCTGGATATCAAACCGGCCAATATTTTTCTGCGCCAGGGCGGTAAGCCCCTGTTACTGGATTTCGGCGCCGTGCGCGAGGCCCTGGACGGCCAGCCCTCCATGGACGGACCACATACCCTGACGCGCGGCTTTGCCCCTATAGAACAACACCAGCACAAGGCCATTGGTCCGTGGACGGACTTCTATGCCCTGGGGGCCTCCATGTATGCCTGTATTGCCGGCAAACCGCCGCCGGCAGCCACTGATCGCCTCAAGCGGGACATCTTCAGGCCCGCCAGCATCACGTTTACGCGTCACCCCTATTCCGTGCAACTGCTGGAGGCCGTGGACTGGTGCCTGCAATTGAGCCCGACCGACCGACCACAGAGCGTGAAGGAGTTGCTCGATTTTCTGAACGAATCATCAGATACAGCGACTCAAATCTATACCCCCTGGTACCTCACCCCCATCAGCATGCCATGGAGCAAGAAATAGAAAAGGTCTGTTTATGAAATACGAAGTCTCAGAATTTTCATTGCAGGGTGGACGCCCCAGCAATCAGGACCGGGTCGCCTATGCCGAGCGCGATAATGCCGTGCTTTTGATTGTAGCCGATGGCCTGGGAGGTCATGCCGGCGGTGAGATCGCCGCCGAGATCGCGACACGATGGGCGCGTCACGCTTTCCTTAGCATAAAGCAGTCCGTTATTACGCAACCGTCCGCCTTTCTGGCGTTGACACTACTACAAGTACATCAACAAATACTGGCCGAAACCAAGGCCAACTATCCCGACATCCAGCCACGCACAACCTGTGTGCTATGTCTGGTGCAAAACGGATATGCCTATTGGGCCCATGTGGGTGACAGTCGTCTTTACCACTTGCGCGGCAATAACGTCATGATGCGTACACTGGATCACAGCCCGGTTGAAAAACTACACCAGCAGGGTCTGATCTCGGAAGAAGACATGCAGCACCACCCTAAAAAGAGTTATCTCTCAAACTGCCTGGGCGGCAGGCATAAACCTTCCATTAGTCTCGGTGAGGAAACCAGGCTGGAACGGGGCGACACCCTGCTGCTCTGTACCGATGGCGTCTGGGAAGCCATGACACCGGAGGAAATGATAGAGCAATTAAACAAAGGCACACTGGAAGAAAGCCTGGAAGAGCTGTTGTACTACGCCGCGGAAGATAAAAAGAAAGGCAAAGGCGACAACGCAACGGCCATAGGCCTGTTATGGCAAGATGAAATGACCTCGACCAAACCTCTGCAAAATGAAAAAGCCACCACGGTCAGCCAGGAATTTCTCTGGGAAAAGGCACGCCTGCAATCCGGCCCCAGACCTGTACCCGGTAAACAATCCAAGGCCAGGGTTAAACAGGTGCCGGCATCGAAAACCGTCAAAACGAAAACATCTTCAAAACCCACGAGCCCGGTGGAAACAACCATCGATGAGCTTGAGAACTATCTTTCGCAATTCGGACAAAAACCCTCCAGCTAGCAAAGTAGCTATAATCCATGGCCTTCGGTCCGGGCCGCGTTTACGGTACACTCCCCGGCCGTTCATCCAGGACTGAGAGACCATGAGACCCAGCGGACGCACTCCCGATCAGCTTCGTGATATCAAGATTACCCGCCACTACACCTGCCATGCCGAAGGCTCGGTGCTGATTGAGTTTGGCAACACCAGGGTATTGTGTAATGCCACCATTGAGGAAAAAGTCCCGCGCTTCCTGAAAGGTAAAGGTCAGGGCTGGATCACGGCTGAATACGGCATGCTGCCCCGCTCCACCGGACAGCGCATGGGACGCGAAGCCGCACGCGGCAAACAGGGTGGGCGCACCATGGAGATTCAGCGCCTGATTGGCCGCTCACTCCGTGCCGCTGTAGACCTGAAGAAGTTAGGTGAACGTACTATCACCGTGGACTGCGATGTCATACAGGCCGATGGCGGCACCCGCACCGCCTCCATTACCGGTGGCTGCGTGGCCATGATAGACGGCTTTAGCCATCTCCTGGAAAAGGGCCTGTTAAAGGAATCTCCATTGAAACACTTTATTGCCTCGGTCTCCTGTGGTGTACACAACGGCCAGGTGATACTGGATCTGGATTACCCCGAGGACTCCGGCGCCGAAACCGATATGAACTTTGTGATGAACGAGGCCGGAAACTTTATTGAGATTCAGGGCACGGCCGAAGGCGATGCCTTCACACTGGACGAGATGACCGCCATGACCGAGTTGGCACAGGCCGGTATAGAAAATCTTATCCAGCATCAGCGCGATGCGCTGGACATGTAAACAAAATCAGTCTTCATCATGGCATCCACATCAGACACCATCGTGCTCGCCAGCAACAATACCGGCAAGGTACGCGAGATAGGACAACTGCTGGCCGATCTTGATCTAAAAGTTGTACCGCAATCCGAGTTTGATGTCCCGGAAGCCGAAGAGACCGGTCTGACCTTTGTTGAAAACGCCATTCTTAAAGCCCGAAATGCCGCACAGCATTCCGGCCGGCCGGCCATTGCCGATGACTCCGGCCTGGAAGTCGATGCCCTCCATGGCGCGCCCGGGATTTATTCGGCGCGTTTTGCCGGTGTCGGCGCCGGCGACCGGGCCAACCTGGAAGAATTACTGTGTCAGGTAAAGGGTGTGCCGGAAGCGGAACGCACGGCGCGCTTTCAATGCCTGATGGTCTACATGCGACATGCCGGGGACCCTACGCCGATAATATGCCAGGGCACCTGGGAAGGCAGTATTCTGTTTGAGCCCCGCGGTGAAGGTGGCTTTGGTTATGATCCCGTCTTTTTTGTCCCGACCCACAACTGTAGCTCCGCCGAACTCACCGCGGAAGTGAAAAACAGCCTCAGTCATAGAGGCCAGGCGCTGCGTCAGCTGGTCGCGGCCTTGCATTCCTAGTCAGGCCTGTACAAGCCCGGCCGGGCTGCCGAACAATGTCCTGCCCGTATCAGGAAGGCGCGAATGACCTATCCGCAAGTCCTAAAACAACTCCGCGCTAAGGCCAACCCGGACGATGTCACCGGCATGGCCCGCTTTGGCATCCATCCCGGGAAGTGCCTGGGCATACGCATTCCGGTCCTGCGCAAACTGGCCAAAGAGATCGGAAAAGACCATGGACTTGCGTTGAAGCTCTGGGCATCCGGCCTGCATGAGGCCCGCATCCTCGCCGGCATGGTGGCCGAAACCGACAAGACCACCAAGGGCCTGATGGAGGCATGGACTAAAGATTTCGATTCCTGGGATGTCTGCGACCAGGTGTGCATGAATTTGTATGAGAAAACGCCTTATGCCTATGAAAAGGCCTTCGCCTGGAGCAAGCGCAAACCGGAATTCACCAAACGTGCGGGTTTTGTATTGATGGCGCGGTTGGCCTTTACTGACAAAACCGCCAGTAATGCCAAAATTGCGGAATTCTTTCCGGCCATACGACGCGAAGCCATGGATGAACGAAACTTCGTTAAAAAGGCCGTCAACTGGGCGCTGAGGCAAATCGGTAAACGGAATAAAGCGCTCAACAAACTGGCAATCAAGGAAGCCAAACATTTAGCCATACTGGATTCTCCATCAGCAAAATGGATAGCCAGAGATGCGCTACGTGAGCTGGGCCAGATTCACTTCCAGTAGATTACTATCTATAATTGTTATTTTCGTTATGATACCGTGCGCCAATGAGTCGTAGTGCAAAAAACACATCCGTTTCACTAATGTTATCAACGTTATTTGTAGTGAGCTGTTTAGTTTTAAATCATAGAAACTCGATCTATTGTCCATATTTCTGACACCTCCACCACTCTCCCTCTACGTCCACTTCCCGTGGTGTATACGTAAATGCCCGTATTGCGACTTCAACTCGCATGAACTGAAGAGCAGTCTGCCAGAGCAAGACTATATCAATGCCCTGATCCGCGATCTGGAGCAGGACCTGCCACGCGTCTGGGGGCGAAGGGTGCAGACGGTATACATGGGTGGCGGTACACCGAGCCTGTTTTCACCGACTGCTATTGCTCAACTGTTATCCGACCTGCGCGCCCGGCTTACCATTGCCCCGGATGCAGAGATCACACTGGAGGCCAATCCCGGCACGGTGGACATTGAACGCTTTCAAGGCTTCAAGGAAGCGGGCATCAACCGGCTTTCCATAGGCATACAGAGTTTTAACAATGAACACTTGCAGGCCCTGGGCCGTATTCATAGCGGGGATGAGGCCAGGCGGGCTGTACAAGCAGCGCAATATGCCGGTTTCGAACGGATCAACCTGGACCTGATGTTTGGCTTGCCCAATCAAACCCTGGAACAGGCCCGGGCTGACCTGGCAACGGCGATAGAACTTGAGCCCGGCCACCTTTCCTTATATCAACTCACTATTGAGCCCAACACCCTGTTTCATGCGAGACCCCCTGTGTTGCCAGATGACGACAGTCTCTGGGACATGCAACAGGCCCTGCAACAACAACTGGCCGGGGCAGGCCATGAACAATACGAAGTCTCGGCCTATGCACAGGCCGGACAACAAAGCCGGCATAACCTGAATTATTGGCAGTTTGGCGACTACCTGGGCATAGGCGCGGGCGCCCATGCCAAACTCAGTGATCATGAGGGCATAGGGCGGCTATGGAAAATAAAACATCCGCATAAATACCTTGAACATGCCGGCAGCAAACAGGGCATAGGTGGCGAAAGCATATTAAATCCCAACGACGTCTCGCTGGAATTTATGATGAACGCCTTACGCCTGAGCGAGGGCGTGCCCACTGCACTGTTTCCCGAACGGGCCGGTCAGCCTTTGTCTAAAGTCTCTGTTGCACTGGAGAAGGCCGAAACATTGGCATTAATAGAGTGGGACGTAAGACACATAAAACCCACGGTCAGGGGCAGGCGCTATCTGAATGATTTGTTACAGTTGTTTATGTCTTAACCCTGCAAACAAATACGCTAGAATACAACGGCCATGCAGAAAACACTCACTTATTCAATTCCCATTATTGTTGTTGTGCTGGCATTGGTCTTTTTCATCTGGCGCGGCAATACTTATTATTCCAATCCACCCGATATCAGTCATGTTGAGTTCACGCTCATCAACGGCAAGCCCAGCAAGATGAGTGATTACCTGGGCAAACCTCTGTTCGTTACCTTCTGGGCCACGACTTGCCGTTTATGCATCAAGGAAATCCCTGACCTCAAGGCGCTCTACAAGAAATGGCGCCCCAGAGGTCTTGAACTCATTGCTGTCGCCATGCCCTATGATCCACCCGCCAATGTACTGATCTATGTCGAAAAACAGGCCCTTCCCTATCCGGTGGCCCTGGACATCGATGGCAAAGTGGTCACGGCCTTTGGAGATATAAAGCTCACACCGACACACTTCTTGATCGATAACGAAGGTCAGGTAATATTTCGCATCCAGGGGCTGTTACCTCTAGACAAGCTCAACCGTCTCATAGGCAGCATGCTGAATACAGGAGTCTAACCATGAAAACCTACTTTGTGGACCAAGCCGAATATCAACGCTGGGCCAATAACGAGTTGTTTGCATCCCTGGACCAGTTCAGCGATGCTCAGCGCCGACAGGATATGGGGCTATTTTTTCACGATATCCATAAGACCGTCGATCATATTCTTGTTGTCACACGTAACTGGAAGGCACGCCTAGCCGGCGAGTTTGACAAGGTCACAAGCTATGACGCGTTGCTGCATAATGACTGGAACGCCTTAAAGGCCGCCGTCGATGACGAATTCCAGTTTCTGGGTGAATGGTTGTTTGCGCAAAAGGCATCAGCTATCACCTATCCCGGGTCTGACGGTAACCCAAAGGAAGTGGCCGTGGCCGATGGCTTGATACATATCATGACCCATGCCGTTCATCACCGGGGGCAATTGAGTGCGGCCTGCACACAGCTACATGCACCGTCGCCGAAAATGGATTTCGTATTCTACCGCTGGCGCAAATAACAAGGAAGCACGTCATGCTCTGGATCAAATCCTTTCATATCATTTTCATGGTTACCTGGTTCGCCGGCCTGTTCTACCTGCCGCGGTTGTTTGTCTACCACGCCATGACTGAAGATCAGGAAGGCTGCGAACGCTTCAAGATCATGGAGCGCAAATTGTTTTACGGCATCATGACACCGGGTGGGGTACTGACACTGGTGTTTGGCATCTGGCTCATGTGGGGCTACGGCTTCAGCGGCGTCTGGCTGACAATAAAAATTGTCCTGGTGTTGCTGCTGGTGGCCTATCACGTCTACTGTGGCAAACTGGTCAACGACTTTAAATATGATCGTAACCCACATAGCCACAAGTTTTATCGTGTATTAAACGAATTCCCGGTACTGGTACTGGTTGCCATCATATTATTGGTAGAACTCAAGCCCTGGTCCTGAGCAGTCGATTTGTTTGCATTCAGCCGACTTGCCCCCATAATGCCTCCATAATAATAAGCAAGCCGCAGCCCCAGGCAGGACGAGGAGATAAGGACAATAACCTGGAGCACATCATGAGCAGATTCCCTGCCCTGTTGGGGGGTGTTGTAGCGCTATTCGCCGCCTTGGCATCCGCACAAGCGGAGGTCATCAGCCTGGAAACAGCCATTGCCCACACACTGCAACAGCAACCCGCCTTGCGAGCGGCCCACCAGTCCACGCTGGAAGCACAAGCCCGACACCGCGTTGCAAAGGGTGCTTTTCTGCCCACACTGGAGGCCCGCTACTCGGCCTTGCAAAGCAATAACCCATTGGACAGTTTCGCGCAGAAACTCAATACCCGCTCAGTCGATCCGGCAATTGATTTTACCGCCGAGGCCCTGAACGAACCCGATACAACGACACTGTATGGCACGGAACTGAACCTCAACATCCCCCTGTATACTGGTGGCGCCCTGCATGCCGGTGTCGGCGGCGCCCGCGCCAGTTCCCGGGCCGCCAGTCTCGGCGAGGCCCGCCAGAAGCAGCTATGGGCCTTTCGTACGCGTGTGGCCTATTTCTCCGCGCAGACCGCCAAACAAGGGGCCTTGATTGCCGATGATGCCGTCGCCGCGGCGCGTGCCCACGCCAAAGACACCCGCCTCTTGCACAAGCAGGGGCGCATCGTTATCTCCGACACGCTGACGGCAAGCGTTTATCTCAACACCATGCAAGTCGCGCGCGAACAAGCCCAGGCGCAATGGCAGTTAGCCATCAATGCCTTGCGCAATACCACGGCAAGCCAGGACCCGGCACTGGATGTCATGCCTTGGGCGCCGCAAACGCTTAAAAACAACAAGTTGGTGCTGACGGAACTGGAACAAAAGGCCCTGCAACAGCGTGCTGACCTGCGGGCATTAAAACATTTGCAAACCGCGGCCCAGGCAGGTGTGAAGGTGGCTCAATCAAAATTCCATCCCAGGTTGGGTGTGCAGGCCAGCAGCTTATGGTATGGCGATGACCCCAATACCGATGAACAGTCATGGCGCGTCATGGGTGTATTGAGCATGAATTTGTTTAATGGTGGCCGCGATAAACAAACGATGCATGCCAGACAAAACCGGGTCAACGCCCGGCAGGCGCAACAAGATGCCTTGAAGTTGCAAATCAAATACGAGGTCCGGGACGCACTGGCCACAATAAGCACTGCCGCGCGCCGCATCACACTTACCCGCAACAGTCTTGCCGATGCGGGGCTGACGGTGGCGTTGGTCAACAAACGTTATGGACAAGGGCGCACCATCTTAATCGACTTGTTGCAGGCCGAACGTACCCTGATACAGGCGCGGCAAAGTGTGCTCGGCGCTGAATTGGATTATGAAAAGGGCATGGCGGCCCTGGCCCTGGCCCTGGGTGGCGAAATCACCATCAAATAAATAAGTAAGGATTGTTATATGGCGCATTATCTCATTATATTCTCCACGCTGGTAATCGCTGCTTGCCAGGTTGAACGGCCTCCGCCCCCGGCAAGGGAGCTTCCTGCCATAGAACGTCAGGCAGTCACACTTGATTCGAGCGGCCAAGACAAACTGTTGATACCCAATGAAGTACTGGTAATCCGGGGTGGCATACCGGGTGTCTTTGTACTCCAGGACAAACAGGCACGCTTTCGCATGGTGCGCACGGGCCAACAACACGATGGGTCTGTACAAATCCTGGCCGGACTCAGTGGTAACGAAACCCTGCTCCGTGGCGAGCTCTCGGCTGTGCACGATGGCAGTCCGGTCACTATCAAACCTTAACTCCCATCAGGTCACGTCATGAGTGATAAAGAAACACCCTTGAATATTGCCGGCAAGATCTCGGCATATTTTATCGACAACAAGCTGACCCTGCTGGTAATTCTCCTGGCCCTGCTGGCCGGTCTCTTTGCCTTTGCCATGACACCGCGCGAGGAGAACCCACAAATCGTCGTACCGGCGGCGAATATTATCGTCAACAAACCCGGGGCCACGCCCAAGGAAATTGAACAGCTCATTATCAAGCCCCTGGAGGCCATCCTGCAAGGCATGCAGGGTGTGGAACATACCTATGGTATCGCCGCGGACTCGCTGGGCGTAGTCAGTGTGCAATTTGAGGTAGGTGAGGACAAGGAAGACTCGTTGGTCAAACTCTATGACCGTATCATGAGCAACCTGGATCGCATGCCACCGGGTACGCAACAACCGCTGGTGAAACCGGTGGATGTTGATGATGTGCCCATCGTCACGGTTGCCCTGTCTTCAGAGACACTGGACGACCATGAGTTGCGTCGGGTAGCCAACAATGTACTGGAACACCTGCGCCGGGTAGAAGATGTCTCGGTATCTTTTATTCATGGTGGCCGCAAACGTCAGATCAATGTGCAACTCGATCTGGCGCGCATGAAACGTTACAACGTGACCTTGCTGGATATACGCCGGGTGCTGGCAGGCACCAATGTGGATATCGCCTCTGGCACGCTGACAAATAAAAACCGCATCGCCACGGTATCGGCCGGGGGTCTGTTGCATTCCGCCGATGATGTCCGTTATCTGGTCGTGGCCCTGCAGGCGCACCGCCCTGTCTATCTGAAAGACATCGCCCAGGTCCATGACGGGCCTGGTGAGATTAAAACCGTCAACCGTATCGGTTTTGGTCCTGCCTATCGCGGCGACCTTCCCGGGGACTACGAGATCCCGGCGGTGACGATCGCCATCGCCAAGCGCAGTGGCGCCAATGCGGTTACGGTCGCCGATGATATTATCAACAAACTACAGGCCATCAAGAGCTCCGTCATCCCGGAATCAGTCAACGTTCATATTACGCGCAATGATGGGGCACGCGCGCGTGATGCTGTCAACGTACTGATGGAACACATGGCCATCGCCATTGCCACCGTGGTGGCATTGTTGGTGGTATTTCTCGGTTGGCGTGCCGCCGGCATCGTCACTATCACGATACCCTTGATCCTGTTTATCGTCCTGGCTGTGGGCTATGCCAGCGGTCAGACCATTAACCGGATTACGCTGTTTGCCCTGATCCTGTCTTTGGGTCTATTGGTAGATGATTCCATTGTTGTTATTGAGAACATCTTTCGTCATTACAGCAAGAAAGGCGTGGACAAACTCAAGGGCGCCGTCCATGCGGTCAACGAGATCGGCAAACCCACCAACCTGGCGACCTTTACCGTCATTCTGGCCTTCCTGCCCATGGCCTGGGTGACGGGCATGATGGGTCCCTACATGGGCCCCATCCCCTTTAATGTCCCTATTGCCATGATTGCCTCGCTACTGATTGCCTACACGGTCGCGCCCTGGGCCGCCTATCGCTGGCTCAAAGTAAGCGGTAAACATCACGAGCACCATGAAGGACGCCTGGAGCGCGGCTACACACAGGCCATGAAGGCATTGTTAAATAACAACAAGACCCGTAACACTTTCCTCGCTGCCGTGGCGCTGCTGATGGTAGTCGTACTGGCCATGCCCGCCTTCGATGGGGTGCTGTTTAAGATGTTGCCCAAGAACAATACCAACACCTTTAATATCACGATAGACATGCCGGCAGGTACGGCATTGGAAGAGACTGATCGCGTGGCGCGTCTGGTGGGTGATGTGCTACGCCGGCATGCCGATGTTGAGACCTATGAATCGTCTATCGGCGAACCGGGAGTCGTTGACTTCAATGGCCTGTTACGTGGCAACAGTCTTAAACGAGGCAGCCAGATGGCGGAAATCCATGTGAACCTGCTTGATAAACACAGCCGCCAAAGCTCGTCTATCGATATCGTGCTGTCGCTTCGTGATGCGATGGCGGCAGTGGCCAAAGAAACCGGCGCCAATATCAAACTTGTGGAAGATCCACCGGGTCCACCGGTGCGCGCCACCATACTGGCCGAGCTCTACGGACCAGATTACGGCACCCTGCGCAGGCTTGCGTCGACCTTGCGCGATGAAGTCTTTGCAGCCACGGAGGATGTTATCGACATAGACGACACCCTGATCGCGGCGACCCATGAATACCGGATCATCGTCAACCGTGAAAAAGCCGCCCTCGCCGGTATATTGCCCAGCCATGTGGCCGAAACCCTGCGGGCCTTTCTGGCGGGCTATGATGCAGGCAGCGTGCACATGCAGTTTGAAAAGGAGCCGGTACTGATTCGCTTCCAGATTCCTCAGGCCGATCGAATAACGCCAAGTGATCTGCGCAAGATTTTCTTTACCAATCGTCAGGGGCGGCAGGTGGCATTGACGGAAATAGCATCCATAAAAAAGATCGATGCAGCGCAACCCATTCTGCATAAAGACCAGCAACCCGTGGTCTATGTCACCGGTGAGCTAGGCTCCAGCAGTCAGGTCTATGCCGTGCTGAAGATGTGGCGATACCTGAACAACAACCCATTGGATAAAGACATAGAGATTAAGCAATATTTCATGGCAAGCCCTGCCGCCACCGGTTACAGCCTGCGCTGGGATGGCGAAATGAAATTGACATTGGATGTCTTCCGCGACATGGGCTCGGCATTTATCGTCGCCATAGTCCTGATCTATCTTGTATTGGTGGGTTATTACCGGTCTTTTGTGATTCCCATGATCGTCATGGGTGCGATTCCATTAACAATCATTGGTGTGTTTCCCGGTCATGCCATTATGGGCCAGTACTTCACCGCCACATCCATGATAGGTGTCATTGCCCTGGCCGGTATTGTCGTACGTAACTCACTATTGTTGATAGATTTTATACTAGAATACCAGAAGACCGGTCACCCTGTGCATGAGGCCGTATTGCAAGCCGGCAAGGCGCGCCTGCGACCTATACTCCTGACCGCCCTGGCCATTATCCTCGGTACACTGGTGATTATCGTCGATCCGGTGTTTGGAGGCCTGGCGGTATCATTGATCTATGGCACCCTGGTGTCGACGGTGCTGACTCTGTTTGTAATTCCGCTATTGTATTACCTCTATGCATCACATACAGCACAAACAAGCTGAAACTGATCGATCTGTATTCACTTCATGCCATGTGCATTAGCAGCGATTACCACCACTGTGTCATACCACATTTTCCTTATAGTAAGACTTCACATATTTGTTAGCCCTGTAGGATGGGCTCTGCCCATCCAACGCGCATTAAGAATTCAATCAACCTGCCATCCACATGACTCAAACATGTTCCATGTGTACTACCAAACAGATAGTTTGGTGAGAAAAGATATTATTATGAACAACGGTTTAGCCATGGAGAAAGGCAGGCGTTGCCCACCCTGCATGTACTGCCATCCACCTGACTTAGGCATGTTCCAGCATCAAAGATACACGCGCCTGGAAAAAATGACTCCGATCGAGGCAATTATCTGCAATTCTATAGATTATGTAAGCTATCTGTAAGTTATGGCGTGTGATACTTGAAAATATATGTAGCATTCGTCTGAATTTGATTACAGGCTTTTGATCTCAAAAGGCTTTTTTAAACAAAGGAGGCAACACCATGATGAAACATGTCAAGACCCTGCTCCTCGTCCTGCCACTGCTGGCCCTGTTGAGCGGCTGTGGCGGCGGAGGCGGAGGCGGAGGCGGAGGTAGTGTCACTGAGACCTGCACCTGGGACACATCCACTTGGGACAACTGCAATTGGGGCAGTTAATCCCCCTCATCTGATTTTTTTAATTATAGGGAGAAGACCATGAAAACTTCACAACTTATACTCACACTGGCCTTGGCCGGTATGATGAATATTGCCCTGGCGGGCAATCTGTCCGACGCGGAACTGACGACATTTAATAGCGGCGATGCCTTGAGCTCCACTGATATGAACGCCAACTTTGACGCTGCTCAGGCGGACATTAATGACAATGATACCCGCATCGGCACCAACATCAGCGACATCGGCACCAATACAAGTGGCGTGAGCGGCCATGACACGCGCATCACCGCGCTGGAAAATGCCGCAACCGCGGCGGGTATTGGCCGTTTGTTTGTGCCTATCGCCATGGGTTCATCTACACTGGGTGCCTTACCTGATGCTGTGTCGACCAGTTTCCAGGCCTCTTTCGGTAAACCTGCGGACTATGTATCAGGCGGCTCTAACGATGTCACCCTGAAGTTCTTAATCTCGGGTTGCGGGGGCACGGATATTGGCTATATAACAAGCAGGAGTAGTTACAATATTGGAGATAGCAATGTTGGCGGATTACTTATTGTTTTCCCCCCCACCTCCGTACTTTCAATACCTGCAAATGTTTCTACTGGATTTTTTACTTATACTTATTCTGTAGTAGAAGCAACACTAACTCAGACAGGATTTGGTGATCAAAATATTGCGTCTTTTACAAGATATGGATCAGACGTCTTAGATACCTGCGCCGGTACAGCGACACTACGTGGATTGATCGTAGAATATCCAACCCAAGGATAGTCTTTAAAACTTTAATTTAGCAGGGCGGGCATTACCCGCCCTTTTCTTTTTCCCTTAATACAAATCCATCGGATCCACATCAAGCGACCATCTCACTTTTTTTGCCAATGGCATCTCTTCCAACAGCGGTAGCCATAATTCTAGATGTCTATGTAATTCAGGGCGCTTAGATGACTGCAACAATATTTGCATACGAAAGCGCCCGGCCCGTTTTTCCATTACTGATGTAATGGGTGCAGATAGTTCTATTTGCATGGTATCACCAATCTGCTTCCCCGACTGGTACGCCTGAGCAATAAATTCTTGAACATTGTGTTTGCTCGTCGCCTCGCCCCTTAGTGAAGCCAGGTGCGCATACGGTGGCAATTGTGCGGCCCTGCGTTCGAATAAGGCTTTGTCTGCAAAGACAAGATAATTGTTTTGTTTTAACGCATCAAACACGACATGCTCCGGATGCCAGGTTTGTATCAATACCTTGCCCGGCTTGTCACCCCGACCGGCACGGCCACTGACTTGCATGATCTGCTGGACCATGTGTTCGGGGGCTCGAAAATCGATACTGAACAAACCCTGGTCGGCATTGACGACGGCCACTAACGTCAGATCATGGTAGTCATGGCCCTTAGCCAACATCTGCGTGCCCACCAATATATCAATCTCGCCCTGCTCTACTTTGTTCATCAAGTCATCGAAGGACCCCTTGCGGCGAGTACTGTCCCTGTCGATGCGTGCGATACGCGCATTGGGCAGGCGCTGTTTTAGTGTTTCTTCTAGTTTCTCCGTACCTTCGCCTATAGGATGAAGATCCTCTGTACCGCATTGCGGACAGGCGCCGGGTATGGGTTGATCGGCGCCACAATGGTGGCAACGCAGACGACGGCTGCCCTGGTGTACGATCAAACGTGCATCACAACGCGGGCACGGCGCCAGCCAGCCGCAGCGGTAACACATATAGACCGGTGCATAACCGCGCCGATTCAGAAACACCAGGCTTTGCTCCTCTTTTCCGAGATTGGCTTTCAGCGCATCGAATAATTGAGGTGAGAGGCCTGAGTCGGCGGGTGTACGGCGCATGTCTATCAGTTCAACCTTCGGCGCCCGGGCCCGACCGGTCCTGTTAGGCAATTGCAACATTTGATAATTACACTGCTTGACTTGATACAGGCTTTCCAGAGACGGCGTTGCCGAACCCAGAATGATGGGGATGTTCTCATCGCGTGCACGGACAATGGCGACATCCCGCGCGTGGTAACGAAAGCCGTCCTGTTGCTTGAAAGAACTGTCATGTTCCTCATCAACTACGATCAGACCCAGGCTCCTGAAAGGCGCATACACGGCGGATCGTGTACCCAATACCACTTGCGCCATGCCTTTATGCGCCTGCATCCATGAATGTAAGCGTTCACTGTCATTAAGGCCCGAATGCATGACCGCGACGGTGACACCCAGGCGCGTCTTGACCCGGTTCACCAGTTGCGATGTGAGCCCAATCTCGGGCACCAGGACCAAGACCTGTTTGCCGGCCGCAATCACTTGTGACATGACTTCTATGTACACTTCGGTCTTGCCACTACCGGTGACACCAAAGAGCAACCAGCGGCGAAAACACTCCAGACTGCCAGTGATGGCATTCACGGCCTGGAGTTGATCGTCGTTTAGCCCCGGCCCGGGTATTGCCTCGGTAGTTGCAGGTGACTCCTCGGCCCGTGCTGTCTCTTCCGCCCAGCCTCGCTGCATCAAGCTCTTCATGGCAGCGCGCCATCCCTTTGCAATGTCAGCCAATTGCGCTGCATTCAAGCCAGCGGGTGTTTGCGTTAACGCCTGCAACAATGTTCGCTGCAAGGGCGCCCGCCTGAGTGCATCCTCATTCAGCGCCCTGCCGCTCTCACTTATACGCCAAATACACTGCCGGCTTATTTCCGCCGGCCTGCCCCGGCGCACAAATGCCGGCAGCATGCCCAGAAACACCTCGCCCGGTGCATGGTGATAATATCTTGCCGACCAATGCATGAGTTTCATTAACGATTCAGACAACAGCGGACGCTTGTCTATAGCCTCCAGCACGGCTTTCAGCTGTTTAAGCGGAATTGCACTGCTATCGGCATGTGCCACCACGAGACCCACCAACTGCCGGCGGCCGAATGGCACGCGAATACGGGCGCCTATGGCGGGAATGTCGCCCCGGGACGGGGGAAGGTAGTCAAAAAGGCGTCTCAGCGGGACGGGAACGGCCACTCGTAACACGGGACTGGGGGTCATGGCGCCGACTTTAACACGCTCGTTTTCACTACCCTTGCCAGCGCGCGGAAAAAAAGTGTCTGAACAGACGTGAAACAAAGCTGTTCCACGTTCAAGTAATACTCAACAAATATCGCTAAGGCATTGTTACAAAAAGGCTACAGAGGTTACCCACAGAAGCTGTGGATAACTTTGTGAATAAGTGCCCTCAGAGTGTTCCTTTAACTGAAATTTTTCGAGTAAAAGTTAAATTGCCAAAAAAATAGGCGCATCAAATAAGTCTATGAATACAGATACTTAGACTATCTTCCTAGCATGGGAACGAGGTTGCTGAAACAATTGGCATATCATCAGGAGTAAATAAGCAAACTGTGAATAACTCCACGCCTGGAACAGGTGTCGGCACTGCTGTCAATATGTTGCAGACTGATTTTTAATTTATTTTCAATAATTCCGATAAACGCTCTGCTGTCAGTGCCTCCAGAAACCATTTCAGCGCCCGCCCCGTCTGGTTTGAACGCCAGGCCATTAACAAGGGCATGCTGGGTTTGGCCTCCTCGACCTCTAGCACACACAGGCGCCTGCTTTTTAACTCCTTATCGATAAGATGGCGCGGCAGGAAACCTACCGCCAGGCCCTGGCGCTGGGCTGCTATCTTGGTCTCCATATTGGCCACGGTCAGTACCTGCTGACCGCTTAACAGTCCCGATGTCCGCGGCGCCAGATGACGCGAGCTATCCGCAATAGATACCGCCAGATACTGACGTATGCAACCGGCAGACAAGGGCTGCGGCTGCACAGCCAACGGGTGATCCGGGGCCACGGCGAAAGCAAAACGAACTTCTCCCATTTCGCGGGTGCGGTAGCCACCCCCGGGCGGGCCCTCACCCGGGGCGCCGATGACCAGGTCGGCGCGACCCGTTATGAGTGCATCCCAACACCCACCGTAGACTTCCTGAGACAGACGCAACGCCGTGCCACATTCCTGAGCAGTAAAGTCACGCACAATCGGATAAAGCTGGGCCTGGGGTATGAGGTTGTCCACAGCCACGCGAATTTCGGCCTCCCAACCACTGTCGACGCGCCTCACCCGTGCCTCCAGCGCCTGCGCCGCTTCCAGCAAATGCCGGCCTTGTAACAGCAACTCCTGACCCGCCGCCGTCAACCTGGCGCGGTGGCCGCGGCGGTCGAACACGGTGACGCCCAGATCCTGTTCGAGTTTTTGCATGGTATAGGTCAGCGCCGAGGGTACCCGGTGCAATGCTGCGGCGGCTGCCGCAAAACTGCCCTTGCGGTCGATGGCATCCAGCACCTGCAGGGCATCGAGGGTCAGTTTAATATTCAAAATATTTGAATAATTATCACAATATTTTCCGCTTTTATGGCCAGATAAAACTATTTAAGATGGGATTATAGCTAATCAATTAATCTGAATAAATGATAGATTATATGATCGTACCCAGACCCCATAACGAGCGAGGACACAGCGACTATGGCTGCCTACAAAGCCACCACAGCTTTTTCTTCGCCGGTTACGTCGACCCGGCCCATAGGGGTTATTCCGCACTGCGGGTGCTAAACGATGACACCGTGGCGCCTGACGCGGGCTTCTCCGATCACTCACAACGCGACATGGAAATCGTCAGCTATGTCAGAACACCGCGACAGCCTCGGTAACAGCGCCCTTGTTCGCACCGGTGAGGTACAACGCATGGCCGCCGGCACGGGCATCACTCATAGTGAACTCAATGCCTCCGGCAGCGAGCCGGTGGACTTTTTCAGATCTGGATATACCCCAACGCTCACGGCCTGGTACCGGCATATGGACAACGACAAATTGATAATGCGGAGAAATAAACAATTTCCCGTCCCTGGCCCGAGGCAATGGCACAGATTTGCTCAGCCTGTGGCAGGACGCTACGCTGTATTTTACCGGACTGGCGCCGGGTCAGAGCCGTCAGTATCAACTGAGGGCCAACGCAAGGTCTATGTCCACGTCACCGCCGGCAATCTACAGCTCAACAGCCATGTCCTGAGGCACGGTGATGGTGCTTATATCGACAACGAACACTTACTGAATTTTTCCGGTATCACGACTGGCGAAGCCCTGTTTTTCGATTTACCGGGCACTTATCCCTAAACACCAAAAAAGGAGACTGCTTATGAACGCGCTATGCAAATTGGCATCCCAATACGGACCCTTGGCCGGCCGTATCCTGCTGGCACTGATTTTTGTTATGGCTGGTTGGAACAAGATCGGTGGCTTTGAGCAAACCGCGGGCTATATGGCCAGTAAGGGCTTGCCTATGGCCAACATCCTGTTAACACTCACTATTATTATCGAACTCGGTGCCGGTCTGATGGTACTGCTGGGCATGTACGCGCGCTGGGGCGCGGCGGCACTGTTTGGGTTCACCCTGCTGGCAACACTTATTTTCCACAACTTCTGGGCTATCGCCGATGCACAACAAGCCTACATACAATCGCTGATGTTTATGAAAAATCTCGCCATTATGGGTGGCCTGCTCTATGTCGTGGCGTATGGCTCAGGTGCGTTCAGTATCAAAAAGGAAAATTGCTAGATTGTGACTGATCGATAATGGGATGGGCGATTTGTATATTGGACAGGATTAACAAGATTGACAGGATAAGTAAAAAAATCCTGTGAACGACATGACTTATCATGTTCATCCTGTAAATCCTGTCTGTATTTAGGTATTTGTTTTGGCCTTGGCTTTTTTAACAACATAGACAGGATTAACAAGATTGACAGGATAAAGAGAAATATCCTGGTGAATGACATGACTTATCATGTTCATCCTGT
>BTRG01000010.1:0-56347 GCA_036986275.1 Gammaproteobacteria bacterium | reverse complement strand
CTCCTAGGAAGACATTTTAGTGATTTCTACGTTTTCGAATTTGGACATGAATTCCCTGTCAGCAGCATCCAGGCTCAGGCCGATCGAAAGGTTTTGTTGGGGTAATATTTCATAGCCACAGCCACAGTAGGCTTGCTTGGGTTTGAGGTCGGCCGTGCAATGGGGGCAGATGTGTTTAGCGGCAGGGGCCTTGCGAACTGATGGAGCTGGCTGGCTTGCCACATATGCGGCCCTGGCTTCTTCCAGGATTTTGGCGGCACGCCTGGTCTGATCCTCTCTAAAGGCTTGTGTGGCTTGTGACTGGATATTCGGCTTGATGGGTACAACCTTGGCCAATCGACTAAGTGTTTCCTTTCTGGCTGTAGGGCTTGATTTCACGGTAGGGTAGCCGGCCTGTGGTGTCACGGTAACAGTGTGAGAATTTCCTATTGCCAGCAGTTGTTTCTGTTCGGCGGCTTCAAGCAGGGCGAATGTCTCGGCAGCGGCCTCTTCGGCAACAAGCGCAGCTTGTTCCTTGGCGCTCAATTGTTCGGCTTGTTGTTGTAGCTCCGCATGTTGTTGCAGTGCCTTGATGTGCTGTTCGCGACGGGCCTGGATATCGGCATCGGCCTTGGCTGCCAGGGCGCGCGCCAGCTCGATCTGGCGACACTGTGCCGCACGGGCGGCCTTGGCTGCCTCGGCCCTGCGCCTGGCTTCAGCTGCCGCGGCTGCACGGGCTGCTTCCTTGGCCTGTTGTTTTGCCAGCCGCATGGCGGTAGCGCGCTTTAAAGCGGCTTCCTCGGCAGCGTATTTAACTTCCGCGGCCAGTGCGGCACGCTCGGCCTCCAGTCGTTGTTGTTCGGCACGTTTTCTGGCTGTTTCCGCCGCCTTGGCCTGACGTTTCTCTCTGGCAGTCTTGGCCTTCATCAGGGCGCCACGAGCGGCATGCGATGCGGATTCCGCTTTATGGGCCCTTTCAGACTGTGCTGTTAACTCAGCTCTTGCCTGTTCGGCCTCGGCCTCGGCCTCGGCGAGCCTGCCCTGCAATGCCTGGTTCTCCGGATCGCTTTTGAGGTGTGTCTGGGCTACCTTGACGCTTTCTTCCGTTTGCGCCAGTCGCGCAGCGAGATAGTTTTCGTAGAGTTGTTCTTCCTGGGCATTGAGTCCGAGTTCCTGGGCCGATTCCTCGATTCCCGTGGCCGGATCAAAGGAATACCCACATTCGCAGTGCGCAGCGTTGCTGGGCAACAATGTCTTACAGAGAGGGCAATGTTTATCGAAAATGCTCAAATTCTGGCTCCGCAACTACCCTGTTTTGAAGTGTTTTGTATGACACAACAAGAATATGGCACAGCCTGTCTGCGGTCGAAATCAGAAGCAGACAAACCGGAAGTCGTGACGGATGAGTGGTACGAATCAAGACATCACTACTGTGCGAGGCTGTAAGCCAGCTGTAAGCCTGAGCATGGATAATAATTGTGTACGAGGAAATACCCAGTTGGTTTCAGGGGTATGGGGGTCTAGAGCTGATTAACGGTATTGTTTGTCCGCACTAATCAGGATAGATTTAATAGTGATTTCACTCAATTAAAACAATCAGTTAGGAAGAAGAATGGATCGCAATCCCATCAGACACATGTTTTCACGGGCACAGCGGCAATATGAAAGTGATGCCCGCGGTGAGGTGAAGGCAAAGGATAAAAATGCCACCATCCTGGTAATAGACGATTCCAAGACCCAGGTGCATCTATTGCGCAATGTTTTGGTGAAAGAGGGTTACCGCACTATAGCCGCCTACAATGGCGAACAGGGTGTGGAGCTAACTCAATTACAACGACCGGACTTGATCTTGATGGATATCGTTATGCCGGTGATGAACGGGTTTCAGGCTACACGCGCGATCAAAAAGGCTGATGCCACCAAGGGTATTCCCATTATTGTTATCAGCGGTACGGAACAGGCTTCGGATAAGATCTGGGCCATGCGTCTGGGAGCAAACGATTTTATGGCCAAGCCCATTGGTCGTGCGGAGCTGCTGCATAAAATAAATTTGCTTCTGCGTGCCAAGCGCTTGCGCGAGGCAAGGCAATCTTTGGCGTTTGATTCCAGTACAACGTATAAAGAACTCGACGCCTTGGATTAAATTCAAGGGAAAGGTCCGCCTTCATGAATTATGTGGGTTAGCCTGTTTTTTTTCTTCCCAATACCGCTTCTTCGATTGCACGCAAATGCTGGTGTGAAGGCACCCAGCGGAACTCCTCGTCCAGTTGTTTTTTAGCGATCCGAGGGCTGATGTCTATCACTTGAGTGCCTTTTTGTGATGCTGCCAGATTATCTACGGCCTGCCGCGTCAGCTGATATTTACGCGTTCGTTTTGTCAGGTTGTAACGACCGCTGGCATCGAAGTACAGGCGTATGGGGTCAATGGCGCGAATTTTTTTGGGTCGGCGGTTTTCGATGTCCACGATGACGAAGGCGCAACGTACGGAGTTGCTGGCGTGTTCCTTGAAGGCGTCTTTACGTGTCTGGAAGGCCTCAAAACGCCGATGCGATATGCGTTTCAGCGCATCGTCATTTCCCAAAAAAAAGATTCTGACACCCAGTGCCATGTTGCCACCTGTATTGTCGGAGTTGTAGAACGGCCCCGGTTATTGAGTTCAGTGTAGGAGGCAATGCCGGTCTGCGCCAGTAATCGCTCTGGTATCCATCGCTTACCGCGCATGCGTATGAGATGGCGTCGGCCATGTTTATATGGGTATTGTTTGGGGGCCTGGGTGGCCGGGCCACGTCGTTATTACAGTTCGCCTGAGTCTCAACAGACCCCGTTTTACCGTGATTGTGTCTCCTGGTTTGGTCATACGGGAAGGTGTCGCCCGCTGTCCATAGATTGCGGCCGTAGATTGCCGTCGTGATCAGGGCCTATGGGGCTGCCCACAGCCATTTCACCAGGCGCGAGGGGGCAATAGCGAGGTCACGCTTCATGCCGTATATTTTTTGTCCGTAAGCTACGGAATTCAATGTCCTTTTTGTTTCATAACCGAGCAACTCACTATAGTACTTTAGGGTCAGAGCGTTATATACTTGTCTCCGGGGTGTAGTTCAGAAGCTGGCAAACGCGGGCTTATTGAGTCGGGCTCAGGCGGCTGATGATCTGCATAAATGTAATCAATCCCGAAGAGGTAAACGATGTCTACTGACAAACGTGAAAGTGCTCGTATGGCCTTACGGCGTGAAGTCTTGCTGGGCGGCCGCCATTTGAGTAATCAATTTTGCCAAACTCGTGATATCAGTCCCGAAGGTGTATTTGTTGAAACCGGAGAAACCAGCCTGGTGGTCAATAATGAGGTCGAGCTGGTGATGTCATTGCCTGCGCAAGATGGCCAGAAAGACTATCGGCTGCCAGCGCGTGTGGCCCGGGTGACTGGAGAGGGCGTAGGACTGCAATTCAAGCGTCTTGGAGTGGATACTTTCAGTGCTGTACTGGGCTTGTTGTACGCTGCCTAGATCCTGAATAGTTTGGTGGGTCGTCCCAGGCCCCTGTAAATGGCTGCGTTTCTCCTGGCGCAGGAAGGGGATCTTTCCCTTTCATTTTCTTGCGGCTTACCATAGATAGATACCTCTTTTATAACGATTTGTTTGTCTCGCTGGTACACTCCAGAACTAATGTAGAATTTTTCGATCGATTGGCTGGAGATCAAATGGACTGGCTTAAAGAAATTACAGACGAGAATCTATGGGTGGTGCAGGTGTTTGTGGTGGTGTTTCTGGCGCTACTGATAAACTTAATCCAGAAACGTGTATTAAACCGTCTACACAAAACCTTTTTACGCACGGAGAGGGTTTGGGATGATGCCCTGATTGATGCCGTACGCAGACCCCTAAGTGCACTGATCTGGATTATCGGCATTGCCTTCGCTGCGGAGATTGTCCAGCAAAAAACCCAGGCAGTCATTTTTGTTGCCATAGACCCGCTTCGGGATGTGGGGGTGATTACCTGTTTTACCTGGTTTCTACTGCGCCTGACCCATACAGTTGAAAGTAATGTTTTACAACGCCATGCTGGGCCGGATCGTACGACTGTAGACGCCATCGCCAAGCTGGTGCGCTTGTCGTTTGTGATCACTGCCATATTGGTCACATTGCAAACCCTGGGTTTTAGCATATCGGGTGTGTTGGCCTTTGGCGGCATAGGCGGTATTGCCATTGGCTTTGCTGCCCGCGATTTATTGGCCAATTTTTTTGGTGGTCTGATGATTTACCTGGATCGGCCCTTTGCCGTGGGTGACTGGGTGCGATCACCGGATAGAGAGATTGAAGGCACGGTGGAAAGAATAGGCTGGCGTCTGACAGTAATACGAACCTTTGATAAGAGACCCTTATATGTACCGAATTCTATATTTGCCAGTGTGGCAGTGGAGAATCCCTCACGTATGAGTAATCGACGTATCTACGAGACCATAGGCATACGTTATGATGATATCGATAAAATGGATGCTATCGTTCATGACGTTAAACAGATGCTGATAGAGCACCCTGAAATAGATAACACACAAACATTGATAGTGAACTTCGATACCTTTGCGCCGTCTTCGCTGGACTTTTTTGTTTACACCTTCACTAAGAACACCGAGTGGGTGGCCTTTCATGAGATCAAGCATGATGTGTTGCTGAAGATCAGCAACATTATTGCATCGCATGACGCTGAGATTGCCTTCCCTACATCGACTGTGCAACTGAAGTCTGGTAGTGAAGGAATCGTTATTCCTGATGTGAGCGCATAATATGTGGAGGTTTTCTTCCCTGTATGAGCGCGTGCTTCAGTGGTCGCGGCATCCCCATGCTACACGCTATCTCGCGGTCTTAAGTTTCGCGGAGTCTTCGTTCTTTCCCGTTCCACCGGATGTCATGTTGGCGCCCATGGCCTTGGCCAGACGTGAGCGTGCATGGTTCTTTGCTGCCGTTACAACGTTAACTTCCGTGGCTGGCGGAGTGGCCGGTTATCTTATTGGTTTGTTGGCATTGGAATGGATCACGCCCTTGTTGCATACCATGGGTTATTGGGAAAAATACTTACTGACCAGAGACTGGTTCGAGGAATGGGGTGTCTGGGTAATCTTTATCGCCGGATTTTCTCCCATCCCCTATAAAGTTTTTACCATTACTGCCGGTGCCGTCGCTTTATCTTTCTTCCCTTTTGTCCTAGCCTCTTTTGTAGGTCGTGGTATGCGTTTCTATCTGGTGGCCGGGATTATATATGTTGGTGGTGAGGCCATGGAACAGAATCTGCGCAAGTATATCGATGTGATGGGCTGGACAACGGTTGTTGTGTTAATCGTGGCCTATGCGGCTTATGAGCTTTATTGGTAAATATTCTTAATCATCTTCGGTAAAGTATAAAGCTTAAATCATCCGGTTTGCTGGGCTTGTCTTCGTGGCTTTGTGTCATGCGCTGGTAGGCAAGCTCGGACAGTTGCCGTGCTACATGATCCAATATACCGCATCGAATGATATTAATAATTTCTATAAGTTCAAGATTGTCGAATAAACCATCGCTGGCCACCAAAACGGTGTCTTTTTGTGCAAGCGTGATAGGCGATCCGATTTCTATGCGCATGTCTGTCGTGCCAATAACATTGGAT
This sequence comes from Gammaproteobacteria bacterium, assembly GCA_036986275.1. Lineage (GTDB taxonomy): Bacteria > Pseudomonadota > Gammaproteobacteria > Acidiferrobacterales > SZUA-150 > BTRG01. The sequence goes on along the minus strand of BTRG01000010.1, from coordinate 50,729 downwards.
ACCAGGTGGCGTTCTTTATGATGCAGGGCCTCGTCTTCATCCAGCATGCCGGATTCAACAGCATAACCTACGGGTGAGTGGGGCACGGTCTGCAGTTTTATCTTGCCGCGCTGGCCGACAACCAGAATCATGGAATCACCAATGTGATAGGTGCGAAGCTGTTGATCCTGTATGTTAATTGCCGCCAGTGTCGTCGCGGCGCCGGTTCCGAGTTCAAGTACGGCTTCGTTGGCCGCTTCTATACCGTTTAATATGGCAGAGCGTGATTGTTCGGGTGACATCAGGGGTTGTGACAAGTAACTGTCCTTGAGACTGGTAAGCGCCAGGGCAGCGGCCTGATCGCCGGCAGGCAAACCACCCACACCATCGGTGATGGCTAGTAGGGCAGACGTGTCGGTACAAAGGATGGCAGCACCATCCTGATTGCTGTTTTCGTGCTCGGGAGAGGGGCGTGTGTAAACCGCGGCATGTCCCTTGCCGCAAACCAGCAATTCAGGAACTGAGGTGTGTTGATTCAGGTAAAGGGAGGAAATAGAGACGGGCAAAATATCAGATTAGGACCATGTCAGTGTTTCAAGGTATTTGCGCAGGCGTCCTGCGGTACGAAACTTCTTCAGTATCAGGGTGCGTTTGAGGCCACAACAAATATCTTTTACTATTTTTGGATGTTTGGCGTAGTGTTTTTGTCCTCCCAGTATGTCGTAAAAGATACGTATTAGCTCACAGACATCATTATTAATCCCGGTGGCGCCACTGGGCCCCAATCGATACAGATCCAGTAACTTGATATCAAAACCAATACCATGGCGTTTGATAATAATATTGTTGTCGTGCAGGTCACCATGAAATTCACGTCCCTGGTGTATGCATTCCATTCCCTGGGTCAGAGTGTATAGAATATGCAGTCCCTCAAACATACTGACGCGTTTGCCGGACTGGTGTGAAACGTATTCACTAAGCAGTTCACCTTCAACATAATCAGATACAAGGAATGTAATTATAGATCCTTTAAAAGTTATACTGTCTTGATGGTGGTATTGGATCAAAATAGGGCAGTGCCTGAGTTTGTGCAGTTTTTTTGCATAAAATTTTGAGGACTTGTCTCGCAAATTCCTTATCGGAAAAAAGAACTTGGCGGCGCGTTCTATCCCCGTGGTGACTTCGCGAATTTTATAGACTTCACCTTCCCAGCCGGCCCCAAGCAAGGACAAGACTTCATATTTACGTGCCAGTACCCGCCCTGGACGAAAACCAAATGTATCTATGTCATCCCGGTTTTTGGCCACGATAGTCGGGTTATCCAGATCAGTGTTGTTTATGGTTATACTGCTTCCATATTCAATGATCCATCGGTGCATGGCAAGCCCGGGGAAGTCTGAATGGAGATATGCATGTCTTATTGGTTGAGAAGTTTTTTATTGGCTGTGGCCTTGACCGGAGTATTGGGTTGTACCGGGGACAACGATAGCCGGCAAATTGAAAAGGCATTGGCGGCGATGGAAGGTGCTCTGGAGCAGTACGATGCCGGCGAATTGCTATCCTATCTTACTGTTGATTTCCAGAATCAGGAGGGGCTGGATAAGAAAGGGATCCAGCGTATGCTGGCTTTTTATCGTATACGTGACCCGAAACTTGAAGTATTGATAAGTGGCATCAAGATCTCGGTCTCTCGACCTGGGGCCAACACCCGATTCCGGGTCCTGTTGCTGGGAGGGCCCAGGCGCGGCAGAAATTTTAATGTAGAGATGGATTGGCGTCATGTTGACGGTGGCTGGCAGGTGCGACGTATGCGGTGGTCGAAAAGCTGAGGGCATGCTGCAACCCATCTCCAATTTTACAGTCTACAGAAGCAGGGTAAAGGCAGGTGGAGTGCTATGTTCACAACAATGCAAAAGGCTATATTGATGGTAGGAATGCTTTCAGTTTTGGGCCTGTCCGGTTGTGCATCCAACATTCCCAGGTCGATTCGCGAGACGGTAAGACTCAATCCCGATGTCAGCGTGGTCAGGGATGAGCCGTCTGCCTACCAAGGCAATAAAGTGAAGTGGGGCGGGCAGATCGTCAGTATTCAGAATCTGAAACGGGTAACAGAAGTGGAATTACTGGCCGCGCGACTCGATAGCTGGGGCGAGCCGGGCCAACCAGAAGACAAGGCTGTACGTTTTCTGGCACGTGTGTCGGCATTTCTTGACCCACAAATTTTTCAAATCGGCCGTAAAATGACAGTGTTCGGAACTGTCGATAAACAGATTTCCAGAAAGATTGGTGAACATCCTTATTCTTACCCCGTGATTTTGGTCAAGGATTACCATCTATGGCCGGAAGAGGCGGTTTATGATGATGGCTATTATGGATTTTATATCTGGAGTCCATGGTGGTACGGGTATCCCCATCCTTATAGACACCCCGGCCCCTTGCATTAACAGGATCAGGCAAGGCGCCAATACCAGGTTTTTAAAGTATCGATGTTCCCGTCGGTAGCAAATAAGGCCCCGGCATCCTCACCATCAAACTCATTGGTGACCACAGTATTCACAATCCACTGCTATCTTATCGCGCTATGCGTTTGACGGGTAATATAACCGCGTGGTTTTCCTGCTGTGCCGCTCTTTGTAAATGGAAAAGAAGTTAATTGCCGTGGTAGTTCTCACTCACGCGAAGCAGCTATGGAATTTATGCGGGCGCATCCATAGAGCCCCGGCTTTAGCCGGGGGTGTCTATAGCCTCATATAGCCCTCTTCCGTTCGTTATAAAAGCACCCTTGGTTTACTTGCCCGGGATGCTATGGAATTTTCCTGCAATGGATCCACCGCTAACACTGTTCTAGCTATGCATCTGGATCTGACCGTGCTCCAAGTGTGTGAAGTGCGGTTCTGTATTCAGCAGATTGCGCAAGAAGTGATAGGCATCCGTTTCAATTTGATTGAAGGCCAGACCGGCACCATCATCCGTGATACGCATTACCTGGGCACCCAGACGATGAGGTGTAAGCAAACGTCCTTTTTGGCCTGAGAAAATCAATTCCACGTTGGTATCATCGGACAACATAATGCGACCGGTTTTGATGTAGATACCGTTGAGGCTGATGTTGCTTGTTTTGCACTGTAGTAGGCCAAAGCCACCGCAATACACGGCTACGCTTACAGATAAGGGGAGACGGGCGTTCCAACGTCGATCTTGTTTCATTCTGCACCCTCCGCAATCAGTCATGGTTGTGGTCGGAGCAACCTTCCCCCGCTTCTGTCCTTGAAGGGGAAACAGCTTGGTAGCCATCACGGGAACCAGCTAGTATAACCCAAAAATATTTAATATCCTCATCAATAAAAGTACAGGTTTTGGGGGTTTCTTATCAGATCACTTTGACTGAATCAGGTAACCATATGAAATAAAATAACTAATTGATTTCCAGTGTCAGAGAATATTTTTAAAAAAATTTTATAAAGAGCGGAAACGGCGGGTGCTGGCCAGGTGTTTACGCCAGTAGCGACCGAGGGTGTCCTTACTCACGCGTTTGCCGGATGAGGGGGCATGAACAAACTGGTTATTGCCGACGTAGATGCCAACATGGGAATAGCGTTTGCCCTGTTGGTGAAAGAATAACAGGTCCCCTTTTTGTAGCTGTTTCACGGAAATTGCCCGGGATGTCTTTTTTTGCCCACGGGTGTCACGGGCGACGCGGGCACCGGCTTTGGCGTAGCTGTACTGCACCAGGCCGCTGCAATCGAATCCGCTTTTAGGGTTGTTGCCACCGAACCGATAACGCGCACCAACCATATGGGTAGCGTACTGTGCAGCCTTGCTGCCTACCGCAGCGGAGTAGGGCGATTTATTGTTGTCATATGCGCATCCTGTGACAAGCAGGGCTACACATATCAGCGCCAGGGGCTTGTATCGAATGACTTGAGTCACAATCCCAGGGTATGCATTTCATAAATGGGTTCGCTACGTTCCAGCATGGGCGCGAACTGATTGAGCAAATGCGCTGCTTCGCCTTTGTCCTCGGTATGGACAATGTAGGCCTGCTCGCGCGTATCCGGCTGTAACAGAAAATCTTTCTTGTCTGCTACAAGATATTGTGTGGTCAGTCCACGATATTCTTCAGGGACTTGTCTTATAGATATAAAGTCACTGAATCTTCTGGCTGTCTGTATCAACAGCTCATTCGCGCGCAAGAGATGTCCGCTGTCTTCGGTTAGGATGTCGACCCGGTTTCTATCGTGTCGTGCACAAAACAAGGCCAATGCCCGGTTGAAGCGCAGTGAATTATAGAGGCCACGATCCAGTTGTGGCGCAAAGATGACAATACTCCGTTGCGCGGTTTCAATTAGTGAGATCAGGGCATCAGCGGCCTGTTGACGGTGGCTGAGTCGGCCCGTAGATAAGTTATCGCTAATGTTCCCCATGCCAGTTGGGCCCTGAATTTGCTTTACATCTGTGTCGGGTTTCCTAGAGTATAGCCCAAGTAGTATCGATAACGTTCAGGGAGCATATGAATGAAACAACATGCCCAGATTGCCTTGTTTATTGGAGTGCTGCTGTATCTTGTATGGGGAATAGCCCTGCTGGTTGCGCCTGAGTCAGCCCATGGCGTGCTTAGTAAGGGTGCCTTTGATCCAGTCATGACCGGATTGTTTGCCGCATCTCTGGTCGGCATAACGACCTTGTTTGTGTTTGCCGGTCACAATCCTACAAAAGAGCTTACTGCCGTATCTGCTGTGATCTCCCTGTGTTTGGGGCTGGCAATGGCCATATTGATGGGTTTCTCACAGGCCGTGCATGTGAACCTCATCGTGGTGATCAGTGTGGTTGTCAGCCTGTCGCTGGGGCTTTATCTGTTTATTTCGCAGACGGAAGGGATGTGGCATTTGCCTGTCGCGCCAGTTGTAACAGGCGCGGGTAGCCAGAGCAAGAAAACTGCAAGGAAATCGCCCGGAAAAGCGGCCAAGAAGACTGCCAAGAAGAAGACTGCCAAGAAGAAGACTGCCAAGAAGAAGACTGCCAAGAAGAAGACTGCCAAGAAGGCCAAAAAGAAAAGCAAGAAGAAAGCTGGTTCTCGCCGTTAAGGTCTTGTTGTTAATTAATCCACCGTCAGCTCGCCTAAAGTGTCTACTTTTGGTGCCGCGGGGTGGTTTATTCGTCCCCCTGGTCTTGCATGTTGATGTGTGAGGCCTGGGCGGCGGCATTCCCAGTGTAGGATGCCGGGGTCATGGCCAGCAAGGCTGAGCGTGCCTGCTCCGGAACTTCCAGGGTATTGATAAAGTCACGCAAGATCTTGGCATTCATGTGGCTGTGCCCGCGCGTAAGTGCTTTCAATTTTTCATAGGGTTCTTTTATTCCATAGCGACGCATCACCGTTTGTATGGGTTCGGCCAGGACTTCCCAGTTGTTATCCAGGTCTTCGGCTAGGCGATCGGTATTCACTTCCAGTCTGCCTATGCCGCGCAGGCAGGAGTTATAGGCCACCACGGCATAACCCAGACCGACACCAATATTACGTAACACCGTGGAGTCCGTGAGATCGCGCTGCCAGCGACTGATCGGCAGTTTGCCGGCCAGGTGTAACAGCATGGCATTGGCCAACCCCAAATTGCCTTCCGAGTTCTCAAAGTCTATAGGGTTTACCTTGTGCGGCATGGTGGATGAGCCCACTTCATTCTTGACGACTTTTTGCTTGAAGTAACCCAGTGAAATATAGGCCCAGACATCACGATTGAAGTCTATGAGTATGGTATTGAATCGGGCTACGGCATCGAAGAGCTCGGCGATGTAGTCATGGGGTTCGATTTGCGTGGTATAGGGGTTCCAGGTCAATCCCAGGCCTTCGATAAAGGTGTTGGCAACTGTCTGCCAGTCCACTTCTGGATAGGCGGCAAGATGGGCATTATAGTTGCCAACGGCACCGCTGATCTTGCCCAGTATGGGAACGTCGCTAATAGATTTTCGTTGACGATGCAGGCGCGCGCAGACATTAGCCATTTCCTTGCCTAGAGTTGTGGGTGAGGCCGGTTGACCATGGGTACGGGACAGCATGGCTTGTTCGGCATGGGTGGTGGCCAGTTCCTGTATGGCGTGGATAACATTTGCCAGTCTTTGCAACAGGTCGATGCGGGCATCCCTGAGCATGAGCCCATAAGAGAGATTGTTTATGTCTTCAGAAGTGCAGGCAAAATGTATGAATTCCGAGACGGCTTCCAGTTCGGCATTACCCTTTATCCTTTCCTTGATGAAATACTCTATGGCCTTGACGTCATGATTGGTGGTGGCTTCAATATCCTTGACGGCCTGGGCATCGGCCTCGGAAAAGTTATCTATAATGCCTTCCAGAATCCGCATGGCGTCGTCAGAGAAGACAGGGACTTCGCGAATCTGCGCATGGTTGCTCAGCATCTGCAGCCAGCGTATCTCCACCAGTACTCGATAGCGAATCAGGCCGTATTCGCTGAACAGGGAACGCAGCGGCGCAGTGGCCCGTGCATAGCGCCCGTCCAGCGGGGACAGGGCAGTCAGATTGGACAGTTCGAGGGGGGCATTGCTGGTCATGATGTTGTCAATCACTTGTCTTTTGTTTCGGAACCCGCTGGATGATACCACTCCCGAGGCAAACATCACCCCGATAAAAGACGACGTATTGTCCCGGGGTGATGGCCCGCTGCGGGGTGTCAAAGCGCACTTCCAGTCCTTGCGTGTGGGGCGCAACGGTACAGACTTGCTCTTGCTGGCGATAGCGGATCTTTGCTTTACAGGGAAAGGGTAAGTCCGGGGCGGTCCCGGCAATCCAGTGTGGGTCCATGGCGATCAATCTGTCATTGTAGAGGGCCGGATGCTCATCGCCTTCTACGACATAGAGTATGTTGCGCGCCATATCCTTGCCGACCACAAACCAGGGTCCACCGGGTCCACCCAGTCCCAGCCCCTGTCGCTGACCGATAGTGTGGTACATCAGGCCCTGGTGCTGACCCTTGACTTCTTCATCCAGGGTGCGGATCTCGCCTGGCTGGCCCGGCAGGTATTGCTGTAAAAAATCCTTGAACCGACGCTCTCCGATAAAACAAATACCTGTACTGTCCTTTCTTTCGCAGTTAGGCAGACCGGCGGCTTTGGCTATGGTGCGTACTTCAGGCTTGGTGAGTTCGGACAGAGGAAACAGTGTGCCTTGCAATTGTTCCTGATCCAGTGCCGAGAGAAAATAACTCTGGTCCTTGTTTTCGTCGCGGGCCTTGATCAGTTGCACACCGTTTGCGTTACGCCTGAGTCCGGCGTAGTGGCCGGTGGCCAGCCGGTCCGCTCCCAATGACAAGGCATACTCAAGAAAGGCCTTGAACTTGATTTCCTTGTTGCATAAGACGTCCGGGTTGGGTGTGCGACCGGCACGGTATTCTTGCAGGAAGTGTTGAAACACGCGATCCCAATACTCGGCGGAGAAGTTAACTGTTTTGAGAGGTATATCCAGTACCTCACAGACCGCGCGGGCCTCCCTTAAATCTTCCTCAGCCGCACAATACTCGGCGTCATCATCCTCTTCCCAGTTCTTCATGAACACGGCCTTGACACGGTAGCCGTCTTCAATCAGTTTGAGTGCCGCCACGGCCGAGTCGACCCCGCCAGAGAGCCCCACGACGACATGCTTGTTTTTTGTTGCCATCAGGCTATTCACAAGGTATCCCGCGTCATCCAGTGCGGGGTGATAATGCCCTCATCGAGCGCCTGTTCTGGCAGATGCTGTTGCACCTGTCCGCAAAAGGCAAAGCGTAAGAAAGTTATAACCTTAACAAAACGCCAGCCGGTTTCTGCTTGCAGATGGCACGCGGGCTGATTGAATATCGCCATAGCTTCTGTCTGTGCTTCAACGAGCAGAAATTTATCGTTGTCTTCAACGCTGGCGGCCACCGTCACACTGGCTCTCCAGGTCATGTGCTCACCCTGTCGATAGCCTGTGTATCGATTTCCCGCCACTGGCCGGGTCTTAAATCAGCCAGCGCCCATGGACCGATGGCGGACCGTATTAAACGCAGCGTCGGGTGGCCGACGGCTGCTGTCATGTGCCGCACTTGCCGATTGCGGCCTTCCTTGATCGTTAGTTCCAGCCAGCTATCCGCAATCCGTTTGCGCACCCTTATGGGGGGTTGTCGCGGCCATAATGCCTCGGGTTCATTCATCAACAAAACCTGCGCCGGTCGTGTGCATTTGCCTTGCACCACCACGCCAATACAAAGTTTCTCCAGCGCATGTTTATCAGGGATGCCTTCCACTTGAACCCAGTAGGTCTTGGCCAGTTTATGCTTGGGGTCGGTAATGCGGTGTTGTAACGCACCATCATCGGTGAGCAATAACAGACCCTCACTGTTCTTGTCCAGCCGGCCTGCCGGGTAGATATCGGGTATTTTTATATAGCTTGCCAGCGTCTCGCTATCGCCTTCCGCGCGGAACTGTGTCAGGACGTTGTACGGTTTATTAAAAGCGATGAGCATAGGTCAGCGACAGGCTTGTAGACAGTATTACGGGGGTCACGTACATTGTCGCTTAATTATAACGGTATAGCGATGAATCGAATATGAGCGTATATGATTTTTTCCGTCTCCGTCATTCCCATGTTCCGGGTCGTCCGGTTGTAATCTTGCTGGTCCTGTTGTGTCTACTGTTGCCCGTAAGTTCCTGGGCGGGGCTCAGTCATGCCGCGCACCTGAAATGGAAAACACTGCATAGCGATCATTTTAAGGTGCATTTCCACCAGGGTGAGGAAGAACTGGCCCGGCAAGCCGCGGGAATTGCCGAAAAAGTACACAGGAAATTATCACCGGTTTTTCATTGGCAACCGAAATCGCGTACCGACATTATCCTGTCGGACGAGCTGGGTATTTCCAATGGCTATGCCACACCGTTCCCGACCAACCGTAGTGGTATCTATGTGTCGCCGCCGGATAGCCTGAACAGTCTGGAAGACCACGACGGCTGGCTGGAGACAGTGATTACCCATGAGTATGTTCACATTCTGCATCTTGATAAGGCCAAGGGCGCACCGGCGGTTTTCCGAAAAATCTTTGGCCGTTATGGCGGCGCCTTGCCTTTTACGGTTTTTCCCAATGCCATGCAGCCTGGTTGGTTGATTGAAGGCCTGGCCACATATTACGAAACGGATACGCAGCGTGGCATAGGCCGGGGGCAAAGCAGTTATTTTGATATGTTGATGCGTATGGAAGTCGATGCCGGTGTGAAGTCCGTACGCCAAGTGAATCAGCCCATTGTCAGTTGGCCCGGCGCTACATCACGGTATTTATACGGCGTACACTTCTATAATTTTGTGGCGGAAAAGAAGGGCAAAAAATATATACAAGCCATGGTTGAAGATTATAGTAGTGACTGGTTTCCCTTTCGCGTGAATTCCAATACCGAGGATACCTTTGGCCTGGGACAGGGCGCATTGTGGAATGAATACAAGGACTATCTTGAAAAGAAATACCAACCGACACTGCGTCGTATAAGAAAAGAAGGTGTACGCGCCGGTCAACCCCTGACCGAGCATGGTTATAGCACGGGCGCTGTTCGTGTTACCGAAAACGGCACCGTATATTACCTGCGCAATGATTGGCAAAGCTATCCCGCGTTGATGGTAATCAAGCCGGGCGACAAGCCCCGGCATCTGGTGGATGTCAATCCTGGATCAAGATTCGATGTGGATACCCAGAGTGGTATCCTGTTGGCACAGGCAGAGCTGTGTCGTAATGCCCAGTTATACTTTGATCTCTATCGCGTCAGCGCCAATGGCAGAAAGTCACGGTTGACGAAGTGTGGTCGCTATCATTATGCCAGTTGGTTACCAGGCGGTAAGGAACTTATCGCAGCCAAACTGGAATTGGGCCGTAGCTCGCTTGAACAACTCAATGCTGAAGGCGCTCACATAAAGACGCTTTGGACGGCAACAGCCGGGGAAGTGATTGGTGGATTGGACATTTCTGCGGATGGCAAGTCATTGGCAGCTGCCTTGTGGCGGCCCGGTAAGGGTTGGAATCTGGAGTTGTTTTCGATCGCTACGCAGCACTGGCGTGCATTGACCCGCGACCGGCAAATCGAGATGCAACCACAGTTTTCGGCCGATGGACGCAGCGTCTGGTTTACCTCCGATCATGGTGGCGTGTATAACGCACGTCGCATGGATCTCGTCAGTGGCAAGATGCACACTTTTACCAATGTCCTCGGCGGTGCCTTCCATCCGGCACCGGATGCGGAAGGAAAGACCCTTTACTATACTGGTTTTGATGCAGACGGTTTTGACATATATCGCTTGAACTTGAACCAGGGCAAGGCGACAGCGACAGGCAAGCCTCAGCGTGCCCAGGCGAACACCGAATCTGAAACATTGGGTAAGACGCGTATCAGCAGCTACTCACCCTGGTCCACGGTTGCGCCTCAGTGGTGGTTTCCCCATCTTGTGTTGGATGATGCGGCAGTGGAGGTCGGTGTGGTGACTTCGGGCTGGGATGTCTTGCAGCGTCATACTTATGTCTTGGATGCGGCCTATGATGTGACGAATAAGTGGCCGGTTGGCTCATTTAATTATCTCTATGACCGCTGGTGGCCCTTACTCAAATTGCATGCCTCGCGTTTTAACGATGTCGACCGGGAAAAAAATATTGACGATGATCTGGAGCCTATCCGTGTGCGTCGCAATGACACCTTTCTGGGTGAACTGATCTTCCCCTTGTTGCGCTTCGATCGCGGCATCACTTTGCATGCCGGTGCCCTGCGTCTGCGTGAGTCGGATGGCTGGGTGGAAGACGGCATCGCTGAGAAGCCCGAGGAGATCGACAATCTCGCCGGCGTGGCCGCCATGTATTCATCGGTAAAGCAGTATCGTCGCGCCATTAGTCGCAGCGATGGACGATCCGTACGGCTGGTGGCGGAAAGCAGCGAAGTCATCGAAGGCGGTGATTACACCGGTAGTATTTATACTCTGGACTGGCGAGAGTATTTCAAACTCTGGGGCGAGCATGTACTGGCGGTCCGATTTGTTGAGGGTTGGGGTGACGAGTCGCCGCGGCCTTTTGAATTGGGCGGTAGTAGTACTGCCGATGGTTTGCCCTTGCCGGGTGGCAACCTGGTCTATTCGCCTTTCGGGCGTCGTGAATACGCATTACGAGGTTATCGAAGTGGCTTGCGTGAGCTGGAAGGGCGGCGTATGCAGCTGGGGTCGCTTGAGTATCGTTTCCCGATTCTTCGACTGGAGCGTGGCATCACTATTCCTCCCGTGGGCCTGCATCAACTGCATGGCACGGTATTCGTCGACAGTGGCGGGATTTGGGACACGGATGATAGTCAGCCAGATAAATATTACACTGGATTAGGCGCCGAAGTGACGGTAGAAGTGGTCCTGTTTTATGGCGTGACCTTGCCGCTACGCCTGGGTGTGGCCCGTGGTCTCGATAGCGATCTCGGCAGTACCGAGGCCTATTTACAGCTTGGCGCCTCTTTCTAATCAGGTTCCCTCACTCGAAATCGACTGTCCGTGGTTCCGCCACTCCGGGTCGACGTGTAGAATCCGCCCCTTTTGGATAACCGGTCCCTGGAGACCCAAATAAATGAGTTATGACAAGATTACCGTCCCCGCCGATGGCGAGAAGATTACGGTCAATGATGATTATTCGCTGAATGTCCCCGATCACCCCATTATTCCTTATATTGAAGGTGATGGCATTGGCGTGGACATCACGCCCGTGATGCGCAAGGTGGTGGATGCCGCTGTGGCTAAGGCGTATAGCGGCAAGCGCCATATTGCCTGGATGGAAATCTTTGCCGGCGAGAAGTCCGTTGCTATCTATGGTGATGATGTCTGGCTACCAGAGGAGACCTTAGCTGCCATCAAGAAATATGTCATCTCGATCAAGGGCCCACTGACCACGCCCGTAGGCGGTGGCATACGCTCGTTGAATGTCACCTTGCGCCAGCAACTGGATCTCTATGTCTGCCTGCGACCCATACGATATTTCGCGGGCACTCCCAGCCCGGTAAAAGAGCCTGAGAAAACTGACATGGTGATCTTCCGTGAGAATTCGGAAGATATTTATGCCGGTGTGGAATGGGCCCAGGGCACGGCAGAAGTGGAGAAAGTGATTCAGTTTCTGCAAAACGAGATGGGTGTGACCAAGATACGTTTTCCAGAAACCTCGGGCATAGGTATCAAACCTGTCTCGCAGGAAGGCACACAGCGTCTGGTACGCAAGGCCATACGCTATGCCATCGACAATGACCGCGACTCAGTGACCCTGGTGCACAAGGGCAACATCATGAAATTCACGGAAGGGGCCTTCAAGAATTGGGGCTACGAGTTGGCGAAGCAGGAGTTCGCTGCGACCGAGATTGATGGCGGCCCGTGGTGTGAGTTTGAGAGCCCCGGCAGCGGCAAGAGGATAGTCATCAAGGATGTGATTGCCGATGCTTTCTTACAGCAGATTTTGCTACGCCCGAGTGAATACAGCGTTATTGCCACGCTGAATCTCAATGGCGATTATATTTCCGATGCCCTGGCGGCCCAGGTAGGTGGCATAGGTATTGCGCCCGGCGCCAACTTGTCGGACACGGTAGCCATGTTTGAGGCCACTCACGGTACGGCACCCAAATATGCCGGTCAGGACAAGGTCAATCCGGGCTCCCTGATCCTGTCTGCTGAGATGATGTTGCGTCATATGGGCTGGACCGAGGCGGCTGATTTGATTGTCCGGGGGATGGAGCAGGCCATACAGGCGAAGACTGTTACCTATGATTTTGCGCGCCTGATGCCGGCGGCCAAGGAGCTGGGTTGCTCGGCCTTTGGAAGGGTTATAATAGAGAAAATGGGCTAGTTTGCAGGCGCTGATCTGGTGCAGGCAGGGAGTTTACCGCACCGGGCAGCGCGGTTCACAAATGTGCCGCACAGTTTGTATTGATTGCCGCCTCTCCTGAAGCAGGAAATCGGTCAGCGTCGGGTTTCTTTTATTGTATTTATACTTTATGGAGAGTGGATGTTAATGGCCTGCGGACCTTTGGGTCCATCTTTGACCTCGTACTCCACTTCCTGGCCCTGCTTCAAGGTCTTATAGCCATCCATTTCGATGGCACTGAAATGGGCAAACACGTCTGTACCACCTTCACCGGGGGAAATAAAGCCATATCCCTTGCTGTTGCTGAACCACTTCACCGTTCCACTTGCCATGTTTCTTTCCTCTAGCGATTCTGTAAAAAAGCTACCCTGCTCTACAGGATCCTCAGCCGAACATACTGCGGGTGGAATGTCAGGGACGACACACTGCCCGAAACGACGTGAGACATAATCATCCACCATTTTTTCTTCAAGTCAAGCGCCCTGTAGGGTTTGTCGGAGCCCTATAATGCAGATAGGCGCATACATTATCAGAGAAAAAGGGCTTGAAAAATTGAGCCACAGTCGCAAAATGACTGAACAGCACAGTGGCATCAGGGTCTGAAGAAGTAATGAGTGACAATATTCCGCAGCGTATTGACGATACCGTCGTCCAGGAAGACAAGCCAAAGCTCAAGCGTCCTGCGCTGTATAAAGTTATCCTGTTGAATGACGACTATACTCCCATGGAGTTTGTAGTAGCTGTTTTGGAGCGTTTTTTTCAGAAAAATCGCGAACAGGCGACCCAGATTATGCTACATGTTCATACTAAAGGAATCGGAATTTGTGGGGTATTCACACACGAGATTGCCGAGACCAAAGTGCGTCAGGTCTTGGTGTTTGCGGGTGAAAACAATCACCCATTACAGTGCGCGATGGAGCCCGATTAACGGGTATGCGGAGTGACGGCAAAACCGGAACAATGCTTGCAAGGATTATATAGGCAGGGGATGGCCCGGAGGTAGCAGATGTTATCGCAGGAACTGGAAAATTCATTAAATACAGCGTTTCAGGCGGCTCGTGAGAAACGGCACGAGTATATTACAGTCGAACACTTGCTAGTGGCATTACTGGACAATGTTGCTGCCGTCAAGGTGTTGCGTGCCTGTGGCGGGGATATTGACAGTCTGCGATTAAATATTGACGATTTTTTGGACGACAGCGTACCGAAACTGGAGTCCGAGTCCGAGATCGACACACAGCCTACCCTGGGTTTTCAGCGTGTCATTCAACGTGCTGTGTTACATGTTCAGGGCGCCGGCAATAAAGAGGTAACAGGCGCCAATGTTTTGGTAGCCATTTTTGCCGAAAAAGAATCTCACGCAGTGTATTTTCTTCACAAACAAAGCATTACACGTTTTGATGTGGTCAATTATATCTCCCATGGTATCTCCAAGATGCCGGGTGAAGGAACGCACGAACTGCCTGCGCCTGACGAAGCCGAAGAGGTTAGCAGCCAACCTGAGCGCAGCCCGCTGGATGTATTCACCGTCGAGCTCAATGCGCGGGCGCGTGAAGGCAAGATAGATCCCATTATTGGGCGCGATTTAGAGATTGAGCGCACCATTCAAGTGCTCTGCCGCCGCCGTAAGAACAATCCACTGTATGTTGGTGAGGCGGGCGTGGGCAAGACGGCGCTGGCCGAAGGTTTGGCCAAGAAGATCGTGGATGGCGAGGTGCCCGACGTTTTGAAAGGTTGCACCATTTATGCCCTCGATATGGGCGCCTTGCTCGCTGGCACAAAATATCGTGGGGATTTCGAGAAGCGCTTGAAAGCCGTGTTGCATCATCTGGCCAAGCATGATGATGCCGTGTTGTTTATTGATGAAATACATACCATCATTGGGGCAGGTGCGGCATCGGGAGGCGCCATGGACGCCTCAAACCTTCTGAAGCCGGTGCTGGCGAATGGCGAGCTGAAGTGTATAGGCTCTACGACTTACCAGGAGTATCGCGGTATTTTCGAAAAGGACAGGGCCTTATCAAGGCGCTTCCAGAAGATTGATGTTGTGGAGCCCACAGTGGACGAGACCGTGCAGATCCTGCGTGGTCTCAAGAGTCGTTTTGAAGGTCACCATAATATCAAATACACCAACCAGGCCTTGCGCAGTGCCGTGGAATTGTCTGAGCGTTATATCAATGATCGTTTTTTACCAGACAAGGCCATTGATGTGATCGATGAGGCCGGCGCCAGCATGCAATTATTGCCACCGTCACGTCGCAAGAAGACCATAGGCGTATCCGATATAGAAAACATCGTTTCCAAGATCGCACGTATTCCTCCAAGGACAGTATCCAAAAGCGATCTGGATTCATTAAAGAATCTTGATCGCGACCTCAAGCTGGTTGTATTTGGACAGGACAGTGCAATCAAGGCGTTGTCCAGTTCAATCAAGCTGTCTCGTTCCGGTTTGCGCAGTCTTGAGAAACCCATAGGCGCTTATTTGTTCTCCGGACCTACGGGCGTGGGCAAGACTGAGGTCACTCGCCAGCTGGCACATATCATGGGTATAGAGTTGATTCGTTTTGATATGTCCGAATACATGGAGCGGCACACGGTGTCGCGCCTGATAGGTGCACCCCCAGGTTATGTGGGTTTTGACCAGGGCGGTTTACTGACCGATGCCGTCAACAAGCAACCGCATTCGGTATTGCTGCTGGATGAAATTGAGAAGGCCCATCCTGATGTCTTTAACCTGTTGTTGCAGGTTATGGACCATGGCACATTGACTGACAACAACGGCCGTAAAACTGATTTTCGTAACACCATAGTCGTAATGACCACAAATGCCGGCGCTCAGCATACTAGTCGCGCGTCGATGGGTTTTACAAAACAAGATCACAGCGCGGATGATACAAAAGAAATCGAGCGACTGTTCACACCTGAATTCAGAAACCGGCTTGATGCAGTTATCAGGTTTAATCCATTGAATGAAAAGACCATCAGTCATGTGGTGGACAAGTTCATTCTCGAGCTGGAGGTACAGCTTGCAGATCGCAATGTCGTCATAGAGCTGAATGTTGAGGCGCGTGTGTGGCTGGCCGAACACGGTTATGATGCCGCAATGGGGGCTCGTCCCATGGCACGCATGATACAGGATAAAATCAAGAAACGTCTGGCTGATGAAATCCTGTTTGGGTGTCTAAGTCATGGCGGTCATGTGGCCATTGGTGTGGAGGATGGTGAGCTATTCTTCGACGTGGAAGGCGAACATCAACCTGCCTAACCATTGTTAGCCATATTCAAACCTATCTTGCGCGATAAGTAATACGTCCCTTACTCAGGTCATAAGGAGTCAGCTGTACAGTGACCTTGTCTCCGGTCAGGATGCGGATGTAGTGTTTACGCATCTTTCCAGAGATGTGGGCAGTCACAACATGACCATTTTCCAGTTCAACCCGGAACAGGGTGTTGGGAAGGGTGTCTATCACCGTACCTTCCATCTCTATGCTTTCTTCTTTTGCCAAACCAACCTCTTGTATTCAGTCTTGATTTCCAGCCCGAGCCGTGTCACAGGCGGCGTATGATGCCCGATAAGCCGGCAAGGGTAAAGCAGGAACCCTGTGTGCTGAGTCAGGCCTGGCTCCAGCGATCGTGAGTGTAAAGCTCCAGCGGTTGAAAGCGCGTTTTATAGGTCATTTTTTGGCAGTCATTTATCCAGTAACCCAGGTAGAGGTGGGTCAGGCCCAGCTCCCTGGCGTGTTCGATTTGCCAGAGTATAGCCTGCGTCCCCAGGCTGCGTGCGGCCTCGTCGGGATCAAAAAAAGTATACACCGCTGACAGGGCATCGCTAACATAATCCGTCACAGCGACAGCCAGTAGCTTGTTGTCGGCACGAAACTCTATAAACACTGTCTGGCAATGCTGAGTGCAGAGGAAGCGTGTGTAGTTGCCGGGGTCGGGATCATCCATGCCACCGCCACGATGCCGGCCATGTTGATAGCGTTGGTATAAATCAAAATGTTCGGCATTAAACTTTGTCGGGCGTTCATATGTAACAAGATCTCTATTTCTCTTTAGGGTTCTTTTCTGCGCGCGAGTGGCCTTGAATTGTGATACGGGTATACGTACCGCAATGCAAGCGTGGCAGTTTTCACAATGCGGTCGATATACCAGGTTACCGCTGCGGCGAAAGCCTTGTTGTAACAGGACGGAATAGCCTTGCTCATCCAGTATCACTTCAGGGTCCATGAACAAGGAAGACGATGACCTGTCCTCGTGATAGGCGCATGTATGGGGCGGAGACAGGTAAAATGCTGTATGTTTTGATAGCTCGCTCATGGCTGCACAGATTCAATGAATGGCAACAGGATGCCGGCATCCAGAGACCATAGGCCAATGCGATCGGCATGTGTGAGGGCGGCATCCAGTTGCTTGATATAGTCAACGCGCCTGATGTTAACAGCACCTAGTGAAAGCAGGTGATCAGAAGGTACCTGGCAATCAATAAAACGGAACTGCCATTTCAGACACTGCTGACATAATGCTGCCAGTGCAAGTTTTGAGGCATCAGTAACGTGGCTGAACATAGATTCGCCGAAGAAGGCGCGACCCATGGAGAGCCCATACAAACCACCCACCAGTTTATTATCAAGCCAAACTTCAATTGAATGGGCAATACCTTTCTTGTGAAGCGCTATATAGGCCTCAAGCATATTGCCGGTAATCCAGGTGCCGCCTTCAGGGTACTGGGGCCTGGGTCCGGCGCACTGTACTATCACTTCCTTAAAATGGGTGTCGGCTGTAAGTTGAAATTTTCCACGTTTAATATTTTTACGCAGGCTGCGTGAACATTTGAATTCACCCGGGAACAGTACGGCCCGCGGATCGGGAGACCACCAGAGTATGGGCTGGCCCTCGTTAAACCAGGGAAATATACCCTGGCGATAGGCCTGCAACAGGCGTTCATTACCAAGATCCCCTCCCACTGCGAGCAAACCCTCCGGGGAAGCCAGCTCCACCGGCGGGAAGCGTATATCAGTCATGTCGTTTGGCAATACAAACATATGGAATAAGGCTAATCCCCGGTTTGTTTAAATGGAGAATGTTCATTCAGTTCATCCATATAGAATTCTATGCCATTTCTTTCCCGTTTCAGGAAATCGGCCACAGCGCTGGAGAATGTAACATGGCTCAACCAGTGGGCAGAGTAGGTGGGTGTGGGCAAAAACCCGCGGCTCAGTTTGTGCTCACCCTGGGCCCCGGCCTCAAAGGTTTGCAGTCCCTGTTCTATACAATAGTCTATGGCGCGGTAATAACAGGTTTCAAAATGCAGGCTGTGGAAATTATCCCGGCAGCCCCAATAGCGGCCGAACAGGGTGTGTTCATTGCGTAGGTTCAGGGCAGTGGCGACGGTCTCACCACCCTGTTTAGCCACAATGAGTACTACGGATTCCGGCATGGTTTGACCCAGGGCGCGGAAAAATTCTGCATTCAAGTAAGGTGTGGCGCCACGATAACGTATGGTGGCATGATGGAACGCGTAGAATTGATTCCACATCCCGGCTGTGATGTCCTTGCCCTCCACTACTTGCATGTGGATGCCGGCCTCCTTCACATAGCGGCGTTCGCGCTTCACCTTTTTTCGTTTGTGTGCGGAAAAACCGGCGAGAAATTCATCAAAGTCACGGTAGTTCTGATTGTGCCAGTGAAACTGATAGCCGATGCGTCGCATATGTTGCTGTTGTATCAGTTCGGCGAGTTGTGGTTCAGGAATAAACAACCAATGTAATGACGAGACCTTGAGCGTCTGTGCATGTTGCAATGCACCTTGTATCAGCGCTTGCCTTGCCAGGTATGCATTCTTGTCGTTTTTGACCAGCAGGCGTGGACCGGTGACAGGGGTAAAAGGCACGGCTGCAATCAGCTTGGGGTAATATTGCAGGCCGGCCTGCTCATAGGCGTTGGCCCAGGCCCAGTCGAAGATATATTCACCATAGGAATGGCTCTTGAGAAACAAGGGCGCGATGCCTGTCAATGTATTTTCTGATTCCAGTGTCAGGTATTGCGGCAGCCAGCCGCTATGTCTGCCGATACATGAAGACTCTTCCAGCGCCTTCAGGAACTGATAACACAGAAAGGGATTATTGGTTTCATTCAACCGATTCCAGTCGTCGGCCGGAATGTCCTTAAGGGTTTCGTGCACCTGAAGCTTCATGGCTACAGTGTACCACCGGCATGTTCAGGCAAACCGCGCAATGATTGGGCCTTAAGCCAAGCTGTGGATCGGAACAGTATTTTGATTATTCATGGCCTTTGCTCCACAATACTGCCTCCGAAAAACAGAGTGTGTTTAAGTGAATATACATGAGCATCAGGCCAAGGCCCTGTTTGCCGAATACGGCATTCCTGTTCCCGCCGGTTCAGTGCGTCAGGTCCTGACTGCAGTAGAGCAACTGGATTCAGAGGCCGGGGCGGTCAAGGCCCAGGTGCATACACTCGGGTCAGCCGCTGAAATGGGTGCGCGCATGCAGGCCGTGTTGGTATAGGGCGATGGCGGACAGTCTGAGGATTACCCTGTGCCAACTGAATATGTTGGTAGGCGACATTGAAGGTAATACCGAAAAAATATTGACCCATGTACTACGTGCCCGCGATGAGCAGCAGGCACAGTTGGTCGTCTTTCCCGAGCTGGCCTTGTCCGGCTATCCCCCGGAAGATTTATTACTGCGCCCGGGGTTCCACAAGCGTGTGGCTGCAAGCCTTGAACATTTGGCCCATTCTGTTTCGGGCATAGATGTGATCGTCGGCCATAGCTGGCGCGATGAGCAGCTGTATAACGCCGCATCGTTACTGAGGAATGGTGAACGCGTTGTCACTTATTACAAGCAATGTCTTCCCAATTATGGAGTCTTTGATGAGAAGCGATACTTTTCGCCGGGGACCGGGGCCTGTGTTGTCGACATTACCGGTGTGTCGGTGGGTATTACAATTTGTGAAGATATCTGGGAGCCGGGGCCTATGGCACGTGCGGTTGATCAGGGTGCTGAACTCATTATTAATCTCAATGCCTCGCCGTTTCACATTGGTAAAGAACGCGAACGTGCAGGGATCTTGAAGCAGCGTACTGATATCCATGGTGTCCCGATCGCCTATGTCAACCTTGTCGGCGGCCAGGATGAACTGGTGTTTGATGGCGCGTCCTTTGTTGTGGATGCCGGGGGCGATGTCATGTGTCGTGCTGCCCGCTATCAGGAAGACATAATGAGCTTCGTTTATGGTCACGGCTGTACTTTGCAGTGTGAGGCGCAGAATGTATGCGACGACATCACGGAAGAGGAGAGTATTTATCAAGCATTGATCCTGGGGGTTAGAGACTATGTTGAAAAAAATGGCTTTCCCGGTGTCATCATTGGCCTTTCTGGTGGTATTGATTCCGCGTTGACTCTGATCATTGCCGTGGATGCCCTGGGCTCCGAGCGTGTCGAGGTCATCATGATGCCATCGCGCCATACGTCGGACATGAGCGTGGAGGATGCCAAAAAACAAGCCAGTGCTTTGGGTGTGCAATACCATGTCGTGTCCATAGAACCTATGTATGAATCATTTATTAAGAGTTTGTCGGAGTTGTTTGTAGGCAAGGCCGCGGATACGACTGAAGAAAATATTCAGGCCCGTATACGTGGAACGTTGTTGATGGCGCAGTCCAATAAGAGCGGGAAAATGGTGCTGACCACGGGTAATAAGAGCGAAATGGCGGTGGGCTATGCCACTCTGTATGGGGACATGGCCGGTGGTTTTGCGGCCATCAAGGACCTACCCAAGACCCTGGTGTACCGATTGGCGCATTATCGCAACACCTTGTCAGAGGCGATTCCGCGGCGTGTGATAGAAAGACCGCCTTCGGCTGAACTGGCGCCGGGCCAGAAAGATACGGATGCCTTGCCGGAATATGATGTCCTGGATGAAATTCTGGCGCGCTATATTGAACAGGACCAATGTGTGGAGGATATTGTCGCTGCGGGATTTGATGTCGAGATCGTCAGCAAGGTCACGCGCATGGTGGATGTGAATGAATACAAGAGACGCCAGGCAGCTCCAGGCGTCCGCATTAGCGAAAGGGCCTTTGGCCGCGATCGGCGATATCCCATCACCTCAGGTTATGGCAGGACATTGCGCAAATAGGCTCTTATCATGTTCGCTCAAAATGTGTACAGTATGCATACCTTATCGAAAACTCCGGCTACGACATAGCAGGTCAACAATGAAAAAAATAGAAGCAATAATAAAACCTTTTAAGCTTGATGATGTACGTGAGGCATTATCGGAAGTGGGTGTTTCGGGTCTTACGGTTACCGAGGTGAAGGGGTTTGGTCGACAGAAAGGCCATACCGAGTTATACCGCGGCGCCGAGTATGTGGTTGATTTCCTGCCCAAGGTGAAAGTTGAGCTAGTGGTTGAGGAGTCGATTCAGGATAATTGTATAGAGGCAATCACCAATGCCGCCCGCACAGGCCGTATTGGTGATGGCAAGATTTTTGTGTCCAGTATAGAAAAAGTTGTACGCATACGTACGGGTGAACTGGACGCCGACGCGATCTAGCATATCGGGCACATCTGTGCCGAACCGGGTCAGGAGTTTTGTTCTGTTTGGCTCAGGTAGCGGCTCTGCGGAAAATTTATTGTCAACACCCTGATTGCGTCATTCATCAGTTGGGTCATGCCCATCTTGCGGTAGGCAATGACCTGTATGCCTAGCGCATCTTCCACGGACGGGGTTTGTTGATATTTCTTCAGGACTTCCTTGCTGCGCATTAACGCCGCCACAAAGGCATTGCGCTTTAAATAAAATTCAGCAACCTTGATTTCATAGCGGGCCAGTGCTTCAAATAAATAGCCCATACGTGCCCATGCATCTTTGGCGTAGCGGCTGTCGGGGAAACGCTCCACCAGGTCCTTGAAGGTATTGTATGATTCCCGGGCTGCCTTCGGGTCGCGGTCTGAGACATCGGCATCGGCGCCCAGAAAGGTGGCAATGGGATTGACGGTGTCATGAAAATTAATCAGGCCCTTAAGGTAATAGGCATAGGCTACGTTGGCATGCGTTGGATGTAATCGAATAAACCGCTCTGCCGCGGCAATAGCCAGGGCTGGTTCATTATCTTTGTAATAGGCATAGGCGACTTCCAGTTGGGCTTGTTGGGCATAACGCCCATAGGGAAAGCGAGCTTCCAGTGTTTCATAGTGCTTGATGGCCGTTTCGTAATCACGTTCATCCAGGGCCTCTTTGGCTTCGATATAGAAACGCTGCGGCGACCAGGTCTTGGTAGGGTCTTGTTCGGTGCCGATGCAGGCGCTCAATAGCAAGATCAAAGGAATAACAGTGAGAGTCAGGTGTTTCATATAGTATTGCATTGGTTATGATGGTGCGGCGCAAGCATACTCCGATTGAGAGAGGGGGTGAAGCCGTTGCCTTATAGAGGGGAGTACATGGAGTCTGCTGAAATCGATCTGGAAATTCCGCGAGAATTGGCCGGCAAGCGCCTGGACCAGGCCCTGGCTGAACTCTTGCCGGGACACTCACGCTCGCAGATTCAGCGCTGGATTCGTGATGGCCTGGTGAGCATGGGCGAGACCCGATGGCGTCCCAGAGACAAGGTCAGTGGCGGAGAACAGGTCATGATTTCCGTGCCTGCTTCGCCGGAGGTGAGGTTGGCAGCAGAGGCCATTCCACTGGATATCATCTTTGAAGATGAGGCCTTACTGGTCATTGATAAACCCGCGGGCCTGGTGGTGCACCCCGGCGCCGGCAATGCCGGTGGCACCCTGCTGAATGCCTTGCTGAACCATGAACCGACACTGGCTGAGCTGCCACGCGCCGGTATTGTGCATAGACTGGATAAAGCCACGACGGGTTTGCTTGCCATTGCCAAGACCGACGCCGTACGCTTGAGTCTGATCGCGCAATTGCAGCAACGCAGTGTCGCCCGGGAGTATTTGGCGGTAGTGCAAGGCGTGATGGTGGCCGGTGGCACCGTGGATATACCTATAGGCCGTCATCACAAAGATCGCTTGCGTATGGCGGCGACAACAAGCGGTAAACCCGCCGTGACGCATTACCGTGTAAAAGAGAAATATGCTGCGCACACCCTGCTCAGGGTCAATCTCGAGACCGGACGCACGCACCAGATTCGTGTGCACATGGCGCATATCCACCATCCGCTTGTGGGTGACCCAGTTTATGGAGGTCGTTTCATGTTACCGCCAGGGAGCAGTGAGATATTGCGTGAGACCTTGCAAGGATTTAAACGCCAGGCGTTGCATGCACATAAGTTGGGTCTGCTGCATCCTGTTACCAGGGAAGAGTTATCCTGGCGGTCAGAGATGCCTGAGGACTTCAGGCTATTGTGTGATGCGCTAAGAGGGTAATTATGTTTTCCCTTAGTCCGGTTGTTTGCGGTGTGAAGTTGTTCACGATGTATGTACAAAAAATTGGCCATCTTTTTTTATTTTCTCAGTCAGCGATAATCCCGGCATGAATCTGGATTGGATTTCCCCGGACTGGCCGGCACCGGCCCACGTGCATGCCTTGATCACAACGCGCAAGGGCGGCGTCAGTAAGATGCCTTACGACACATTGAACCTTGCCGATCATGTGCATGACGAAAAGCAGGCCGTGTTATCGAATCGTACCCTTTTGCGCGAGCAGGCAGGCTTATCGGCCGAGCCGGCCTGGCTCAAGCAGGACCATGGTGCGCGTGTAGTGAAAGCAGAACAGGCGGCAGCGGATGAGTGTGCTGATGGCAGCACCACTGCACGGAATGGTGTGGCGTGCGTGGTGTTGACAGCAGATTGTCTGCCTGTCTTTTTATGTGATCGATCCGGTTCACAAGTGGCTGTACTGCATGCCGGGTGGCGGGGGATGGCCAACGGCATACTGGAGTCAGGTGTTGCAGCCATGAAAGACGCACCATCCGAAATCCTGGCGTATCTGGGTCCGGCCATAGGACCGCATGCCTTTGAGATCGGGCCTGAAGTGCGGGCGTGTTTTATTGATTGCAATTGTGAGGCGGCCCTGGCGTTTCAACAACATGGAGAAGGAAAATGGTTGGCCGATATTTATTTGTTGGCGCGTCAACGATTAAACGCTGTAGGCGTTGAGGCTGTTTATGGGGGTGGTCGATGTACATTGAGTGAGCCTGAGCATTTTTTTTCCTATCGTCGAGACGGCGAGTGCGGTCGTATGGCGTCCCTGATCTGGATAACCTGACAGGCTGGAGTGGACAATTTTATCCGGTATGATGCGCAACCCGGTCTGAACGAATTGCCACAATAATAAATAGAGATATCGATGGATACACTGTTTTACTGGATCGTTGGATTTACGCTATTGGGAACAGTACTGAGTGCCGCCGCCGCCGGCGTAATATTATTATTTCCCGAAGCTGTGCGTACACGCATGGTCACACCGCTGATCAGCTTTGCTACGGGCGCCTTACTGGGCGCGGCCTTCCTGGGCTTATTGCCGCATGCACTGGAGCACCCTGCCATAGAGGGCGCTCATGGTATCGCCATGACGGTGCTGGTAGGCCTATTAGTATTTTTTTTATTGGAAAAAATGGTGATATGGCGCCATTGCCACAGTGATCAATGTGAGGCCCATGCCCCGGATATGGAAGATGTCCACAATCGGGTGGCCGGCAAGCTGATACTGGTAGGAGATGGTTTCCATAACTTTGTGGATGGCGTACTGATTGCTGCTGCATTCATGACCGATATTCACCTGGGTGTGGTGACCAGTATGGCCGTGATTGCGCATGAAATACCGCAGGAAGTGGGTGACTTTGCCATTCTGCTACAGAGCGGGTATCAACGCGCCAGGGCATTCTTCTTTAATATCGCATCCGGCCTGACCGGTGTGGTCGGCGGCGTGGTTTCCTATTTCTTTTTGGCTGAGATGCAACAAGTAGTACCTTATGTGCTGGCCTTTGCCGCATCCAGTTTTATTTATATTGCTGTGGCCGATCTAATTCCAGGACTGCATAAGAAAGTCGAAATGGCGGCTACGGCACTACAAGTCATTTTGATAATAAGTGGTGTGGTTGTCATCTACCTGGTGCATTCGACTTTGCATTAGGTGCCTGATCTTGGCTGTAAATAATTGGAGTGAGTCATGATAGAACCCGGCGGGCAACAAAACTGGTATATGTTAACCGTAGTCGGTCAGGACCGGCCGGGTATTGTCGCGGCACTGACGCAGGCGCTGTATGAGGGCGGTTGCCATCTGGGCGAGGCCTCCATGATGCGTCTGGGCGAGAACTTTACGGTCATGATGATGGTGACCGGCGCGACCGAAAACACACTGAAGGAATTAACCGCTCCGGTGGCAGAGCGCATGCAGTTGCGTATTCATATCGATCCTATCAGGGCGCGCCTGCATCATCACAGGGAGCCAGATGTACAAATCAATGTATATGGGGCGGATCGTACCGGTATCGTTGCCGAGGTTACGGGCGCGCTCGCGGAAGCAGGCATGAATATCGTAGACCTCAATTCGGATGTCGCCGGTACTGAAGAAAAGCCGGTCTATATCATGTTGATTGATGGCTATGCCTCACAGGGCATCGCGGCCCTGGAACGGGCGCTGGCCTCTCTGAAAGACAAAGGCGTCGATGTCCGTCTGACACCAGTCGAGACACTGGTTGGTTAGGCCATGGCGGTACTGGATATTCTGACGTATCCCGATGAACGCCTCAAACAAACTTCCCTCGCCGTTGATGTGTTTGATCCGGAACTCGCTAACTTGGTAGCGGATCTTGAAGAAACCATGGATGTTGGCCCGGGTTCAGTGGGGATTGCCGCACCCCAGGTCAATATCTTCAAGCGCATCGCCATTGTTGATGTGACTCCCATGGTGGAGAGGGCCAGGGCTAAGAAGCGCCGCTTCAGATCCAGCCATAACGGTCGTATGGTGCTGATTAATCCCGAGCTCCTTGAGCAAGACAGTGAGGCGACAGGACGTGAAGGCTGTCTGTCCGTGCCTGATTACACCGGCAACGTGATACGCGCTAAACGTATTGTTTTGCAGGTGAAGGATATTAAAGGTGATGTCAAGACATATCACTGCGAAGGTTTCGAATCCTGTGCCGTGCAACACGAACTGGATCACCTGGATGGCTTGTTGTTTCTGGACAGGTTGGTCAGCGCGCGTGAGCTATTCAGGCGTAAGGCCCATTTGCAGGGTTAGAGATAAACATACCCGTTTCGTTGCAGGCGCTCGATTTCGTCGGGGCCATAAGGTACGAGATCAATAAAAGCGGGCAGGTCCTTCTTTTTGATTCCCATTTCCTGCATTTTGCTTTTGCAGATTTTAATCTCTATCACGTGCTCGGCATCCAGCCTGGCGGCCTTGTTGACGATGTCACGGTATTGCTTGAAGTTCTTTTTATTAAACAGTTTGATCTCTTCACCATGCAGTACCAGCGCGATGCCCGATGAATTCTTGTTCACGCGTATGGTTTTGGAAAGCATTTCGGCGCGAGTGAGCAGGGCGCGTATGTCACTGGGTTCGTGTAATGTGACGTCTATCATATAACGCCCGTCTTTTTCGCTGGTGCCTACCGTAACGGTTGGGCTGGATAGGCTGGTGCTATTGGCCGCTGTCGCCTGCCAGACGACAGCGGACGCAAGTAATAGCGATATGGTAATAATTTGTGCGCGAGTTTTCATAATCAGAAAGCCAACTTACTACGAAATTTGCACCCAGACAAATCTACCCGCTCGTCTTGTATTGATGTATTTGACATTATTTCAGGCGCATGGACAGATCTATGGCAGTAACCGATTTGGTGAGGTCACCGACGGAAATATCGTCCACCCCGGTGTTGGCAATGGCACCCACCGTGTTTAAATTCACACCCCCGGAGGCCTCCAGCCTGGCCCGACCGGCATTGCGTGCCACAGCCTGTTCGAGCATCTCCAGTGAAAAATTATCAAGTAGTAATCGTTGTGCATCCGCGTCCAGCGCCTGAGTCAGCTCATCAAGGGTTTCGACCTCAATTTCAATAAAGACGCCGTCCGCTGCCTGGGTCTGGGCGGTTTGCAGGGCGGCGGCGATCCCGCCGGCGGCGGCGATGTGATTCTCCTTGATCAGAATTCCATCATAAAGTCCGGTGCGATGGTTATAACCACCGCCACAGCGCACGGCATATTTTTGTGCCGCTCGTAAGCCGGGCAGGGTCTTGCGTGTGTCCAGGATATGCGCCGTGGTTCCTGCTACGGCATCCACATAACGGCGGGTCTGCGTGGCAGTGGCCGACAAGGTTTGCAGGAAATTCAGGGCTGCACGTTCACCGGTTAAAAGAGCACGTACAGGACCATTCAGTGAGCAGACCACCGTGTTGGCAATAATGGCATCCCCGTCAGTATGGCGCCAGGCGATGGCCACTCTATCGTCGAGTTGGCGAAAGACTTCGTCAAACCAGAATTGACCGCTGAGGATGCAGTCGTCACGGCACAACACTTCTGCATCGGCATAACTGTCTTCAGGTAGAAGTATTGCGGTTAAGTCACCGCTGCCTATGTCTTCCGCAAGGGCCTGTGCAACGTTCTCACCGAGGTCGTCTGGCAGCATGGGTGCTTGCATGTCAGTGCGCCGCCTGGTGTCGTAGCAGGTATTCTTTTTGCAACCCGGCGACCAGGCCTGCCAATAGTATGAGACTAATCAGGTTGGGCAGTGCCATCAGGATATTGGTGATGTCGGCAATGTTCCAGACCAGTTTGAGCGGGACGGCAGCACCGACGACCACAAGCAAGGTGTAGATCACCCTGTAAGGCATCACAGCCTGGTTGCCAAAGAGAAAGCGTGCCGAGCGATCGCCATAATAGGACCAGGCAATGATGGTGGAGAAGGCAAACAGTGACAAACCTATGCCTACTACCCAGGCCCCGCCTATGCCCAGATCTTGGCTGAAGGCATGGGCGGTTAAGGCCGCACCCACCAGGTCATCGGATTTATTCAGGTAAGCCCCGGTAACTATTATTACTAGACCTGTCATGGTGCAGATGACCAGTGTATCGATGAAAGGCTCCATCATGGCGACCAGCCCTTCGCGCACGGGTTCGTTTGTGCGCGCCGCGGCATGGGCGATGGGCGATGAACCCAAGCCGGCTTCATTGGAAAACAGGCCGCGAGCCACGCCCCACCGTATGGCTTCGCCTACGGCCGCACCCCCCACGGCCCAGGGGTTTAGAGCATGATTGAAAATAGTGAGCAGGGCCGTGGGTATGGCGCCGATGTGGTTGATTAATACAATGATTGCTGCCGCCACATACATCACGGCCATGAAAGGGACGATGGTGCTGGCGACCTTGGCGATGCGTTTGACACCGCCGATGATGACCAAGCCAACAAGTATTGCCAGGACAATACCGAGTAACCAGCTGGATTCACCAATTTCAGGCAGGATGTAACGCAAGCCATCGGCCACGGAATTTGCTTGCACCATATTGCCGATTCCGAACGAGGCAGTCATGGCGAAGACTGCAAATATGGCCGCCAGTTTGGGTTGCTTCAGTCCATGGAGGATGGTGTACATAGGTCCACCGGCGATGCTGCCGTCGGGGTCCACTTCGCGAAATTTCAATGACAAGGTGCACTCGGTAAATTTTGTCGCCATGCCAAAGATGGCTGTTACCCATAGCCAGAAAAGCGCACCGGGCCCGCCCAGGGAAATGGCCGTTGCTACACCGGCGATATTGCCTGTACCGATTGTCGCCGACAGTGCCGTCGCCAGAGCCTGGAAGTGTGAGACTTCACCGACATCTTCTTTGTTGCTGTATTTGCCTGCCACCAATTGCACGGCATGACGAAAGCCTCTTACCTGAACAAGACGCATACGCCATGTGAGATACACACCCGTACCCAGCAGGGCGATCAGGGTCAAGGCATTGCCCCATAACAATCCGGAAAGGTCGCCGGTCCATTGCGTCAGCGTTTGAATGAAGTCTGGCATATGATCGCTCTTATTGTTGTAATGTTCGGTTCTGAATCATAAACAATGCCAGTCATGATAGAAACCGGGCGAGTTACTATGATTTATTTTGCGAGCCGCAGACCGGAAAAGATATGTCTTTTATCAGCGCTATAGAAATTGCGAAAGCTGATGCGTTTGATGAGATCGTGTGTATACAGGCCGCCCCCTCGCAGGCTGTAGTGTTTGCCATCAAACCATTCTTTTGAATAAGCATCGTAGGGAAATGCCTGGAAGCCGGGGTAGGGATAGAACGTATTGCTACACCATTCCCAGGCCTGGCCGGTGTGTAGGGTATCAGCACCTTGCGTGCGTGCAGCGTGTTCCCATTCCTGTTCTGTCGGCAACCGGCAACCGGCATAGCGGGCAAAGGCCTGCGCTTCAAACAGGTTGATGCCATACACTGCGTCAGAAGCAATAAGGTTGTTGGCGCCCTCTGCATTGATGGCAAACCAGCCCTGGTGATTTTCTCTCCAGTGATTGGGCGCATGGGTATTCAATTGTTGTTTCCATGCCCAGCCATCCGCGGTCCATAGTTCCTGGTTTTGATATCCTCCGGACAGCATAAAACCCATGTACTCGGCGTTGCTTACAGGTGTAGTGGAAATAGAATAATCCAGTAAGGCGATTTCATGCTGCAGTAATTCATTGTCATAGGCAGCAGGATTATAAGATGTGCCGATGTGTGTCTTGCATGCGGCGATAGATAAGTCGGGCTGTTTGGGTGGGCAAGGCGATAAAGGGGCAGGGATTACATAATCGTCTTGTGTATTATCTTGCAGGGCACGTTGCTGCAGGATTTGTTGCAGGGTCTCACAGTGTTGCCAGTGATGTTGGGTGAGGAACAACAGCAGGTAACAATTCTCCAGTAAGGGGTGCACATGACCGCTGCTGAGTAAATCCCCCAGCAGGGCTCTGTTTTCCCGGTGGGTATCGTGGTTCATGGCTAATAATTCGTCGCGTTGTGGCAGGCGTTGGCCACGCCCTGGCTTATCACTGAGCCAGGGGAAGTAATCCTGTTTCAGGTGTTCAGTAGAGGAGGCATCCCCCAATACCTGTTCGCGTATCCAGTAACTTTCAATAAATACGGTGTGTCCAATATGCCAGCCTATGGGACTGAGTTCGGGATGGTATTGCCGGCGCCATGCATGGTCATTGCTGTCTTGTCCAAACCGTGAGATGGCCTCATAACCCTGATTCCAGTTTGCCAGTAACGTATCGAGCATATGTGTATGTAATTAATAATTGTGGGGTTTACAGCGGGGTGATATGTGGCGCCGTGTTCTGTTTCAGCACGACAAGATGGTGTTCAGGAACGGCTTGCCAATGTGCTGAATCGTTCAGGGGTTCCGAAGCGATCAGGCTGGCATCGGGGTAATGTTCATCATCCGTATTGATATAAAGCGAGGGGCATTCACCGTTTACCGCATGACGTGTGGCCACCAGGTAATCACCATTGGTGATGACAAAGTTCAGCAGGGCGCGGGTATTGCCTAACATGCTGTCCAGGGTTTGCATTATCAGGCGTATGCTTTGTTCAAGCAGGGGGTGACCGTTGTATTCCTGGGTGTGCAGCAATAATGCAAACAGATATTCGGAATCAGTATTGCCTTCTACACCGGCTTCAATGTCCGCATTGATGTGGTGACAGATTGCGCGCCGCAAGGTGTGAGCAAAGTCCTTCACATAACCATTGTGCAGAAATTGCAGGCCTCGACCCAAAAAGGGTTGGGTATTGGCATGACTGACATCCATGCAGCGAGTGGCACTACGAACATTGGCGATCCAGAGCGGGGCCTGCAGCGTATGGGCCAGTGAGGACAGGTTGGGGTCCGACCAGATAGGCATGGGGTTGGTGTAGCGTGCCGGATCGCCCTTGGGGTTATACCAGCCAAAGCCATAACCATCGGCATTGAGTTTGCCTTCGCGCATTTCTCTCGGGGCCCAGGATTGTTCCATTAAACCGTAGCTGGGTGCGACCAATAGTTTTTCCAGTAACAGTTCCGGGCCTATGTAGGCGGCCATGCGACACATGCAGGCATCATACCGCTAATAGGCTGGAGATTTACAGTGGAACTCCGTGGTTATTGCAGTGTCATCTCTTTAAGTTTGTCAGGAGATTGCGTTAACATGTTCGCGCAGTATGGCGGCAACAAAAGAATAAGGAAACAATTGTGGAATCAGGGCAGGAAGTCACAGAGTGCACCCCGCAACTCAGTATACGAACGTTGCATAAACAGTTGCCGTTTGCCGGGTTGGCCCGGGATGTCTCCACCGGCCTGACGCAGACACCCAAACAATTGCCTCCCAAGTATTTTTATGACGAACAGGGTTCGGATTTGTTCGACAGAATCTGCGACACACCTGAGTATTACCCCACACGCACGGAAAGTGCCTTGTTGGCGACGCACGCCCGGGATGTCATCCATCGTTCCCGGCCCGATGTCATTGTTGAGTTGGGAAGTGGCGCCTCCCGCAAGACCACCCATTTGCTCGATGCCTGCGAGGACCTTGATTGCCTGGCGAAATATCAACCGATAGATATTTGCCGCGAAATTGTGGAATCCTCTGGTGAGAGACTGCTGGCGCATTATCGCTGGTTGGAAATTGAAGCCGTGGTGGCGGACTACAACCGTGGATTGCACCATTTTGCGGATGCCGAGGAACACCGTCTGTTTGTGTTTCTCGGTGGCACCCTGGGGAATTTTACGGAATCCGAGGCCCTGGAGTTCCTGATCGGCCTGCGTCAGGTCTTTCATGCCAATGACCGCCTGTTGCTGGGCGTGGACAGGGTCAAGCACACCGATGTGCTCAATGATGCCTACAATGATGCCAATGGCCTGACGGCGGCATTTAATCAGAACGTCCTCACTGTGATCAATCGTGAGCTCGAAGGGGATTTCAATTTGTCCCGTTTTGAGCACCATGCCTGGTTTAACGAGGATCATTCCCGTATCGAGATGCATCTGCGGTCTACTGTCGATCAGGACGTCACCATAGGCGATTTGGGCATGGTGGTGTCGTTTCAGGCAGGGGAGACCATACTGACGGAAATCAGCCGTAAATTTACCCCTGAGGGCCTTGAGAGGCTGATGCAGCAGGCCGGTTTCAGTCTGGACGCACATTATGAGCCCGACAATGGCTTTTTCTCACTGGTTCTGGCCCGCCCGGCTTAAGACGTGTTATCAAACAGCGGTAAACTCCCGGGAAAACACGTCTTATATATTAGAGTATTAGAATATATTGACATAGATGCTTGGGGCGCTATGCTGGCGGCCGTGACTGGAGGTCACGGTTATCTGAACAGGAAGCGAGGTCCCTGCGTGTATCCGGAATTTGCCGAAAATTTACCCAGCGATTGGCAATCGTTTGATCGCTTTTTTGCCGCCATGGCCGACCCCACCCGCCAGAAAATCCTGCTGGTGTTCGATTGCGATGAAGAGATTTGCGTCAATGATATTGCGCGTTTGTTTCAATTGAGCCGTCCGGCTATTTCCCACCACCTGAAAGTATTGCGCAATGCCGGCATACTCACCTGCAACAAGCGTGGCAGGGAAGTGTATTACCGCGTTGACCATAAGCGCTTCGCGGATGTCATGAAAATCGTATATAACTACGTGTCATGCCCTGTCGACAACAAGCCTGCCATGCCTTTATCAAGGACCGCCTAAGCAGGTTTGTTGATATTCTGAATACCCCGGTCCATGAATAAATCGACCGGAACCGTGACCACCATGGCGCCTCGGCGCGAAATCTTTGCCTGGGCCATGTTCGATTTCGCCAATTCAGGTTATACAACCGTGGTGCTGACGGCAGTTTTTAATGCCTACTTTGTCAGCACCATAGCAGCCAGCCATGGTGCTGCGATGGCGACCCTGCTGTGGACTATCGCCATGGCCGTTTCCAATGCACTGGTATTGTTGAGTGCGCCGGTGTTGGGGGCCATGGCCGATTATCGTGCCGATAAAAAACGTTTTTTGGCAGTCACGACCCTGGGTTGTATCGTGGCAACGGCCGCCCTGGCCCTTGTCAGGCCAGACGATTTGGTGCTCGCCATGGGTTTGCTGATACTTTCCAATGCCATGTTTGCCACGGGCGAGGGTTTGATTGCCGCCTTCCTGCCGGAGTTGGTGCCCGCCGATCATATGGGGCGTGTCTCGGGCCTGGGTTGGACGCTGGGCTATGTTGGGGGCCTGTTGGTATTGGGTGTCTGTCTGGTCTACGTGACCTGGGCGCAGCAACAGGGGTTGCCCGCCACCCAGTTTGTTCCGGTGACATTGTGGATAACGGCCACGGCCTTTGCCCTGGCTTCGTTACCGACATTCCTGTGGATGAAGGAAAGGGCACAGGCCAAACCCTTGCCTGAAGGAGAGCATTATATTGTCCTGGGTTTTCGGCGTGTCGTGGAAACGCTGGGGCATGTGCGCCATTACCAGGATTTATTTCGTTTTCTGATTACCCTGACGGTGTTTTATAGCGGTATCTATACCGTCATCCTGCTGGCCGCCATTTATGCACAGCAGGTCATGGGCTTTACTACCCGCGATACCCTGATATTGATTCTGGTAGTGAATGTCACGGCAGCAATCGGTGCATTTGGCTTTGGTATAATTCAGGATCGCATCGGTTCCATATCCACATTGATGGCAACGCTGCTGCTTTGGGTGGCGGCCTTGTTGTGGGTGTATGCCACCAGTGGCCTGATCCATTTCTGGATTGCGGCCAACATGATTGGACTGGCCCTGGGTTCCAGTCAATCAGCGGGCCGTGCGTTGGTGGGGCTGTTTTCACCGATAGCTCGCGTGGGTGAGTTTTTCGGGCTCTGGAACCTGGCCTCGCGCCTGGCTGCCATCATCGGTCCCTTGAGTTATGGTGCTGTTATTTATGTCAGTGGGGGCAATCAAAAGTTAGCCTTGCTTTCGACAACGGTTTATTTCCTCATAGGTATTGTGTTATTAAGCCGCGTTAACGAACAGCGTGGACGTAAAATAGCCGCCTTACAAGCAGAATTCTGAGAATCATCTCATTACTGACTCCAGATAGAGAGTCGGTGACCGATAAACCTATAAATTCTCTCAGTTGGGCCAGGGAATGCCGGTGTGCAACTCTTTTGTTCCCTGTCTGATGTGATATACCTTAAATATACATGGACGCAGGTGATTACATGACGAATAACAATATTAGCAAGATCACGTTTCGTGACAGTGTAGATCTCATGGCCGACCGCGCCATGGCCGCCATGGATCTGGATCCCGGCACGATAGCGGCCATCAAGGCCTGCAACTCTGTTTTGCAAGTTAAATTTCCGGTCAAGATACGCGGTGAGATCCAGGTGTTCACCGGTTGGCGTGCGGTGCATAGCACACACAGATTGCCTTCCAAGGGCGGTATCCGTTTTGCTTCCATTGTTAACCAGGATGAAGTGGAAGCCCTGGCTGCACTGATGACCTATAAGTGCGCCATCGTCGATGTGCCTTTTGGTGGTTCCAAGGGCGGTTTGTTGATAGACCCCATACAATATTCACGTGACGAACTGGAAAAGATCACCCGCCGCTTTACACTGGAGCTGGCGCGTAAAGGGTTTCTGAATCCGGCGACCAATGTACCGGCGCCAGACATGGGAACGGGCCAGCGTGAAATGGCCTGGATGGCAGATACTTACAAACACTTGTTTCCGGAAGATATTAATCATATTGCCTGTGTGACGGGTAAGCCGGTGCATCATGGCGGCATAAGGGGCCGTACCGAGGCAACAGGCCGTGGCGTGCAATATGCATTGCAGGAATTCTTTCGTCATCCTGATGCCGTGAAAGAAAGCGGCATGACTGGCAGTCTCTCCGGCAAGACCGTTGTCATGCAGGGGCTGGGTAATGTGGGCTATCACGCCGCCAAGTTTTTATCAGAGGAAGATAGGGTAAAAGTCATCGCCGTGATAGAGCGCGATGGTGTGTTGTTGAGTGAAAAAGGCATCGATATAGAAAATCTTCATCAATACATAGTTGAACATCATACAATCAAGGGATTTCCTGATGCCGTGTTTAATGAAAACGGCGCCAGCGCCCTGGAGCTGGAATGCGATATCCTGATACCGGCAGCCCTGGAAGGGCAGATTCACAAAGGCAACGCAAAAAATATCAAGGCCAAACTGATTACCGAGGCCGCCAATGGGCCTGTAACCTTTGAAGCAGATGAAATTCTTCGTAAACGCAAGGTCACCATATTACCGGACGCCTATATAAATGCCGGTGGCGTAGTCGTGTCCTATTTTGAGTGGATACGCAATCTTTCCCACATTCGTTTTGGCCGCATGCAACGCCGCCATGATGAGCTGCGTAACAGTCAATATACTGCATTATTGGAGGAACATACCGGTGTCAAGATCCCTCAGCATATGAAAGATACCCTGGGCAAAGGTGCTGACGAAGTGGATCTGGTGCGCTCCGGGCTTGATGACACCATGCGTATGGCCTTTCAGGAATTGTATGGGGTCTATCGTAGTAATGAACGCATAGAAGATTTCAGGACAGCGGCGTTTTATATTGCCATACAGAAAATATCACGTTCTTATCTGGATATTGGTGTGTATTGATTCACCAAGGCAAGATATAAAAAGCCGCACATCATGCAGCTTTTTATATTCAATCAATTTACCTAAACAATTGCCGCTGTAGTTCATTTCTTGTCCTTGAGCAAATCCTTCAGATTGCCTAAGGCCTTATGGGTTGCACCCTTGCCGGATGTTGCGCCGGAAGCGGTGGGGCCACCTCTGACTATATCTATATGACGCTGGTGTTCATTGTCATGACAATACAGACACAGCAGTTCCCAGTTGCTGCCATCGAGTGGGTTATCATCATGGTCGTGATTCTTGTGGTGTACCGTCAGTTCCCGCAGGTTCTTGTGCGTGAACTCGCGTCCGCAGCGGCCACACACCGGGGGATACATCTTTAACGCCCGCTCCCGATAAGTCAGGGCGCGCTCATCCTGATAGCGCCTGGCCGCGGAAATGA
Source organism: Gammaproteobacteria bacterium (assembly GCA_036986275.1). Taxonomy (GTDB): domain Bacteria; phylum Pseudomonadota; class Gammaproteobacteria; order Acidiferrobacterales; family SZUA-150; genus BTRG01. Next base: position 14,858 of record BTRG01000010.1, on the reverse strand, counting down.
TCTGGTCCAGTTTCTTCGTGTCGGGTCTCATTGTCGTCCTTAGTTGCTGCTATTTTGCGGGACATAAACAGGGTGAAATTCGCCAGTTTCCTATGGTGTCGGAATAGTCTGTATTTATCTACTTTAACGTTAGTGGCTGCCCATGAAGACCCTTGAAATCCTATCCGATTGACCCCCATAAACAAGACAGTACCGAATTTTTTTCCAGGGGGAAGCCTGCTATGCGCATGGATAAACTTACAATAAAATTTCAACAGGCCCTGGCGGATGCCCAGAGCCTGGCGCTTGGCCGCGACCACCAGTTCATAGAGCCGGCACACCTGATGGTGGCCTTACTGGATCAGGAAGGCGGCACCACGCGCCACTTGCTAACCAAGTCCGATGTTAAGGCCGATGCCCTGAGAACCCAGTTGGGTCAGGTGCTGGATACGTTGTCATCAGTGGAAGGCGCCGGTGGCGATGTGCATATTTCCAACGATCTTAGCAAGTTGCTGAATCTGACGGATAAATACGCCCAGCAACGCAAGGATCAATACATTTCTACCGAGTTGTTTGTGCTCGCCGCCCTGGAGGACAAGGGTGAACTGGGCAGAATCATGAAGGCAGCTGGCGTATCCCGTGCCGGTATAGAAAAGGCCATAGATGAAATGCGGGGTGGCCAGCAGGTCGACGATCCGAATGCCGAGGACATGCGTCAGGCCCTGGATAAATACACCATAGATATGACCGAGCGCGCCGAGCAGGGCAAGCTTGACCCCGTTATTGGTCGTGATGATGAGATACGTCGTGCGATACAGGTACTGCAACGACGCACAAAAAATAACCCCGTATTAATCGGCGAACCCGGTGTGGGTAAGACCGCCATTGTTGAAGGCCTGGCACAGCGTATTGTCAATGGCGAGGTCCCGGAAGGTGTTAAGGGCAAGCGTTTGTTATCACTGGACATGGGCGCGCTCATTGCCGGCGCCAAGTTTCGCGGCGAGTTTGAAGAACGCCTGAAAGCGGTACTGAATGATCTTTCCAAACAGGAAGGTCAGATTATTTTATTCATAGATGAAATGCATACCATGGTTGGTGCCGGCAAGGCCGAGGGCGCCATGGACGCCGGTAATATGCTGAAGCCGGCACTGGCGCGTGGTGAATTGCATTGTATAGGTGCGACGACACTGGATGAATATCGGCAGTATGTCGAGAAAGATGCGGCCCTGGAACGCCGTTTCCAGAAGGTGTTGGTCAATGAACCAAATGTGGAAGACACCATCGCTATCTTGCGTGGCTTGAAAGAAAAGTATGAAGTGCATCACGGTGTGGACATCACCGATCCGGCCATTGTCAGCGCCGCGACCCTGTCGCATCGTTACATTACCGACAGACAATTGCCGGATAAAGCCATTGACCTGATCGATGAGGCAGCCTCACGCATACGTATGGAAATTGATTCCAAGCCGGAAGAAATGGACAAGCTGGATCGCAGATTGATCCAGCTCAAGATTGAGCGTGAAGCCTTGAAGAAAGAATCCGATGAGGCGTCCAGAAAACGCCTGGATGATCTGGAATCCGAAATTAATAAACTTGAAAAGCAATACGCTGATCTGGATGAGATCTGGAAGTCCGAGAAGGCGGCGGTGCAGGGCGCACAACATGTTAAAGAAGACCTGGATCGTGTGAGACTGGAACTGGAGACAGCGCGCCGGGCCGGTGACCTGGCGCGTATGTCTGAATTGCAATATGGCCGTATCCCTGAGTTGGAGAAGCAACTGGAGGCTGCCAGCGCGGTAGAAGGTCAGGATTTAGTCCTGTTGCGTAATTCCGTGACGGAAAACGAGATCGCCGAAGTGGTATTTCGATGGACAGGGATACCTGTCAGCAAGATGATGGAAGGTGAACGCGACAAGCTCCTGCGCATGGAAGATGAGTTGCGTAAGCGTGTCGTCGGTCAAAAAGAAGCCATCAGCGCGGTAGCGAATGCCATTCGCCGTTCCCGTGCCGGTTTGTCAGACCCCAATCGGCCTTATGGGTCCTTTTTGTTTCTTGGGCCTACCGGTGTTGGCAAAACCGAGTTGACCAAGGCCCTGGCATCGTTTTTGTTTGATACCGATGATGCCATGGTGCGCATTGATATGTCCGAGTTTATGGAGAAACACTCTGTGGCCAGGCTCATAGGCGCACCACCGGGTTATGTGGGTTACGAGGAGGGTGGTTATCTGACGGAAGCGATACGACGCAAACCGTATTCCGTCGTACTGCTGGATGAAGTCGAGAAGGCGCACCCGGATGTGTTTAATGTCCTGTTACAAGTGCTGGACGATGGCCGCTTGACCGATGGCCATGGCCGCACAGTCGATTTTCGTAACACTGTTATCGTCATGACATCCAACCTGGGTTCACAGGTGATACAGGAACTGGCCGGTGAAGAACACTATGATGAAATGAAAAAGGCAGTCATGGAAATCGTTGGCGGTCATTTTCGACCGGAATTTATTAACCGTGTGGACGATCTGGTAGTGTTTCATCCCCTGGGCCGCAAACAATTGCATCGCATTGCTAACATACAGGTGCAGTACCTGCGCAAACGTTTGCAAGACAGGGACATGGGGTTGGAACTTTCTCCGGCTGCACTGGACAAACTGGCTGAGGCCGGTTTTGATCCGGTGTATGGCGCGCGGCCCCTGAAGCGCGCCATACAGCAGACTATTGAGAATGCACTGGCCCAGGAAATCCTGGCAGGCAGGTTTACCGCCGGTGATATGATCAATGTCGAGGTCGTCGCTGGTGAATTTGACTTCAATAAAGGAAAAAAAAGTGCGGGTGAGTCCGAAGTGGCTTAGGCGGCACAGCCCTCCACAGCTTGCTATACTGCACTGGTAGGTTTGAAATTGTTACATTTGAGGAGTAGGTATGACCATTGAGCGTGGCTCGTTTCGGCTGGGAGTGCTGGCCGGTATAGTATTATTGTCAGGCGTGATTCTAGGCGTCGTCCTGTCGGTGCGTTGGGACTGGTTACCGCAGGCGCAAAGCACGCCGGCCCTGGCTGTTGCTGAAACCGCCGCAGCCGTACCGGTAACAGGCGGGCCGCCAAATCATTTTGTTCCTATTGTGAGAGCCGCCTCACCTGCCGTGGTAAACATTTCTACCAGCCGCACAATAAAGCAAAAGGAAGTGCGTTCTCCTTTTCAGGATGATCCTTTCTTTAAGCATTTTTTTGGCGAAGAATTCTCGCGCCGTTTCAGGGATAGAAATCCACGCAAGAGATATGAAAGTAGCCTGGGGTCTGGCGTTATTGTTGATAGACGTGGCTATATTATTACCAACAACCACGTAATTGAGAAGGCCGATGAGATAAAGGTCGTGCTCAGCGATGATCGTGAATTTGAGGGCAAGATCATAGGCACCGATCCCAAGACCGATCTGGCCGTGATCAAGATTGAGGACGGGGATGACTTGCCGGTCATTCCCTGGGGCAATTCCGACATCCTGAATGTCGGCGAATATGTCCTGGCGATAGGGAATCCCTTTGGGCTGAGCCAGACTATTACCATGGGCATCGTCAGCGCGGTCGGACGCGCCAATGTCGGCATAGCGGATTATGAAGATTTCATACAAACCGATGCCGCCATCAATCCCGGTAACTCCGGCGGCGCTTTGGTAAATACGAAGGGTGAGTTGGTAGGCATCAATACCGCTATCTTCAGTCGCAGCGGTGGCTATATGGGGATAGGTTTTGCGGTTCCCAGCAATATGGCCAAGGCCGTGATGGACAGCCTGATCAAAACCGGCAAGGTGGTTCGCGGATGGTTGGGCGTCTCCATACAAAAGATCACCAAGGACCTGGCTCAACAGTTCGATCTCAAGGAGGCCGAGGGTGCATTGGTCAGTGAGACCGTTGAAGGCGGACCTGCCGAGAAGGCCGGGTTTAAAGATGGAGATGTCATTATTGAATTTGACGGTAATGATATTGATAACCCGACTACCTTGCGCAATGTTGTAGCGCGCGCGGCTGTAGGTAAACAGGTCAAGGTCAAGGTTATACGTAGCGGTAAAACAAAGACCTTGCGAGTCAGGATTGCCGAACAGCCGAAAGATCTTTTCGCATCGCGTGATGAAAAAGACTCAGATGGTACTGGCTCCGAAGAAGCCGTATTAGCAGGGCTGGAGGTGCAGACCCTGACTTCCGAGATCGCCAGGCAAGTTGGTGTACCGGAGGCTACCAAAGGAGTCGTCGTCAGTGCAGTAGAAGCGGGCAGCGCTGCCCAGCGCGCAGGGATGCGCCGCGGTGATGTGATTACCAGCATCAATCGTAAACGGATTACGTCTGTTAAGGGTTTCAGGAACGCCACGAAGAGTCTTAAAAAAGGAAATAATATTTTGATAAAGATCAGGCGGCGTAACGGTAAATTCTTTATTGTGATCAAGCCCTGACAGTATTATTACATCCATTAAACTATGCCCCATGCAGGTGAAGGCTTGTGTGGGGCATTCATGTCGCTACGGCCATCGTAACATTCTCCAGCCCTGGTATTGTTCATCATCGTCTTTGCCGGGCTGATCACCTTATTCACGCGGACATTAGTAATGTCGAGACACATGCTGTTTGCTGTGGCTTATTAAAACAACCGAAGAGAACCGTTACAGGCAAGGCCCTGATTGCAGTAAATCCGGGCGGTTGTGTCGTGCCCGTGGTCTATATCTCGGGCACATCGGGTGTCTTGCCGGGCGCCGACTTGCCACGCCTGGCGGACATTCGCAAGCTGGTCGCACCACTGGCATCAATTGGCGGGGCAGGCGCCTTTGATGGAATATTTATTACCGGTATAGTGGCTGTGTTGCCGGCATAATAATTGACCTCACGGAAGACGATTCCCAGGACATGATTCAAGTCATAAGCGATTGGTTAAGGCGTTATTTCTCCGACCCGCAGGCAGTGTACCTGGCGGTATTGCTGGTGCTGGGATTTTCTATCGTTATCTTTATGGGCGGCATGTTATTGCCTGTATTTGCCAGTATAGTGATTGCCTACTTGCTGGATGGCCTGGTGATTTTTCTGGACATGCATGGTTCAAAACGCACCCATGCAGTGATGCTCGTCTTCCTCGTCTTCCTGGCCTTCCTGGTCTTTGTTTTCTTCGGATTGTTTCCATTATTGGCGAGACAGATAGCCGAGTTCTTTCAGGCGTTACCCGAAATGATCGCCAGAGGGCAGGAGGCCTTAACGCGATTACCTGAATTATATCCTTTTATAAGTGAAGAGCAGGTACTGGATGCTATGCAGATGGTTCGCTCAGAGCTTGGCGACATGGGTCATAATATTGTTTCGCAATCGGTTGCTTCCATGGCCGGCATCATAACAGTCACTGTTTATGTGGTGCTGATGCCATTACTGGTGTTTTTTTTCCTCAAGGACAAGTGGGCAATATTGAAATGGTTTGATCGCTTCCTCCCCAAGAAGCGTACACTCATGGCTAGCGTCTGGAAAGAAATGGATACGCAGCTGGGTAACTATGTACGTGGCAAGTTTTGGGAAATTCTGATTGTAGGGGTTGCCAGTGTTACAGCCTTTGCCTTGCTGGGTTTACAGTATGCTATCTTGCTGGGAGCCTTGGTTGGGCTGTCTGTGGTCGTGCCGTATATTGGCGCCGTGGCCGTTACCTTTCCCGTAGCGCTGGTCGCCTTTTTCCAATGGGGTTGGAGTCCGGAGTTTGCCTATTTAATAATTGCGTATTCAGTGATTCAGGTGCTGGATGGAATCGTACTGGTACCATTAATGTTTTCTGAAGTCGTGAACCTGCACCCCATTGCTATCATTGTCGCGGTATTGGTGTTTGGTGGATTGTGGGGATTCTGGGGCGTGTTTTTCGCCATTCCTTTAGCAACGCTGGTGCAGGCCTTGATAACAGCCTGGCCCAGGACACAAGAGGTAGCCAGCGAATAAGCATCAGGACTTTACCGTAGCAAAGGTTTTCTCACACCAGTTTTCTATTGCCTCTCGGGTTTCATCGGGTTGCTCGGTTAATGGCCAATGATAGGCATGCACTTCTACCGATTCGCCCTGTTCCAGTTTATCCATAATGTTTCGTGTTGTCTCAATATTTGTGTACGAGGGTGAGGCTGCCAGCACCGACAGCACAGGCACCGTGACATATTTGAATTGCGGATTGGGACGTAGTGACTCCACCATTTCCTGTATGTAGTTAGCGATAGGAAACTGCTTTAGATCTGGAAAGGGTGAGCTGTAGAGCTCGACAATTTCATTCATGTCCCCACTCTTTGCCAGGGCGGCCCGAGTCTCTTCATCCAGTTTACGCAGGTCGCGATAGGGGAAATCCCGGCGATAGAAACCCAGCCTGTTCAGCAGACGGATGAAGGCTGACAGTGCCCAGGGAATGAATCGCAATTTGTAGAAGCGGTGTTCTTTATCGTGAAGTGCCTGATAAAAAACAGGATCGATTAATATCAGTCCGGCCGTGCGTGAGGGATAGCGCGTTGCAAACTGGGTGGCCACTTGCGCCCCCAGGCTGTGGCCAATGATGACGGCGTCCTGGTAACGTTCCACGTCCAGTATTTCTGAAATATCACTGCACCACGATGCCATGCCAAGGCGTTTGCGGGCAATCGATTTACCATGGCCGCGCAAGTCCAGTCGCAGAATATCCCAATCATCCGTCAACCTGGTGTGGTCAACAAATTCCGACCAGCGCGTCATATTACTGGCCATGCCATGAATCAAAACAAGCAAGCGGCGATATTTTCCGGGCTTGTATATTTTATAAGTGATTGTTGTGTTTCCATCGACCTTGATATTGCGTTCAACTTCCTGATCAAGTGCAGAAGCGGTTTTCATTAGATTTTGATTGCTGTGTAGTGTTCGATGTAATTGAAGCAGGATTATCCAGCGGCCATGATAACATTATGAATATGAATTCTGTAGTATCTCATGACTGGTGGGTATATATCGTTGAATGTGCAGATGGCACATTCTATACTGGTGTTGCCAGGGATGTAGACAGAAGAGTAGAGGAGCATAATCATAATACTGTTGCTGCGCGCTATACCCGAGCTCGTAGACCCGTCAGGTTGGTGTACAAGGAAGGGGCACGGGACCGTTCCTGGGCGCAGAAGCGGGAATCAGAAATCAAGCGCATGACGCGGTTGCAAAAAATATTGTTGATAGACGGGAATTCCGTGTAATTTGGCTAACGCTTGGTGTAGTAAATATGTTGAAGTGTCCCGGTGGCTATGGCGCAATCTATAAATGATACTTCTTTTTTATTGATATTTATATAAATAACAGAACATGCAATAATTGCTATTGAAATATCTTGTGTTAACAGGATACGCATATCATGATGATAGCATAATATAGTTAGCAGCTGCCATATAATATTACAGTATGGCCCATCCAGTATCATATATACCAGCAGGCCTAATGAAGTCAGGTAAGATACCTTTCCTGCCATTGCAAGTAGAGATCATGGGCATATTGGGTGTAACTTTCCTTGTCGCTGAAGTCTTTGGGGTCTAAGGCATCATAGACATAGTAATTGGCGTGATTATTCTGTGTCCTAACCATGTGCCAGATCTTGTCGATTAACGTAAAGGGTTCTTGCCATTCAAAATCTTGCTGCGCTTCGTAGTGCAGGAATACCGGGACGATAGGTATGCCGGTTGCCAGGGAGATATCAAAGGCGCCATATCGAAAGGACTCATAGATACGCCGGCCTTTACACCCCCCCTCAGGATAGAGGGCAATATTATGTCCTTTTTTCAGCTCAGCGATCAGATCGTCGTGGGCGGCCTTGCGGGAGTCCTTGGATACACGTTTTACAAACAGTGTACCCGTGGCCTGGTTGATGCGACCCACCAACCACCATTTGGCCACATCGGCCTTGGCCAGCGAATAAACGTTGAATAATGCCGGAATGCCGACATCTTCAAAGGCAGAAGGGTGGTTGGCGATGAGAATGTATTGTTCAGGTAATGGCCTTTTGTGTTTTTGATGCAGACGCAAATCTACACCCAATGCCCGGACGAAGGTGCGACACCAGGCGCGGAAGAGATGAAAGTAGTAATTACCCAGCAGCCTGTTGGGCAGGTAGCTCATTACATAGAGCAATGTTGTAAACAGCGCCAGCTCCAGCCAGTTGATCAACAACCATGCAATACGTAGGATTTTATAGATCATTTTTCATTAACAAGTATCATCCCTGACTCATAGTATAAAGGTCGTGGTAAGCTACGCCTAATATTCTGAGTTAAAAATGACCGTATATGAGCGTTTCAATCCGTAATGAAGATCCATGCCTTTGCAGTAGCGGCATGACATATTCCAGTTGCTGCCAACCTGTTATTGATGGCAGGACCCGGGCTACAACCGCGGAGTCCCTTATGCGCTCACGCTACACTGCCTACTGTCTGGGTGCGAGCGATTACCTGCAGAAAACATGGAGTGAGACTACGCGACCCGTTGAGTTTGATATGAACGAACCGCCCATGGCATGGACCGGACTCAGGGTGATTGGCAGTGAAGCGGGTGGGCCGGAGGATGAGTGGGGTGCGGTGGAGTTTGTGGCCAGTTTTGATGTATCGGGGGAGGTGGGTCAATTGCATGAACGCAGTGTCTTTGTCAGGGAGCAGGGTGAGTGGCGCTATCGGGACGGCACTACCGGTGTGCCTACCACCAGGAAACCGGACAAGCTGGGTCGAAATGAACCCTGTCACTGTGGTAGTGGCAAGAAATACAAAAAATGCTGTTGCGACTGAATTCCCTCAAAATATCAGTGACGGGTTATTGCCATGAGATCGAATCCTTCGTGCAACATTGGGGCTAGGGTTGGAAAATATTCTGCTGTTACTATTGTTGGTTTTTCTCGGCTGGTTCTGGATGGATACCACCCGGGCCAAGGACATTGCGCGCGCGGCAGGACGGTCTGCTTGTAAACAGGCGGACGTTCAATTTCTGGATGATACTGTTGCCGTCAAGAAAACCTGGCTACGACGCAATGAAGTCGGCAGCATAGAGATCTGCCGGCTCTATTTTTTTGAGTTCGCACGAACGGGTGCGCAGCGATATTATGGACGGGTTGTCTTGCTCGGTATGCGAATTGGTGAAGTGGAAATGGATGCCTTTCGGCTGGATTAGGGACATATGATACGCGCCCAAAGTAATATTGGAAATATTTACATTAATCGGTTAGTTGCACTATGAGCCAGACACAAGCGCACTTGCCCTACGTTTTTGATGCTGATGCCGGAAACTTCGACACACTGGTACTCCAGAATTCGCATAAAGGCCCGGTACTGGTGAATTTCTGGTCACCCGGGGTCGGACCCTGCTTGCGAGCATGGAATGTCTTGCAGGAGTTGGTGAATGAGTATGAAGGACGACTATTGCTGGTGAATGTCAATACAGACAAACAGAGTGATCTGGCCCGGTATTGTAATGTTATTAGTTTACCCTTGGTCCAGCTCTATCATGGCGCCAGCGTAGTGGGGCAGGTGCGTGGTGCGCAAGGGTTGCAGGAATATCGTAGTCTAATAGATACCTGTGTACAGCGACCTTCCGATGCTCTGATTCTGGAAGCCGTAAAGTTATATCAGCAGGGAGAAAAACCCCAGGCCCATGAAATGCTGACCAGGGCTGTCGAGGGTGACAGCAGGAATCCACGCATTTTCAGGACCCGGGCCAAATTATTAATGCTGGATGGTGAATATCATGCTGTGATCAAGCTGGTGGATGCAGTGGATATCATATTGTTGACTGACAGCGAGTTATGTAACCTGTATACCCATGCAGAGTTTATTGTTGCAGCGCAATCGGCTCCCTCACGTGAACAATTGTTTGAGCGTATTAAAGAACAGCCAAAAGATCTGGAAAACTATTTTTTACTTGCTGCGCAGGCACTGGTGGAAAATGATTTTGAGGGCGCATTGGATATGTTATTACGCCTGGCTCATAGCGAACGTGAATTTCGTAATGATATTGGTTTTCGTGGTTTGATGGCAATATTTAATATGTTGGGTGCCGATCATGAACTGGTCAGAAAATACCAGTCTGAAATGCAGGCAATAAAAGAGCACTGATTATGACTGAAGAAATAGAAGCGCGTAATGAACTGGAAAAAAAACTGGTAGCCCTGCATCTGGGAGATATCGATGGCGATGCGTTTATCAATTTTCTGATTGGTTCCGAGGTCTTTATGCCGGTACACGAAAAATATCAGATTGGCGGTTTACAGACCAAGGAAGACGTACCCAAACCTTTAATTATAGATACTGAAGAAGGAGTACCGGTGCTAATTACTTTTAGCAGTCCTGAACGTGCAAAGAGTTTTGTCAGCCGGTTTGAGGGTTATGGAGGCGGATTACTGGCGGAGTTTTATTGGGTATTGGCGGTGGTACAGGAGGGATGCGCCATATCCATTAATCCGGATTCTGATCAGGGACTGGATCTTGTTCCGGAGCAGGTACAACAGATTATAAATAGTTTGCGCGATAGCCAGGAACATGGGACGCCGGCACAGTAATCTATAAAAGTCACTTACCTACAGCCAGTTACTGACCAGGAAGCCTATCCCCACGCGCGTATTGACATGATTGTAATCAATCAGGCTCTCGCCATAACCGTGAAAGACCTGGCCATAGAGGCTGAGTTTATGATTCAGAAAGTTCGACGCCCAGGCCACATCCAGTTGTACGGCGCCACGGTTCTCATCCTGAATTTCAAGATTGTTGCGTACCAGGATGCTGCTTTGCCAGTTATCCGAGAAGCGATAGGCCATTTTTAAATCGCCATAACCCATGTAATCCAGGATATCGCGATTGTCGTCCTCGGCGCGGCTTTCCGGTATGCGGTACCAGGGCCGGAGGCTGAGGGCGAATTTGTCGTGCGCGACAATAATATCCAGGTACACACGGTTCCAGCTGCGTGACGAGGGTTCAGATCGGCCGTTGGATTGATGGTTGATGCCCAGGGTGATAACAGGCATGGCCCACTGGTTGAACTTCAAGTCCGGAAAATAATAAAACAATAACTCAGGTTCGTGGTTGGTTTCACGAAAGGGCGCTGAGTTGGGTTTGTTATACAACTGCCAGAAGGCGCGCTGTGTGTAACCGATAAAGACCGAGAACGGGCGGGTTCGTAAATCGGCATTGTTGGGGTCTATGGGTACCCACAACGGGAATTTAAAGCTGATCTGATAGACCACTTCTTCCTGATTGGGGTCACCTTCGTATCCCTGCAGTTCCCATGTGCTCTTATTTGGGCTGGCGTTTTGCGTGAGTGGCATGACATAATTGGGGTGGTGCGGTAATAGTGCATAACGATTGCCCATGAGGTGACGTTCAAAACAGATACGTTCCGTGATGACGTCATCTTCTTCCTTGCGGCATGTTTCTTCCAAATCCTCAATTATCCTGACGCCTAGGGATTTTTCGCCGGGTGATTTTACATCGGCAGACTTCTCTGCGGCAGCCAGGCCGGTGCTGTGAACAAGGAACAGCATGACCAGTCCTGAAGAAATTACTCTATGCATATGTAACCTCCCTGTTTTATTAGTAGTGCTAAGTGATTATACCTCCAGCGTTAACTTTTCATCCATCACAGTGATGCTTGATGTGCCTTCAATAAACTCCAGCAAGTAATGACCGCAGCTGGCCTTGCGCCAGCCTTGCAATACCATAAGATCACGATCACCACGCACCAGTTTTTCCAAAGATTTGCGACTGCATAAACTATTAACACTGATACTATCCCGATTGGCGCAGACCTTGACGATAGCGGCCAGTGCATCGGTAATGGCTTCCTGATTGGGACTGAGTCGTTGCTTTTTATTTAAAACAGGCCAGGCAGACTCCGGCAGGGCCCTGCCTTCTTCTGCCAATTCGATCAAACGGTGTCCCAGGCGTTTAATGATGTGATCACTAAACTCGCGTCTGCTTTGCAATTGATTCACTGAGACTGGCGCCATTTGCGCCAGTGCCACGATGGCTTCATCACTGAGTATGTGACGGCGGGGTTTGTTACGGGAGATGGCCTCCTGTTCGCGCCAACGGGCAATGACTTTGACAATGGCCAATTTGGGACCGCTAAGTTTTTGTATGCCCTTCACACGCTTCCAGGCATTATCAGCATCCACTTCATAACGTGCGTTGTCAGAGAGCGCGGCGAAGTCTTCATCCAGCCAGTTTGCGCGGCCCAGGTCTGACAGACGTTGTTGCAATACAGGATAGGCGCGTATCAGGTAATACACATCATGTATGGCATAGTCGATCTGCTTGTTTGTGAGAGGCCGTTGCGTCCAGTCCGTGCGGGTCTGATCCTTTTCCAGCTGAACATCGAGTATGGAATGAATCAGGTTGCTGTAAGAAATTTGTTCACCCAGGCCCAGCAAGGCGCCCATGAGCTGGGTGTCTTGCACCGGGGCAGGCAATTCCCCCCATAGGTCATAAAAAATCTCCATGTCCTGACTACCGGCATGCATGACCTTGGTTATGGCCGGGTTAAACATCAGGTCTTTCAGTGGATCCAGATTATTCAGCGCCAGCGGGTCTATGGCGCAGGCCAGGTCTTCGCTGGCAATTTGTATCAGACCCAATTGGGCGTAGTAGGTGCGTTCACGCAGGAATTCGGTATCCACGGCCAACACAGTGTGTAGGCCCAGTTGCGCGCAGACATCCCGCAGCGCGCTGTCGTCTGTAACAAGTTGCATAGTGTTATCCAGTGCCGAAAGGCGTCGTAGCTTATCATGTCAACACAGGGCGATCGCCTGTCGGAAAACCAATATGTACGCGGACAAAAGAATAAAAAAATGGCGCCATCCGTGGCGCCAGTCGTCTTAGCAGGGGGGGTGACGAGAAAACGAGTCTTATTGACCTCGACCACGATGGTGGTCGTTGGCCAGGATCTGGTCGATGACGCTGTTAATGCCCATCCACAGACCACGGGCCTGATCATAGACGCGATCAGGTTTATCGGCCTCTTGCTTGATGATTTCCGGTTGTGTGGTCTTGATGATGTTGTGCTTGACCATGGCGATCAGGGCCGTGCGATAACGTGCGTGGGAGCGCTCGAAGCCTTCCAACGTACGCGTCTCAAAAATCTTGTTGATATGGTACAGGGAGTCGATTTTTCTCAGTGCGAACGTCATCCAGCAGCGCTCGGAATTCGTCCCCTCGCGGCCGCTTCGGGTCTGGTAGGCGTCTACCAGGATATCATTATTTTCGTCCAGATAGAGGGCGTGTGGCTCCACGATACGCACCAGGTCCTGGCCATCGTAGCGCAGCACGACGCGGCGTTGGTCTTTAATGGCCTGGCTGAAAAGACTGACAAATTGATGTTGCACGCGAGCCCCTGAGATTCCTGTATTCTCGAACAGTATAGACGGGATGGGGGATGCTGCCTCCCGCCCGGCCCTGAGGACGATAATCGCCCGAAAGGGGCGGATAAATGGCGCCGGGCCGGGCTCCACTGGTCATGCCCGCCGACGCCATGGGTTGTACCTATGAATGCATCACAAACCAGGCACGGAAGGTTATACAGATATTTTTCTTGTTGAAAAAGCCTGCATTGTTAATGGTTATCTTCGATGCGTAAATTCCGACTCGTTCCATGGACGGAATCATTAAAAGTCTTGTTTAAAGACTGATAACAACCCAGGATCTATTGCACATCCCGGCTTATGCCCCAGTCTGCTTGTGCCAGGATTCAGTTCTCGTATCCCAGGTTTGGACCTAACCACTTCTCGGCCTCTTTAACATCCATGCCTTTGCGTCTGGCATAGTCTTCGATTTGATCCTTTTGTATCTTGCCTACGGCAAAGTAACGTGCCTCAGGATGGCCGAAGTAAAAGCCGCTGACTGAGGCCGGAGGCGACATGGCATAGTGCTCGGTGAGTGTGATACTGGAATTGGCCTCGTGCAGGTCAAGGGGTCACAGGTCAAGCACAGGTCAAGGGGTCAGGTCTTGCAATAAAGCATAGCTGTGCAGGTCAAGGGGTCAGCAGTCAAGGGGTCAGGTCTTGCAATAAAGCATAGCTGAACTATGCTTAGGGTATGAGTAGACCATTACGTATTGAATTGGCTGGTGGAATCTACCATGTCACCTCACGCGGAGATCGCCGGGAAGATATCTATTTGTATGATATCGATCGGGAAAAATGGTTAGATCTATTTGGCCAAGTATGCAAACGGTACAATTGGAAGTGCCATGCTTACTGCCTGATGAGCAATCACTACCATATCGTGGTTGAAACCATCGAAGGCAATCTATCCAAAGGGATGCGCCAACTCAATGGAGTTTACACGCAGTACTTCAATTATACCCACCAACGAGTCGGGCATGTCTTTCAGGGACGCTACAAGGGAATATTGGTTGAAAAAGACAGCTACCTTCTTGAGCTGTCCCGCTATGTAGTGCTGAATCCTGTCAGAGCCAATATGGTAAGAGACGCAGGAAAATGGCCCTGGAGCAGTTACCGCGCCATGATTGGAGAGCAGAGTGCACCACAGTGGCTGGATACTGAATGGTTATTGAGCCAATTCAGCGTTCAGCGCAAACGGGCAAAAGCGAAATATAAAGATTTTGTTCGAGCAGGTGTTGGGTTGCCAGGACTATGGTCAGAACTCACACAACAAATCTATCTGGGTGATGAGAATTTCGTAAAGCGAATGCAAAGGAAACTGGATAAAAGTGCTGATCTAAGTGAAATACCACGCACCCAGCGTCGCCCAAAGGCGAAACCACTGGCGTATTATGAGTTAATATACAAAGACAGGAAACGCGCAATGGTGGAGGCCTATTTCACCGGTGACTACACAATGAAAGAAATAGCTGAATATTTTGAGGTGCATTATTCAACGGTCAG
>BTRG01000009.1:0-57055 GCA_036986275.1 Gammaproteobacteria bacterium | reverse complement strand
GTCAGCCTGATGGCCGGCCCGGTCGCCTATATTGGACCGGTACTGATATTGACGGGACTGGTGCTGGCAGGTCTGGCTGCTGCCGTCGGCTTTCGTGGCATGGTGGAAAATGACTTCTAGGTGAAGAATAAAAGAAAAACCTGAAGCAAATTTACAGCCCTTTGTTGCACTCCAGTGTCACAAAGGCCACGGCATAGGCCTTTTCATCCGAAAGACTAAGGTGACTATCGCTAATGTTGTGCTTGCTGAAAAATTTCTCAGCAAACCCATAAGTCTCCAGTACAGGCTTGCCATACTCATCATGACCCACGCCTATTTGTCTCAACTGGAGGCCATCGCGAAATCCCAGGCCCATGGCCTTGGCCACCGCTTCCTTGGCCGCATAGCGCTTGGCCAGGAAGTCTGCCCGATTGTTCACCAGACGGTCATAATCTCCTAACTCATTATCAGTAAGTATGCGTTCAGCAAACTTCCTGTCATATTTTTCCAGATTGCGTGCCATACGTTCAATGCTGACAATATCGGTGCCTATACCATAAATCATAATCAAGCCGATGCCGCTAGCATCAATCTTTTCATTTCCCGCACCGCCGGTTGCAATCCGGTAAAAATTGCACGCGCAATGATAGCATGACCAATATTCAACTCGGCTATACCTTCGAGTGCGGCAATGGCCTGCACATTATGATAATGCAATCCATGACCGGCGTTGACCTTAAGCCCAAGATGAATTCCCTGTTTGACGGCCTGCTCAATACGCGTGAACTCCTGTTGCCGTGCCTGCCGGGTCACTGCGTCAGCAAAGTGTCCAGTATGAATTTCAATACAGGGTGCCGCGACTTCCTTTGCCGCATTGATCTGCTCCACATCGGCATCGATAAACATGGACACACGCACACCCGCATCCACCAATTGCTTACAGGCATCGCCGACCTTGTTTAATTGCCCTTTTACGTCTAATCCGCCTTCTGTCGTTAACTCTTCACGCCGCTCCGGCACCAGACAACAATCTTGCGGCTTGAGGTCACAGGCAATCGCCAGCATCTCTTCGGTCACGGCCATCTCCAGGTTCATCCTGGTCTGGATGACATCTTTGATTAGGTGCACATCGCGCTCTTGTATGTGTCGGCGATCTTCACGAAGATGCAGGGTAATGGCATCGGCCCCGGCCTGCTCGGCCTCCAGCACGGCTTGCACGGGCTCAGGGTACAGGGTGCCACGCGCCTGTCGCATTGTGGCGACATGATCGATATTGACGCCCAGCTCAATCATAATTCTTGCTCCTGAATACAACTCTTTTGCAAACTCATCACGGATCTTAATAACTCTCGACTCTTTAACTGCTTTCCTTCAAGACGATGTGAAATCGTCGTACGCATCAGGCCCTTGACCTGCCTGAGAACATTATTGTCATTCAGCCTGTCTTCGGCCAGTGCCAGCAGTGCTTCACCCTTTATTGGCCAGCCATCATCCTGATCTGACTTTTTCCGGTCCTTGATATGCGGGCCGGAATCCTGAATGTAGACATATTCCTGATCGGGAATGATTCCCTGACCGTTTTCGACTTCATGGTCCAGCACCAGGCTATAACCTATCTCTATCAATAAATTCTTCTCGAACAATCGTAAAGCGATTTCATTGTCATCACCGCCCATCAGTGCGGTTACCGCTTCATGATACTTATCAAACAGGACCTCATGTGGGTCATCACGATGCAACAACATCAGCAATAGCTCGTTGAGGTAAAAGCCGCAATACAACGACTCTCCCGCGAGCCCTAATGACATGCCACCAGGCTCACTGTCCGTCAGTGTCTTCAGCTCTCCCTTGCCAGCCCAGCCTGCCAGCATGGGCTGAAACGGTTCCAGGGCCATGCCTTTATTACTGCGTGCCTTGCGCGCACCCTTGGCCACCACGCCTACGCGACCATAGGCCCGCGAAAATAATTCCAGTATCAGGCTGGTCTCACCATAGTTTCTATGATGCAGAATGTAAGCAGGTTCGCCCTTGACTCGCATCACTCATTACCAAAACCAAGGTTATTGAGTGCGCGCTCATTGTCCCGCCAGTTCTCCCTTACCTTAACCCAGAGCGACAGAAAGACTTTTTGCGAAAACAGTTTTTCCATCTCTTCACGCGCACGGGTTCCCAGACTCTTTAAACGCTTTCCCTGTTTCCCTATGAGTATGGCTTTCTGCCCCGGTTTCTCGACCCATATGACCGCCGAAATTCGAAGCATCCTGCCTTCGCGTTTAAAACTTTCCAATTGCACTGCCACCGAGTAGGGCACTTCCTCACCGATTTGGCGAAACACCTGTTCGCGTATTAACTCCGCCGCCATAAATCTGTTACCGCGATCGGTAACCTGATCGGCGGGATACATCAGGGGCTGATCAGGAAGCATTGCAGTCAATGCTTTTGCCAGTTCGTCTACACCTTCTCCGGTGCTGGCGGAAACAGGGATGATCTGTGTAAATGTAACAGCCTTGTTATTGGCTGTCTCGATTTGCGGCAGCAACATATCCGGTTGCGCCAACTTGTCTATCTTGTTAATCGCCAGTATCACGGGTACACCGATGGTTTCGATCTTTTGCAACACCTTGTCATCGGCTCCACTCCATCCCTTGGCGGTCACCATGAACAATATGATATCAACACCTATTAAACTATTAATGGCGGCACGGTTAATGTATTTATTAAGTATCTTGCCGGAGTGCTGATGCAGCCCGGGTGTATCTATATATATGATTTGCACACGATCATCAGTCTTGACCCCGATGACACGATTACGCGTCGTCTGCGGCCTCTTGGAAGTAATACTTATCTTCTGACCAATCAGTTTGTTTAACAGTGTGGACTTACCTACATTGGGCTGGCCGACGATGGCAACAAAGCCACATTTAAACGAGGTGTCACCTTCGCCGGCGCCTGTCATTACCGGCCCTGTAACGCAGCATATGCTTTCTCAGCAGCCTGCTGCTCTGCCTTGCGCCGACTGGCGCCCTCACCTGTAATGGCGTTTTCCAGTCCTGGAACTGTACATTCGACAATGAACGTCTGATTATGTGAATTGCCAATGGTCTCAATTGTTTTATATATCGGTAATGCCTTGCTTTGTTTCTGTACAAATTCTTGTAACAGGGTCTTGGCATCTTTCTGAATAGAGTCAGGGGTTATATTTTCCAACGCGTCGCTGTAGATATGACGAATACATTGCTGGGCCGCTTCGATGCCAGCATCACGATAAATGGCGCCAACAATCGATTCCAGACAATCAGCCAAGATAGAGTCACGATCAAAACCACCGCTTTTCAATTCACCACCGCCCAATTTGAGGTACTTACCCACATCGAGACTACGAGCGAGGCTGGCCAATGTTTCCTTTCTTACCAGGGTGGCACGAAGACGGGTCAGGCCGCCTTCGCTTAAATCAGGATAACGCTCATACAGCTCTGCTGAAATAGTAAATCCCAGAATGCTGTCCCCTAGAAATTCCAGGCGTTCGTAGTTGTTATTACTTTTACTTCGATGTGTCAGAGCGCGTTCCAGCAACGTCTTGTCCCTGAATTCGTGCCCGACCGAATGGCCGAGCGCCGATAAGCTATCAGCCACTGAATGTGCCTATTTCTTCCTTATGATCAAATTCTATAAGCACTGAAATATTGGCAAAGATAGGGGTAACGCTCTCATACTTGATACGCACTACCCGCTTCCGGCCTCTATTCTCAAAATCCATGGATTCTTTCAAATTAAATCCACTGACCGTGTCGATCTCAAGACGTCTCCCCATGGCATTTAAGATCTCGGCATTGGTCATGTCCGCAGACCCGGGTTGCTTGGCCAAACCGGACAAGGCATTCGTGATGGTGAAATCATCCATGTAGACAGGAAAAAGTTTTATACCCAGCATGATAAAGAATCCAAGGATCACCGCCAGACCGAACATCCCCCACATGCTCATGCCTCGTTGCTTATGTATGATCATACCCATCTCCTGAATGCTGTTATACATTTATATATTCTAGTTTATAGACTTTCCAAGTCGATTCCAGAGAATCTTCTCAAAGAATCCCTTGTCATTGGCCATCAAGTCCCAGCTGAACCAGATAAAGAATGCCTTGCCGACAAGATTCTCATCCGGCACATAGCCCCAGAAACGGCTGTCATTGCTACGATCACGATTATCACCCATAACAAAATATCGGCCCTCAGGCACAGTAAACTCCAGTGCCGGCCCTGTCGCCGGTGCCCCGGGGAATACGGACTGTTGTGATACAAGAATGTCATGCCTGAGTCCACCCAGATCTTCCACTCGCCTGGTAAATGTCGACACTCCTCCCAGACCATCTTTTGAATCGTAGAGGCCGTTTTCGGTTTGTGTCATTGGCTGACCATTGATATAGAGTCGCTTGTTGAGATAAACAATTCTATCACCCGGTAATCCCACAACACGCTTAATGTAGTTTATGGAGGGATCGCCAGGATAACGGAACACCATCACTTCGCCACGTTGCGGCTGGTTGACATCAATTACCTTGATATTGGCCACGGGCAAACGAATGCCGTAGTTGAATTTATTGACCAGAATGAAGTCACCCGGCAACAGGCTGGGCAACATGGATCCCGAAGGAATACGAAAGGGTTCCACCAGAAAGGAACGCAGGATAAATACAATCAGGATCACAGGGAAAAAGGCCCGGGCATATTCAACCAGTAAGGGCTCCCGCCCCATCTTGGCCACGGCCTCTTCCGACCCCCCCGCCTGTTTTAATGCAGCAGCCTTGTTCAGCCGCTTGGGCGCGATAATAAATCTATCTATCAACCAGATAACGCCGGTCACGACCAGCGCAATAAACATAATCAATGCAAAATCCATAATTACTTATCATCCACTTTCAAGACGGCCAGAAACGCTTCCTGTGGGATCTCTACGGAACCCACCTGTTTCATGCGCTTCTTCCCTGCTTTTTGTTTCTCAAGCAACTTACGCTTGCGTGTAATGTCGCCACCATAACATTTTGCTGTAACATTCTTACGTAATGCCTTAACGGTCTCACGTGCCACAACTTTTGCACCAATAGCAGCCTGCACTGCGATTTCAAACATCTGCCTGTGTATGATTGCCTTGAGCTTCTTGACCAGTTCTCGGCCACGATACTGACTCTGATCCTTGTGCACAATAACCGACAAGGCATCGACCTTGTCGCCGTTAATCAACACATCCAGCTTGCACAAGTCTGAAGGACGAAATTCCAGGAACTCATATTCCAGTGAAGCATAACCCCGGCTTATTGATTTCAGGCGATCAAAAAAATCAAGCACAATCTCGTTCATGGGCAATTCGTAGGTCAGCATAACCTGATTGCCAACATAACTCATATTGCGCTGTATGCCACGTTTCTCCACGCATAACCCTATGACTGCCCCGACATATTCCTGTGGTGTCAGGATATGCGCCACAATAATGGGTTCGCGAAATTCCTCAATGGCTGATGACTCGGGCAGCCTGGCTGGATTCTCTATCCGTTGCACTTCTCCTTTCTTGCTCAGGATTTCATACACCACGGTCGGTGCCGTGGTAATGAGATTGATATCGTACTCGCGCTCAAGGCGTTCCTGCACGATCTCCATATGCAGCATCCCCAGAAAACCGCAACGAAAACCAAAGCCCAGGGCCTCCGAGGTTTCGGGTTCATACGACAATGAAGCGTCGTTCAGGCGCAGCTTTTCCAGGGCATCACGAAAATCATTGTAACCCGCGGAATCCACCGGATAGAGCCCGGCAAACACGCGTGGCTTGATTTCCTTGAAGCCTTGCAGCGGTGCATCGGCCGGGTCGTTCACGTTGGTGATGGTGTCACCCACACGGGCACTACGCACTTCCTTGATCCCGGCAATAATATATCCCACTTCACCTGCGCGCAGTTGTCCCACCTTTTGCCGCTTGGGGGTGAAGATCCCGATCTCATCGACCAAATGTTCCCTTTGGGTAGCCATCAAGCGTATCTTGTGCTTTGGCCGCAAGGTGCCTTGCATCACACGCACCAGCGACACCGTACCCAGGTAATTATCAAACCATGAATCGACAATCAGGGCCTGCAGTTTAGCTCCCGGGTCACCCATGGGCGGCGGTATGGTATGTATGATGGCCTCAAGAATATCCTCTATCCCTTGTCCGGTTTTGGCGCTGGTCTCTATGGCATTCGAGGCATCAATGCCTATGATCTCCTCGATCTCGGCCTTGACCCGCTCCGGTTCGGCGGCGGGCAAATCAATCTTGTTCAGTACCGGCACAATCTCGAGATTGAGCTCGGCCGCAGTATAACAATTGGCAACGGTTTGGGCCTGCACGCCCTGGGCGGCGTCGACGATCAGCAAGGCCCCCTCACACGCTGTCAGTGAGCGTGACACCTCATAGGAAAAATCCACGTGGCCCGGAGTGTCAATCATATTCAAATGATAGGTCTTGCCATCGCGCGCTATGTAAGGCAAGGCCACGCTCTGCGCCTTGATGGTAATGCCGCGCTCTTTTTCCAGTTCCATGGAATCCAGCACCTGCTCCTGCATCTCCCTGTCCTCCAGGCCCCCACATCGTTGTATAAAACGATCCGCGATAGTGGATTTGCCATGATCGATATGTGCAATTATGGAAAAATTGCGGATTAGACTTTGGTCCCAATCACTCATGCCGGTATTTTTGTAATAAAACCCATAGGAAAAGGCGCCAGCGGCGCCCTTTATTGATTTAGCTCGTGATGCCCTGTAATCGCGGGCGCCATGATAACGTATTTGGAAAACAGTGAGAAATGAATCAGGCTCTGAATTTCAGGCGTTTTTAACGATTCAGGGAAATCCCACTATTTATGGCTGATACTGTCTTGGCCGGGACTTCACCCACCACGATAATTTGATAGTTATCAAGCACAGAAGTATAAGCATGTACCGCGCCCATGCTGTTGAGCCCAGACATGCTGGAATTTCTCTTTTTATCAATCTCTTCTATAAAAATCGACACGGCGGCCAAGCCATCGGACAACACCAGGTGTTCCACTGGTTGTTGCTGCATGGACATCCTGCGTCTCATATATGCCGTCTGCCGGAAACCCTTGGGTGCGCCTTGTAAATTCCAACGAGATTGATGCATGTCTATGGCGCCGCTGGTCGAGTCGCGATGCCACACCATGTCCTTGCCGGCATTGCTGGGTCTCAGGTCTTGCGGATCGATCTTTTGACCGATCTGCACATCGGTGAACATGAATTGCTCAATGAGTTTACCATCCGGTGCTACCAAGTCAGTCTTGACCAGCAGGCCGGTCTCCCGATCCGCCCATAAGCGATAACCGTAGCGATAATCATCTTTCGGTTTTATCGCGATCAGCTGTGCCTGACGATCCGAAATGCGATCCACACCTCCCAGAATCATGGTGTAGTTATCATCCAGGGCCTTGAGCCGAGACGGTAGTATGCTGGGAAAGCTTTTTTGGTTGGCCTTGCGATGTCCTACCATGACCGCGTTCTCATCCGGCAGATAACAACGTACAAGATCATTATCCCGTATGATTTCCCGACGCGCGCCATTGAGCGATAACAGACGCTCACGCACACCTTCGTCACTCACACTGTGCAGGATGCGCATAACCTCTATCTGATTACCATGCTGGTAAACAAACGTACCCTGATAGTTGAGTTTACGGGCGGCATGGCTCATTTTTATAAGCCAGTCATGCGCGACATCGTCAGCATACGCCCCGGCAGTGATAGACAACAAGCCCGCAAATAACAGAGAACGATAGCGGGTGAAGAAGGGTTTCATTTCCTGTTATCGTACCCGGCGATAAGCCCGTAATTCATCATGCCCTTGATGCTGGTCGTGGGACTGAATTCATTATGCTCCACCAGATACATATTAAGCTTATGCTCGGTACCAGGCTGACGCTGTTTCCAGCGTGTTTCACCAGCGGCACGAATGTAATCTTTGGTGGCAACGGGGACTGTAGTGGCAACCATTTGCGCGGCAGACTGCTTGCTATCAGGCGCGCGAAACTGGACGCCAATCAGCGCCACCACCGCTACAGACGCAGCAATGGCCAGACTCCCTACCATTTTTGCCATTGGCCGTTGGCGTATGGGCATGGAGACAACTGTGGATGTGGAGGATGTTTCCACTTCAATACCGGCAGCAATACGTCGGGGCAGGACCTCGGCTCCATGGGCTGCACTCTCCTGGCGTATAACGGTGCCTATCAGATGATAGCGGCTCCAGATCTCTCGTAGCGCCTGATCCCGGGAGATGGCATCGATGATGCGCTCTCTTTCCGCGGCATTAGTCTCGTCATCCATCAGTATGGATAATTTTTCTTTATCACTCATAACTCTTTGGTCCCCACACAACCACTTACTGCAATATCACCCAGTTACTTCTCGATTAGAGGGGCCAGTTTTGCATCGATGGCCTCTCGCGCCCTGAATATTCTTGATCGCACAGTGCCGATAGGGCACGCCATTACATTTGCGATCTCTTCATAACTTAGACCGTCGAATTCCCTGAGGGTAATCGCCGTACGTAAATCCTCCGGCAAGGCAGCAATGGTTTCCTGCACTGTCGCCACTATCTCATCGGTCAGCAGATGGGATTCTGGTGTCGCGATCTCTCTCAAGCTGGCACCCGATTCCATCATTTCCGCGTCACTTGTCTCGACGTCAGTCCCTGGCGGCCGTCGGCTCATGGACACCAGGTGATTCTTGGCGGTATTCACGGCGATACGGTAAAGCCAGGTATAAAATGCACTTTCACCGCGAAAGTTTCCTATGGCGCGGTAAGCCTTTATAAAGGCTTCCTGGGTGACATCCTCGACCGCACCCTGATCAAACACAAAACGCCCGACCAGTTTCATTACCTTGTGCTGGTACTTGCGTACCAGCAGATCAAAGGCCGCCTTGTCGCCACGCTGCACCCTTGCCACCAGCTCTCCGTCTACGCTCCGATTATCTGCGCTCATTCATTACCACTCGAAACACAGACCTCAAAACCACATAAGAGACAGTGATCCACTGCTTTAAAAGACCCTGGGATGTGTAAAAAGTTCGTTATCATTGATATTTCTGCGCCTTTTGTTCCTTCATGTTTTAAGCTATATAAGCAACACTTTAAGTCAACAACCCGGGAGTTTACCCAGATTAAATAAGCCTATGCTAGGATTACTCCAAAACAGAGCGACCGCCTGATATGTCTACAACATTCGCATCTGATGTCTTGATTATTGGCGCTGGCGCCGCCGGCTTGAGCCTGGCGCTACGCTTGGCCGACCATGCCTCGATTTGCCTGCTGGCCAAGGGCCCGCTCACCGAAGGTTCCAGTCTCTATGCCCAGGGTGGTATCGCCGCTGTCTTGAACCAGGACGAGGACTCTTTTGAAAGTCACATAGAAGACACCCTGAGAGCCGGTGCCGGTATTTGCCATACCGACACCGTTGATTTTGTCGTACATCATGGACCTACGGCCATACAATGGCTCATAGACCGCGGTGTGTCTTTCAGCCAGGCTTCTGACGGTCATTCTGACTACCACCTGACACGCGAAGGCGGACACAGCCATCGCCGGGTCATACATACCAACGATGCCACGGGCCGGGCCGTGGCAACGACACTGGAACAACAGGTCCGCGGACATGCTTCCATCAACATACAGGAGCATGCCATTTCCATAGACCTGATTATGCAGCAAAAGGCTCATCTGCCGGGGGGAAACCGCTGCCTGGGGGCTTATGTCTACAATAAATCTTCAGGCGATGTGGACACCTACCTGGCTAAATTCGTGGTGCTGGCCACCGGCGGAGCCTCTAAAGTCTATTTGTACACCAGCAATCCCGACACCTCGACCGGTGACGGCATTGCCATGGCCTGGCGCGCTGGCTGCCGTGTGGCCAATATGGAATTCGTGCAATTTCATCCCACTTGCCTGTATCACTCCCAGGCCAAGTCATTCCTGGTCACCGAGGCCGTACGCGGCGAAGGCGGCAAGCTTTCCCTACCCAATGGCGACAGCTTTATGTCAGCTCATGACGAACGTGCCGAATTGGCGCCACGTGACATTGTCGCCCGCGCCATAGACTTCGAGATGAAGCGTCATGGCATCAGTCACGTCAATCTGGATATCAGCCACCAACCCGAGGAATTTATAAAAGAACACTTTCCCACTATCTATAAACGCTGTCTGGATTTTGGCTATGACATGACCCGGGAACCCATCCCGGTGGTACCGGCCGCGCATTACACCTGCGGCGGCATCGTCACGGACCTGCATGCGCGCACCGACATTTCCGGTCTCTATGCCATAGGGGAATGTGCCTCCACCGGCCTGCATGGCGCCAATCGCCTGGCCAGCAACTCGCTGCTGGAATGCCTGGTATTTGCCCAATCCGCAGCTGAAGACATTATCAAGAAACTTCCCGACCTGCCCTATCTCACCAAAACCTTGCCACCCTGGGATGAAAGCCGGGTAACCGATGCCGATGAGCAAGTGGTGGTCTCGCACAACTGGGAAGAGCTGCGACACTTTATGTGGGACTATGTCGGTATTGTGCGCACCAGCAAACGCCTGCAACGCGCGCAACACCGTATAGATCTGCTGAAAGACGAGATTCGGGAATACTACAGTAACTTTAAAGTTACTAATGACCTGGTCGAGTTGCGTAACCTGGTGCTCGTCGCCGAACTTATCGTCCGCAGCGCTCTGGCCAGAAAAGAAAGTCGTGGTCTGCATTTCACACGCGACTACCCCGAGCCTGGCGGTGCGGATGCCGAACACGACACCCTGCTGTCACCCAACACGGACGCGCAATCAGAGGCTCTAAGCCGCGCCCTGTAACGTGCGAGGGTTATGTTGAAGATGTGAGCGCCACAATAAATGCTGCGTGAGCATTCGAAAGTCTTCCCGAGTAATCGCGCCCCGAATAATCAGTAGATTGTATCGGGCACCGTTTGCCCGCGCAGTGAGCACGACAAAGATGAATAACTGGCTGAGTTGATAACCGTTCAGGATGCACGCCTTAAACTCCGACTCGGTACCCTGCTGGATAGCATAGCCCTGCCGGTCCCATCGTAATCGTGAAATCGCCGGCGCAGTATTGCCGGAGTTGACATCATGCCGGCCCATAAGCAACATCAATAGCAGCACCGGCACAGCCAGCTCGGCAGGCCGCAGCAACAGCACCGTCACCAGAACGCCGCCGCCATAGATACCTGTTTGCAAATAGCAGAGTAATATTGAATTATTTATTTTTATATTCAATACATTACAGATATTTATTAATAAATTGCTTTAATTGTAAATCGGGGCATTTATCTGGGTCATGCAGATATTCCAGCAGGGCATTATCCTGAACCTCAAGCAGATCGCGGAAGCAGCGCTTATCTTGTTCGGCCAGGCCTGAGTACTCTGCTTCCAAAAATCGTTGCAGGACAATATCCAGTTCCAACAGACCACGGCGACAACGCCATAGCAGACGACGTGTCTCAGCCGACCCTGATATTTCAGTTTCCACGTTTCAGCAGGGCCTGTTTGATCATCCCAATTGCGCGCGTGGGATTGAGCCCCTTGGGACAGACATCGGTGCAATTCATGATGGAGTGGCAGCGAAACAAACGATATGGGTCTTCCAGCATATCCAGACGCTCTCCCGCGGCCTGATCACGGGTATCGGCCAGAAAACGCCAGGCCTGTAGCAACGCAGCCGGCCCCAAAAAACGATCCGGGTTCCACCAGAATGGCGGGCAAGATGTGGAGCAACAGGCACACAAGATGCAATCATAGAGCCCATCTAATTTCTCTCTATCTTCCGGTGTCTGTAGTCGCTCGTTTTCCGGCTCCGGGTCGTGATTAATCAGCCAGGGCTTCACGGTGCGGTATTGGTTGTAAAACGGTTCCAGGTCCACAACCAGATCACGGATGACAGGCAGGCCAGGCAAGGGTCTGATTTCGACCTTATTCGGCAAGTCTTTCAAGGGCATAATACAGGCCAGCCCATTACGGCCATTGATGTTCATGGCGTCCGAACCACAAACTCCTTCCCGGCAGGAACGCCTGAAACTCAGGCTATCGTCCTGCTGTTTAAACAGCAACAAGGCATCGAGCAACATGATGGCGTCATGACCGTCCGGCAGAACGAACTCCTGCATATAAGGCGTCTGGTCCTGCTCCGGGTTGTAGCGGTAAATGGAAAAACGCACGGTGACTCCTGGCCTGGCCCTTCAGTAAACGCGCTCTTTCGGTGGAAAGGAATCCACGCTCAAGGGCTTCATGCGCACGGGTTTGTAATCCAGTTTCCTGTCTTGCCTGGAATACAAGGTATGCTTCAACCAACGCACATCATCGCGCTCGGGATAATCCAGCCGCGAATGCGCACCGCGACTCTCCTGGCGTGCCGCCGCCGAAATCACGGTCGCCAGCGATACATCCATTAAATTCTCTAGCTCCAGGGCCTCTATACGCGCCGTATTAAAGACCTTGCTTTGGTCTTTTAATACCGCTTCCTGCATACGCGCCTCCAGCTCCAGCACCTTTTGCACGCCTTCATCCAGGATATCCTGGGTTCGGAACACGCCACAGTAATCTTCCATGGTCTTGCGCAAGTCTTCCTGTACTCTATCGACCGACTCACCCGAACCTGTCCGCTGCCAGCGCATTAAACGTGAAAGGATCCGTTCTATGGGCGCACTCCTCACACCTCTATGTGTCCGGGTTTCTTTTAGATACTCGAGGATATGATTGCCGGCAGCGCGCCCAAAAACGACGATATCGAGCAATGAATTCCCGCCCAGGCGATTGGCGCCATGCACGGAGACACAGGCGCACTCACCCACGGCATAGAGTCCCGGTACAGGTTCTTCCGGCCCGTGTTGTACCGGCACTACGACTTGCCCTTGCCGGTTGGTGGGTATACCGCCCATGGTATAATGCGCTGTGGGATATACCGGTATGGGAGCATCAATAGGGTCGGTGCCGGCAAAACGTATGGCCAACTCTCGTATGCCTGGTAGGCGTTTCTTGATTATATCCGCCCCCAGGTGGTCGACTTTGAGCAAGGTGTAGTCCTTGTTGGGGCCACAGCCCCGTCCTTCTCTTACCTCTATGGCAATGGCGCGGGCGACGACGTCACGACTGGCCAGGTCCTTGGCATTGGGTGCGTAGCGCTCCATAAAGCGCTCACCCTCGCTATTCACAAGATAGCCACCCTCACCACGCACACCTTCTGATATCAGCACACCGACGCCGGCGATGCCCGTGGGATGAAACTGAAAAAACTCCATATCCTGCAACGGAATCCCGGCACGCAAGGCCATGGCCATGCCATCGCCGGTATTGATCATGGCATTGGTGGAAGTACGGAACATGCGGCCGGCGCCGCCGGTAGCCAGCAGGGTTGTCTTGGCCTCAATGATTAGCGGCTCACCGCTTTCGATGTCCAACACCAACGCACCCAGGGCGCAGCCTTCATTGTCTAATAATAAATCGATTACAAAGAATTCATCAAAGAAATGGGTCTTGGCCTTCAGGTTCTGCTGATAAAGTGCGTGCAAAATAGCATGACCCGTACGATCGGCCGCCGCACAGGTGCGCGCCACTTGTTCGCCGCCAAAATTCTGACTCTGACCGCCAAAAGGACGCTGGTAAATATGGCCGTCTTGCAGGCGAGTAAACGGTACGCCGTAGTGCTCCAGTTCAACCACCAGACGTGATGCCGCACGACACATGTACTCAATGGCATCCTGGTCCCCCAGGTAATCGCTGCCCTTGACGGTGTCATACATATGCCAATGCCAGTTGTCCGGAGAGACATTACCCAAAGCAGCATTCATGCCGCCTTGCGCCGCGACAGTATGTGAGCGCGTGGGAAACACCTTGGACACGACAGCGACATGGGCATCGGCTTGCGCCAGTTGCAAGGCCGCACGCAGGCCGCCGCCGCCGGCACCTATGACAAGGCAATCAAATCTTCGACGCGGCAGGTTCATACAGGTCCCATGGAGAGCAATAATTGAATAGACCACATGGACAATAACAACAGGAACAGACCGAAGGCCATTAATGTCATGAAACGCAAAGCAAAGGGTTTAACATAATCCAAGGCTATGCTGCGTGCCCCTATCCAGGCATGCAGGTACAGACTCAGGAAGAGCAGCCCCATAGCCAGTCGTACAGAGGCTTGCGACCACCAGGCCACCCAGGAGGCATGATCATTCAATGGATAGAGTGAAAAATAAACAACGGGGAATATAAAACAAATCCCCAGATATAGGGCGCTTAATCGCTGAAACAGCCATTCCATTAACCCGGCATGGGCGCCACCAAATCGCCAGCGTCTTACCACCAGCGCCACCCCACCCAGATGGATATGCCGACTGTGGCAATCAAGGTCGACCAGGCAGTCACTCTGGCTGACTGCTTGTCTGCCATGACATCAATATCCAGCAACAGATGACGCACACCGGAAAAGAAATGCTGTGTCAGTACAACAAAAACAACAAGCAACATTGCCTTGATAATATCCAACGATAGCCATGCCAGCACACGACGATATCCCTCCTCACTTGCCAGCGATAGCTGCAATCCATAAAGAACGACTGGAATTATCAATATCAGCACAAACCCGCTGATGCGATGCAGAATAGAGACCTGACCCCCTATGGGTAGGTGCAACTTGAACAAATTCAGAAAAACAGGCCGGGCTTTATTTTTGTCCATAACGTCCTGAATGACTGTTTATCCTTAACAGTTGTGAGTATTTGGCAGGCGAATCAACCTGCCGGCATGTACCCTATGTTGGCACAATTTAGCTATGATGCAATAACTTTAATTTATAGATAGCATTCAACCATACATTAACTATTGGTCCTTCCAATAGAGGTAGGCAGTGAACCCGGATTGGCAAAAATTTATTGAGTCCCAGGGCGGTATATTTGACGTCGACGGTCATGCCCGATTTGGGGACTTGCGGACGGACATACAGACCGCTCAAAATAGTACCATAATCACTGATCTCTCCTGTTACGCGCAAATCCACGTGCAGGGTGAAGACATGGAGACCTTCCTGCAAGGACAATTTACCAACGATATACGACTGATTGACGAAAACCACAGCCAACTCAGCGCCTACTGTACACCCAAGGGCCGTATGTTGGCGTTATTCAGAATCTGGCGTACAGCTGATGGCGTCACCCACTTGCTGCTACCCGGCGAATTGCAAGAAGGCATCAGCAAACGCCTGCGGATATATGTGATGCGCGCCAAGGTCACTCTGGAACACGCAGAGAACATGGTGCAATTTGGTTTGACAGGCCCCAAGGCCAGTCAAATACTAAAAAGTGCGGGAATCGAATACCCAGAAACCGTGGATGCATGCAACACTACCGCATGGGGTACGGTCATCGCCATTGCCGGGCCGACGTCAACATCCTGTCATCGTTTTCTGATTTCAGGCCCCACCCACCAACTTGCCAGCTTATGGAAAAAATGCGTGCAACAGGGCGCTGCAGCCGTGAGCAGCCAGGTCTGGCATTGGATGGATATACATGCGGGTTTGCCCAGCGTTGTGACCGCCACCAGTGAAGCCTTTATCCCACAAATGGCCAATCTCGACTTGATCCAGGGCGTGAACTTCAAGAAAGGCTGTTATCCTGGACAGGAAATCGTGGCCCGCATGCAATATCTGGGAAAATTGAAACAGCGCATGTATCGCTTTTCGACAGCCGATGAAAGGGGCTGTAAACCGGGAGATACATTGTATGCGCACGAGTTTGGTGAGCAATCAGCAGGCACTATCGTCGAGGTTCAGCCTGCGCCCGGTGGGGGCATGGACATACTGGCCATTACCCAAATCAAGGCCATCGAAGGCGAAGGAATCTATTTTGATAGCGGCTACACACAAGCTCTGAAACTACAGGAATTACCCTATAAGGCCACCCTGCCTGCATGTAAAATGTAGCTATAATCTGTTAACGATATTCTAATTATCGTCTTCTTCGTTAAACAACCATTTATAAGCTCTTTTAGCATTTACTAAAATACCCCCCGTATCACCCCCTCTACGGCTAATACTACTGTGCAAAATATCACAGATTTCATGCTTGTCGTGCTACAAGCCATATGCTTGAATGCTGCAAGCGCATTTGATGGGTACATAAGGAAAACCTAATAAGCCCACGGTCCAGCGTCATCGGACCGGCTCTAGCGAACCTGCATAGGGGGTGAGTTTGAATGAGCACAATAACCACTTCATCGGAGGAGTAACTAAATGGTCTACACACAAAAAACTCCGGCCACGCTGATTTTAGGCATCATCATGGCGGTTTACGGCTATGCCGTAAACAGCGGCATGCTGACTGGTGCTATCAAGGCGGTAGGTCAAACGAAAAATATGGACGAAATGGTCTATATCGCAACCACGGCGGGCATTGTCGGTATTGTTGTCGGATTGTGGCAGATGCTAGCCACACCCAGCGAAGGCCAGGCCGATTACTATCTGTCCACTATCGGGGGTGCCCTATTTATCCTGGCGGTCGCCTTAATCGTTAAATGGTGGTTCGCACCGGAAATTGCGGTGCTCAGTAAAGCCATGGGCAAGGTCGGCGACACGGGTAAGCCCATCCACAAACTGCTGGGACTGAACTACGTTGTCCTGGGCATCATATCAGGCATTGTCATTGTTAACGTCTTCAAGGTCCCCAGTTGGGCGGAAAATGGCGTACGCCTCTCTCGCCTGGGCCTTAAGACCGGTGTGATCCTGCTGGGCACCCTGTACAGCATGGCCGAGCTGAAGAATCTGGGTCAGCTGTCCGTCGTCTTGATCGGCTTTTTCGTACTCGGTTCTGTCGGTATGGTGCTATGGATGGGGTCACGAAAGAAAATCCCTAACTCCATGTCCGGTGTACTATCCGCGGGCATGGGTGTTTGTGGTGTGTCAGCCACAGTGGCGGCTGCGCCTGTGGTCGTAGCCAAGTCCACGGAAATTGCCTACACCATCGGCACCATCCTGCTCTGGGGTGTGTTTATGATGTTTATTTTCCCACCAGTCGGCCATGCCCTGGGCATGGGTCCCGTACAGTTTGGCGCTTGGGCCGGTACGGGCATCCTGAACTCCGCACAAGTCGCGGGTGCCGCCCTGTCCTTTCAGCCTGATGGCATTGAAACCCTGAAGGTTGCGGAAATCTTCAACATCACGCGCGTACTGTTCTTGCCTATTATCGTATTGTGGTTGGCAGTCTGGTATGTGAAACGTGAAGAAGGCGCCCAGAAGGTCAACATTGGCCAGATCGTCATCGGCAAGTTCCCGTTATTCGTCCTGGGCTTTATCCTCATGTTTTCCCTGTCTTCTACCGGTGTTTTCGCTCCAGCGAACCATTACAAAGGTAAATATTTCGATAATACCAAGGTCTCCGAGAAGAAGATGCTGAATGATGAGAAGAAAGCGGCGCTGACTGCGGAAATGGACAAAGTGCAACGTGAAGATCGTAAGGCTGCTCTGATGCGACTGATCGAAAATGGCAAAATCATGTCTATTGACGACGACGATACCCTGCGCGGTCTTGTGAACGCCAAGGTAATGTCGAAAAGTAACAGCAAGATACTCAAAAAGGCGCATAAAGCAGTACGTTTTACCGCCAAACGTGTCAAGAAGTTCCGTCAGTTAATCGTCTGGTTCTTTGCCTTTGGTCTTATCGGACTGGGCATGCAGATCACCATGTCTTCGATTAAACAGGCAGGGGGACAACCGTTGATCATTGGTACTGTCGTTGGCACTACCAAGGCGATAGGTGCCGGTATTGTCATCATGTTGTTTGTCGCAGAAACGATTTAGCTAGGAGAAAATAACTATGTCTGATTCAAAATGGGAAAGAGGCTCTGCCCTCTCAATTTTCAAAAGTGACCGTGCCGAGGACCTTATAGCACTAGCTGTTTCTCTCATTCTCGCTCTGCTGGTCGTAATGTTTATACCAAAATAATAATAATTCTTGACGTAGCGTCAGGTCCCGCAGAGAATCTGCGGGACTTTTTTTTACATACAATGAAAAATATAGAAAAGATATTACTGGCCAGTCACGGCACTCCAGGCGCTAAAGCGGCCGAACAATTTATTTACCAGCTTGGCGATTCTCATTGTTCTGTCTATCATCTTGTCGTCGTACCTGATTTCTGGAAAGGTATGACAGGTGACGACTGGTTGAATAATGCCTCTACGCAGAAAACCTATGGTGACTATATTGAGTCGCAACTGGAAAAAGAAATCATCGAGCACACCGATAAACTCGTGAAAGAATTTACAAGTAACAACTACACCTACCAATACCGCGTAATGACCGGCAAACCTCATGAATGTCTGATCAGTGCCGCTCAGGAATTGAAACCAGATGTTATTGTAATAGGATCACCTAGGCCGAAAGGAGTTGAAGGTTATCGCTCCCGCATGGCACTGGACCCTATAGTTAAAACCCTAAATACACCTTTATGCATTATACCTTTTCCAAATGAATGATACCGATCCCAACAATACACTCGCCCCTGCCAATGCCACATCCAACTCGGCATGGATACGTATCCCAACACGTCACAAACCGGAAACATTAAAAACATTTTGTGATGACATTGAAGCAATAATAAGGGTCAATCCATACTATGTTTTCAAGTCATTTGACAAGAGTGGCGGGGATGCATATCAACTAGAATTCGAGAACCTTAGCAACCTACAGCATGTAAATGTCGCTATAAAGGTCAAGCGAACTTCGAATCAAGAATTAATAATCCATTATGACAGTGGTATTAAACGCCGCACCGTGCTGAGTATTGAACCCAGCGATATCGGTAGCACGCTGATTATCGTGGAAGACTATGATGGTTTGTCTGATCAAGAACAGGAACAACACAAGGATGAAGTCGATAAAAGCCTGAATGCCTGGGGTACCAGCTTATTTGCATACTTCGGCCGTTTTCGACGATGGTCATGGATACCTGGCTGGCGCTGGTATACGCGACGTGTCTGGATACCCATGAAACCGCAAGCTCGACGCATTACCAATATGTTACTACTGATTG
This sequence comes from Gammaproteobacteria bacterium, assembly GCA_036986275.1. Taxonomy (GTDB): domain Bacteria; phylum Pseudomonadota; class Gammaproteobacteria; order Acidiferrobacterales; family SZUA-150; genus BTRG01. The sequence continues at coordinate 37,968 of BTRG01000009.1, read as the reverse complement.
AAGTGTCTTTTTTCGGGTTATTCCTGTTCTCCATGCTCATTTGGTGGGTGGAATTTCATTAAGGAAACTCTGAACAATGTGAGTAAACAATAAAACGCATTTTCGTTTACGGCCTCTGAAAAGTCCAGGATGAGCTTATTCAGAAGTTTTCTGAAGTAACAAGATCCGATAGGGACTCATCACTTTTTTGTTTTGGCGGATTTTTCCTCTATGACATGAAAGAAGGTTTCCCCCTTCTTTACCATCCCCAACTCCGAACGCGCACGTTCCTCCAACGCTTTCAGTCCGTGCTTGAGGTCAGTAACCTCAGCCTCCAATGTTCGATTTCTTTCACGCAAGCGGGTATTTTCTGTTTTCTGAAGATTAATCTCATGTTTAAGTCGCCAGACATTAATCAGACTGCCATCACCAAACCAGAGTGGATATTGCAGCAGTACAATCAGTACAACAAGGATGTAGCGAACGATTTTTTCGGCACGCCACGTCATACATGCTTCCGTTTAACTGTCCGTTAACATAGGGAAGGCATCAAAACCTGCATAGCTTGCTTTTCTTGCCAGGTCCTCCTCAATTCTCAATAATTGATTATATTTGGCGATACGATCCGAGCGCGACAAGGAGCCTGTCTTGATCTGGCCAACCCCTGTCGCGACAGCGATATCCGCTATCGTGGTATCTTCTGTTTCACCGGAACGGTGTGAGATAACAGCCGTGTAACCTGCGTCCTTGGCCATATTGATTGCCGCCAGAGTTTCGGTCAACGTACCGATCTGGTTGACCTTGATGAGAATAGAATTGGCGATACCCTTCTCTATACCTTGCTTGAATATTCTGGTATTGGTAACGAACACGTCATCACCCACCAACTGAACTTTAGAGCCCAGCATGGTAGTCAGTGTTTTCCAGCCATTCCAGTCATTCTCGTCCATACCGTCTTCTATTGTGATAATGGGATATTTATCTAACCATTTGCTGAAAAATTCCGCCATAGCATCCGAATCCAATCGCTTGCCTTCTGATGCCAACACATACTCACCTGACTGATAATATTCGGAACTGGCCGCATCAATACCCAGATAGATATCCTTACCAGCTTGATAACCGGCTGCATCGATAGCTTCGAGTATGACCTGTATGGCTTCTTCATTCGAACCCAGATCGGGGGCAAAGCCGCCCTCGTCACCCACACTTGTGTTCATGCCTTTATTGCTCAACACGCTTCTTAAGGCATGAAAGACCTCGGCACCCCAACGCAAGGCATCAGAGAAACTGGAAGCACCCACCGGCAAGATCATGAACTCCTGCAAATCCACGCTGTTGTTAGCATGGACACCACCATTGATGACATTCATCATCGGCACCGGCAGTGAGAACGCAGCCTCATTCCCGAGGTAGCGATATAAGGGCAACCCCGCATCGGCCGCGGAGGCCTTGGCAACGGCCAGAGAGACAGCCAGCAAGGCATTGGCGCCCAGTCGCTTCTTGGTCTCGGTGCCATCCAGTTCAATCAGAATCCGATCGATAGCTTGCTGATCGGCCGCATCTTTACCTGTAAGCACGCTGCTGATTTCGATATTCACATTCTTAACGGCCTGCAGCACACCTTTACCAAGATAGCGGTGTTTATCGCCATCACGCAACTCAACGGCCTCACGCTCCCCCGTAGAAGCACCGGATGGCACCGAAGCACGCCCGAAAGCACCGGAGGACAAGGTTATGTCTGCTTCAACCGTAGGATTGCCGCGTGAATCAAGCACTTCACGTGCATGTATGTGTGATATATCTGTCATGATCTTTTTGTGTTAGGAAATTGAGAGATTGACATACTAGGAACTGGAAGCCGGCAACGCATCTTCCGGAAATGGCTTGCGTTTCACCAGGGCATCCACGTCCTTGAGCATTGCTAATAAGGCCTCCATCTCACCCAAAGGCCAGGCATTAGGCCCATCGCTTAATGCCTTATCCGGCTCGGGATGGGTTTCCATAAAAACACCGGATACACCTGCCGCCAAGGCGGCACGTGCCAATACCGGGATAAACTGCCGCTGACCACCCGACGCAGTGCCCCGGCCACCGGGTAGCTGCACCGAATGCGTGGCATCATAGACCACCGGGCAAGTTGTTTGTCTCATAATGGCCAATGAACGCATATCTGACACCAGATTGTTGTAACCAAAACTGGCACCTCGTTCACACACCATAATTCTGCCCTCACCCCCTGCCTCATACGCCTTTTGAACAACATTCATCATGTCCTGTGGCGCAAGAAACTGGCCCTTCTTGATGTTCACCGGTTTGCCACTGGCGGCCACGGTCTGAATAAAATCGGTTTGCCGACAGAGGAAAGCGGGGGTTTGCAAGACATCGACAACGCTGGCCACGGCACCGACTTGTGATGCCTCGTGCACATCCGTTAATACCGGTACGTCAATCTCTTTTTTTACTTTTTCCAGAATGGCCAGGCCTTCTTCAAGACCATTGCCACGAAAGGAAGACGTGGAACTTCGGTTGGCTTTATCGAATGATGACTTATAAATAAAAGGTATACTCAAGCGTTGGGTAATTTCTTTTAGCTCACCCGCGGTATCCACTGCCAACTGCTCAGATTCGATTACACAAGGGCCGGCAATAAGAAACATGGGCTTATCCAGGCCCACCTCAAAATCACATAACTTCATTGTGTGGCGACCTGGGCCTCACTACTCTGCGCCTGATATTGCCGTGCGGCATTGATATAGCCTGTAAAAAGGGGATGGCCATCGCGTGGCGTGGAAGTAAATTCCGGATGAAACTGCACACCAATAAACCAGGGGTGATCAGACACTTCGATAATTTCAACGAGGCCGCCATCTATTGATTTACCGGTAATCTTTAGACCAGCTGCTTCCAGTCTCTCCTGATAAGCATTATTAAATTCAAAACGATGACGATGACGCTCTTTAATGACATCTTTTTTATACAGGGTATGTACTAATGATCCTTTTTCCAGGTTACACTCCTGTGCGCCCAGCCTCATAGTACCACCGAGATCGCTGTCTTCATCGCGCTGTTGTCTGCTGCCATCCTTTTCCATCCACTCCGTTATCAATCCAATAACGGGATGCTCGGTATCACGATTAAATTCCGTGCTATGCGCCCCTTGCAGCCCGGCTACATCACGAGCAAACTCGGCTACCGCCATTTGCATCCCCAGACAAATACCGAGATAGGGGATGTTATGTGTGCGCGCATAAGCAATGGCCTGTATCTTGCCTTCGGTACCGCGCTCACCAAAACCACCCGGCACCAGAATAGCATCAACATCATTTAGTACATCTGTGCCGGTGCGCTCTACATCTTCTGAATCAACATAACGAATATTGACCTTGTTGCGTGTATGTATACCGGCGTGTATTAATGCCTCGGATAAAGATTTGTACGACTCGGTGAGATTCACATACTTGCCAACCATGGCCACGGTCACCTCGCCTTCGGGATGCAGCATGTCCTCAACCACCTTGTCCCATTCGGTCAAGTCTGCTGGCGGCACATTCAATTTTAATTTTTCCACTACAATGTCGTCGAGATACTGTTCGTGCAGCAAGCCGGGGATCTTATAAATACTGTCCACATCAACAGCGGAAATCACGGCGCGGGCCGGTACATTGGTAAACAGGGCGATCTTCTGTCTTTCAGCATCCGGAACAGCCTGCTCAGAACGACACATAAGAATGTCGGGCTGTATTCCGATGGAACGCAATTCTTTAACAGAATGTTGAGTCGGCTTGGTCTTAATCTCACCTGAAACAGCGATATAAGGCACCAGCGTTAAATGCATATAGACCACATTGCTGGAGCCCATCTCTATGCCCATCTGGCGTATCGCTTCAAGAAAAGGCAGGGATTCTATGTCACCGACGGTGCCCCCTATCTCTATCATGGCGACATCGGCATCGCCGGCGCCTTCATTAACGCAGCGCTTGATTTCGTCGGTCACATGTGGAATCACCTGCACAGTACCGCCGAGATAATCGCCGCGCCTTTCCTTGCGTATAACGCTTTCGTAAATCTGACCGGTGGTAAAATTATTACTGCGTTTCATTGTGGTGCGCACAAAACGTTCGTAGTGACCCAGGTCCAGATCGGTCTCGGCACCGTCCTCAGTAACGAAGACTTCACCATGCTGAAACGGACTCATGGTGCCCGGATCTACATTAATATAGGGATCCAGTTTCAGCAGGGTAACGTTGAGGCCGCGCGCTTCAAGCAATGCGGCCAGCGAGGCGGAAGCAATACCCTTCCCTAAGGAAGACACTACGCCACCTGTGATAAATATGAATTTTGTCATGGGAACCCGGTCAGGAAACGGTACACCTGCACGGGAAAACAACGTACCAGAAGCGCTGCCTTCAGACAACCACAAGTTATCAATACGGGAAAACCAGCTCTCAAGGCAGTGCCGACACCTCAACACTCACTGCTTCGTCACATTCCTGTGCGGCAAAGGGCTCACATACCCACATGGAACCAATCGCTGCCAGTTGATCATCGATATACACCAGCGGCAAGCGCTCACGCTGCCAGGGTGGGACACCTGCCTCTTGTAATAATTTCTTGAGCTTCTGGTGATGCTGCTTGCCTGCCAGTTGGCAGGTTTCGCCGCCACGACGCAGACGCACCCGCCAGGATGATTCCATCCAGCGCAAGGCCAGCCCCTGACCACGCGTTTTGCGCAGGCTCAGATGATAAAATTGCACATCGATAGCCGGATCCTGGGCCGGCATCCAGGACCACTCCCTGAGCTTATCCGTCGACTGCAAGGGCGTCATGATTTGCAGGCTGTCGCGATAACGCCTCATCTCGCTGTTGCCCCAGCGCCAAATGGCATGAGGACTGTTGCTGCCTACCAATTCCTGTAACAAGCGATTCAGACGACGACTGGAGAGCACGGAATGACCACGCAAGCGCCACCAGAAACGCAGGGCATTGCGCTGCCGGTCCGCGGACAGTGCCAACAAACCCGCAATTGACAGGGCGCCATCGGACCCCAAGCACTTCTGCAAGTCCTCTCGGGCCATCTCTTCCAGCACACGCAGGGCTTCGGCAAAGTGGCGGCTGCTGCGCGCCAGCACAACCGAGGTACCGGGCCAGGACTGCTCCAGACGCGGCAACACCTCATGGCGAATAATGTTTCGCCGATACCGCCGGTCTTGATTGCTGGGGTCCTCAATCCAGCTCAGGCCCTCGGACAAGGCATAGCGATATAGCTGCTGACGCGTAAAATCTAACAAGGGCCTGAGCAAATAACCAGAAGCAAAAGGGCATGACGCGGCCATCGAAGCCAGGCCTGCCACACCTCCACCGCGCAAAAGCTGCAATAAGAGTGTTTCGGCCTGGTCGTCCTGGTGATGTGCCGTAAGCAGACAGGTGTTGGCTTCCAGGGTCTCTCGCCAACGCGCATAGCGGGCCTCCCGTGCCGCGGCTTCCAGACCCGACCTGGATTGGCGATCTACCGTGATATGTTCAATGCGCAACGGCACCGCCATGGCTTCACACACTGACTGGCAGTGTTCAGTCCAGGTATCGGCCTCGGTCAATAAACCATGATGGACATGAACAGCTTCCAGCGGCCAGCTATGTTGCCGGCTCAGCGCGTGCAACAACACATGGGAATCCAGGCCACCACTGTAGGCAATGACCAGCGAGGTCCCCGGCGAGACATGGAGATCGTTCGCCAGGATACGAGTCAGTTCATGGAAGGAAAATTCCTTATCCGCGCTCTTCAAACTGGCCGTATTGCATCAGGCGCTGATAACGCCGTTCGGTAAGCTGCTCGACAGAAATGCCCGCAAACTCATTCACCGCCGCCACCAGGGGTGCTTTTAACGCTGATGTCGTCGCGGCCGTATCGCGATGTGCACCCCCCAGAGGCTCAGGCACAATCTCATCGACCAACCCCAGTTCCTTCAGGCGATCGGCGGTAATACCCATGGCTTCCGCGGCCACGGGCGCCTTGTCCGCGCTCTTCCATAAAATAGAGGCACAACCCTCGGGAGAGATGACTGAATAAGTTGAATATTGCAATATGATGAGCTTGTCGCACACGCCTATAGCCAATGCCCCGCCGGAACCGCCTTCACCAATGACAACACTGATAATAGGGGTCTTGAGATCGGCCATGACATAGAGATTGCGCGCAATGGCCTCGCTTTGACCGCGCTCCTCGGCACCCACACCCGGGTAGGCCCCGGGTGTATCGATAAAAGTTACCACGGGGAGATGAAAACGCTCGGCCAGGCGCATCAGGCGCAGGGCCTTACGGTAACCTTCAGGCCGGGGCATACCGAAATTGCGGCGGACTTTTTCGCGTGTGCCCCTGCCCTTTTGATGGCCTATTACCATAACCGGCCGTCCCTCCAGCCTGGCCACACCGCCCACCATCGCCGGGTCCTCGGCAAACAGGCGATCACCGCTCAACTCCTGAAAATCAGTAAAAATCGAATCTAGGTAATCCAGCGTGTAGGGACGCTGGGGATGACGCGCCAATTGCGAGATTTGCCACGGTGTCAGGGCGCTGAATATCGATTCGGTCAGTTTGACACTCTTGGCTTTAAGGCGAGTGATTTCTTCATCAATATCGATATCGCCCTGGGAATCGGTATGCTGCAGGGCCTCGATCTTGGCATCCAGATCAGCAATAGATTGTTCAAATTCTAGATAGTTCTGGTTCATACGGGAGAAGTGTCAAGCTATCACATTTAAATCAATATGTTCGCGCGTAATATTAACATAGTTTCTTAATTGCGAGGCATCAACCATAACATACCCGCACACTCTCGAGGCCAGCCAGTCCGCGTAAGCTATCCAACACATCGTTGGATAAGTGGACACGCCACTCCCGACCCAGTTTCACAATCGCTTCTGCTTCCGCACCCTGGTAATGCACGACTATTGGACAAGCCCCCTCCTCGCTCGGTCGCAAGGCCGATTTCAAATCCATCATAAAACCATTCGCCATTTGCTCGGCATTGAGCTTGATCTCCAGGCGCTTGGCATATGTGTTTCGCGCCTGATCAATATTGTAAAGCGCCTCCGCCCCCATCTTAAAACCCCCTGTGAACTCATCAACGCTGACCTGACCCTGCACTACCAACAAGGTATCTTTAATCAACAAGTCTCGGTGAGATTGAAACAAATCGGAAAATACAGCCAATTCGATACGGCCGGTCTTGTCATCCAGGGTAATAAATGCCATGCGATCACCGCGGCGTGTTTGCATGCTTCGCATTGCCACCACCAGTCCGGCAACTACCACCGACTTATTGCGATCGGGCCTGAGTGTGGCCAACGAGGCATCGGTAATATGGGACAACTCGTCTTGATATCGATCTATGGGATGGCCGGTCAGGTATAACCCCAGGGTCTCTTTCTCGCCCTCCAGGCGTCGCTCCTCTTCCCATTCTGGCGTTTCAATGAATTCGCGTACGCGTTCTTCTTCCTTGGCCCCAAACATGTCATTCTGACCGGTCTCGGCATTCCTGGAATGCTGTCCAGCGGCCTGCAAGGCCTTATCCAGGGTCGCCATCAGGGATGCACGATGGGCGCCCATGCCATCCAGCGCCCCGGAACGAATCAGGGAATCCAGCACCCGCCGGTTCACCTTGCGCAAATCTATACGTTTACATAAAGTAAACAAATCCTTGAATGTGCCACCATGGTTACGCTCTTCCAGGACGACTTCCAGGGCTGCCTGCCCCAGACCTTTAATGGCGCCCAGGCCATAAAGAATCTTCTTGTCGCTGGTAGGGACAAATTCATATTCACAGCGATTTATATCAGGTGGCAGGATATCCATACCCATGTCCCGGCACTCGGCCAGCATGGTCACCACCTTATCGGTGTTGTCCATATCCGCTGACAACACCGCCGCCATGAAGGCAGTCGGATAGTGCGCCTTGAGCCAGGCCGTTTGATAGGCCAGCAAAGCATAGGCGGCTGAGTGGGATCGGTTAAAACCATAACCGGCAAACTTCTCGATCAGATCAAAAACATCAGAGGCAAGCCTGGCCTTAACGCCGCGCTCCTCGGCACCCCGAATAAAGACATCGCGTTGTCGTGCCATTTCTTCCGGTTTCTTCTTGCCCATGGCGCGTCGCAACAAATCCGCACCCCCCAGTGTGTAGCCGGCTAACTCCTGGGCAATTTGCATCACCTGCTCCTGATATAGAATAACGCCATAAGTGGGTTTCAGGATAGATTCCAATGTCGGATGCGGATATTTGATACTGGCACGACCATGCTTGCGATTGATAAAGTCATCCACCATGCCGGATTGCAGGGGACCGGGACGAAACAGTGCGACCAATGCCACAATTTCTTCAAAATTATCCGGCTGCAGGCGCTGGATTAAATCTTTCATGCCGCGGGATTCCAGCTGGAACAGCGCCGTAGTCTTGCAGTCCTTTAACAGTTTGTAACTGGCCTCGTCGTCTATGGGCAGCAGGTCAATATTCAACAGCTCTTCGCCACTCTCGCGATGTTTTGCATTGATGATCTTGACGGCCTTATCAATAATAGTCAGATTGCGCAGGCCGAGAAAGTCGAATTTGACCAGACCCATGGTTTCAAGATCATCCTTATCCAGTTGTGACACCAGTTGCTTGCCGCCCTGTTCGCAGTACAGCGGCATAAAATCGGTCAGCGGTGTGGGGGCAATCACAACGCCCCCCGCATGTTTGCCTGCATTACGCACCATTCCTTCCAGCGCCAGCGCCATATCAATCAATTCCTTTACGTCTTCATCGTTGTCATATCTTTCCTTTAGTACAGGTTCGAGTTCCAGCGCCTTGGTCAGAGTCATGCCGATCTCAAACGGCACCAGTTTGGCAAGCTTATCGACAAAGCCATAGGGGTGATCGAGTACACGCCCCACGTCACGTACCACGGCCTTGGCCGCCATGGTTCCATAAGTAATGATTTGCGAGACCTTGTCCTTGCCATAGCGCTGGGTGACGTACTCAATCACCTTGTCGCGCTTGTCCATACAAAAGTCGATATCAAAGTCGGGCATGGACACACGCTCGGGATTCAGGAAACGTTCAAACAACAATTCATACTTGATCGGATCAAGATTAGTAATACCCAGGGAATAAGCTACCAGCGAACCGGCACCGGAGCCCCTGCCTGGACCCACCGGTACATCGTTATGTTTAGCCCATTGGATAAAGTCGGCGACAATAAGAAAGTAACCAGGAAACCCCATGTCAATGATAACGCCCAGTTCCCTGTCCAATCGTGCCTGGTATTCCGCTTCATTGGGCCGTTCGCCGGTCACACGTATAACCTGCAGGCGTTGCTGCAGGCCCACTTGTGAGTCTTCGCGCAAGACATCATCAATCGTTTTACCGTCGGGTACAGGATAGTCAGGCAGAAAATAGGTTCCGAACTGTAATTGCAAGTTACAACGCTGTGCAATAGCGACCGTATTTTCCAGGGCCTCGGGTATATCCTTGAAGAGCTCAGCCATTTCTTCCGCACTGCGCAGGTACTGTTCGCGCGTATAGCAGCGGGGCCGGCGGCTGTCAGACAATACACGACTATCATGTATACAGACCCGAACTTCATGGGCCTCAAAATCCTCAGGCTTGATGAAATGCACATGATTGGTAGCGACGACTGGCACACCATGCTGCCCGGCAAAAGCCACTGCCGCATGCACATAGTCTTCCTGATACGGTTGCCTGTTGCGCTGCAGTTCCAGATAAAAACGGCCTGGGAACCAATCCAGGTATTCCTGCAACAAAGACTCCGACGACGCCTGGTCTGTAGACATCAAGGCCTGGCCCAACTCCCCTTGCTGGGCCCCTGACAGGGCAATCAATCCTTCTGTATGACCATCCAGCCAGGTTCTGTTGATGCAAGGACGACCCGAATGCTGGCCTTCAATATAGGCCTGGCTTAACAAGCGATTGAGGTTGCGGTAGCCCTCAGTGTTTTGGCACAGCAAGACCAATCGGAAGGGCTTGTTGTGGTCTTTAGGGTTTTCCAGCCAGAGGTCGGAGCCAATAATGGGTTTTACACCAGCGGCCACCGCCGCGCGATAGAACTTCACTACCGCAAATACGTTGGCCAGATCGGTTACGGCAATAGCCGGCATGGCCATGGCCGTGGCGGAGCTCACCAGATCCTTGATCCGGACGATGCCATCGGCCAATGAATATTCGCTATGGACGTGTAGATGAATGAAAGGCGTGCTCACCGGCGTATTTCACCGTAAACTTCCGATTAGTGGAAGGGCCCAGCCACAGGTAATGGGTCACAATCAGGCTGCATTGGAAAGAAAAACAGAATAAATGTTTTATCAATGGCTTATGCAGGCTTTCTGAATCAGGCTGTGCGAGTGCCCACTTAGCCAACCCGTCGCAGGCCTCTAATCCCCTCCCAGCTGTGTCACAAAATTTTAGGAATTATTCACCGGGTTTGCAGACCCGCTACAGGAAGTGCCGATGTATTCCACTATGCTTACGCGCTATACTCTGGCGCGCAATCAGGCTTACTACGCTCAGAATCGACCTGGAATCCGCAACTTGCGTAGGAATGCTCAAGGAAACTCTGAAAAATTTATCTGATCCCCATGGATGGAGGGAATACAATAAGAATTGCCGGGAACAATCCTTGGCTATGAACTTTCAGAAAGGGAAAATGATTGTGCGACTTTCGTCTTTCTTCATTTTCAGTCACTTACCGCGACTGAAAATGGCGGCACTTCCCTGTACCGCGGGAAGCTCTGAATGAATCAGACTTCCTTAGATAGCCCTTGGAGGGTGGCCGCGAAGCCCTAGAACACAGTAAAATGACCTGGAATAATGGAATACGCTAACCCCACTCAAATAAATACGATAACAAGAATCATAAATGCCGTCATATAGACCCTCCCTGATGCACAGTTTGATGCAGGCATTCAGGTTACCCGAATCACGTATTTCTTCTTTCGCACACACTGCATTACGGAATCATCAGGCTATCGCCCTGTTGCTATCGCTGGTACTGGCCTGGCACCCCGACAGTATGGCGACCGAACTCAAACCACTGGAACAACAGCAGGTACGGAAAAAACCTGAGCCCGATCGGACCCAGGACAGAAAACAAGCAATTAAAAGGACCATAGACGCAGCCAAATTGCGCCGAGAAGCCAGTCAAAGTAACAAGAAAGTCAGCAAACCCGCACGCGCCGCCAAGCCAGTACAGCCACCCAGGCAAGCCACACCTGCTCGCCCTTCAGCGACCAAACTCACAGGCAATACCAGGAAGCCGGTGCTGAGCAAAGGCGAAATGCTGTTCAATTTTCAGGATGCGGACGTCAAGGCCGTCATCAAGACCATCTCGCAAATCACCGGTAAAAATTTCATTCTGGACCCCCGTGTCAAAGGCAAAATCAGCATTATCTCGGCCAAACCGGTGTCCAAGGCAGCAGCCTATCGTATTTTTCTGTCTGCGCTCAAGGCCCAGGGTTTCACTGCCGCCACGGTCGCCGGGGGTGTCACCAAAATTATTCCCGTCGGCGAAGGCAAGCAAAATGCCTCTATCAGCGACAGTGTCCGCAAATACGGTGGCGAAAGCATGGTCAGTCAGGTGGTCGTGGTGCAACACGGCACCGCCACGCAAATGGTGCCACTGTTGCGTCCACTGATGGCCCCTACCAGCCAGCTGTCTGCCTATGCACCTGCCAATGCCCTGATCATCACCGATTATGCCGACAACGTTCGCAGACTGTTGTCCCTGATCGACGAAATCGATAAACCTGTCAGCACCGATGTCACCATCATTCCATTGAAATATGCCTCGGCACTGGACATGGCCGAGCTCATCAGCCGATTGCTGACAGCGCAAAGTAGTGGCCGCCCTGTCCCGGGGGGTAAGGGAGCCGGTGTGGTCGGTTCACGCGCCTCTATTGTGCCGGACCTGCGCACCAACAGCCTGCTGGTGCGCAGTGAAAACCCCGGTCGGGTAGCACAATTACGCAAGCTGGTGGCAAAACTGGACGTGCCGGCCAAGACCGATGGCAACACCCGGGTCATCTATCTCAAGAATGCCGATGCCACGGAACTGGCCAAGATACTCCGCGGCCTGCTAAATGCCGAGGCACGTGGCACTGGTGCACGTACAGCCGCGGTGACGAAAAAAGGCGGGGGCGCCCGGGGCACCAAAGCCACAACATCGCTTATTCAGGCCGACGAAGCCACCAACTCACTGATTATCAGCGCCTCCGATGCGGTTTATAACAACCTGCGCGGTGTCATAGAGAAGCTGGACGTCAGGCGCGCACAGGTCTTCGTCGAGGCCCTCATCGTAGAGATTCAGCAAGACAAGGGAGCCCAGCTTGGCTTCCAATGGGCAGGCGCCCAGTCCGTCGGTGAAGGCGATGTCGGCGCGGTCACCAACTTCACTGTCGGTACCAGCCTGGGCGCGGCCATAGCTGACCCCCTGACCCTGGCCGGTGGAGCCGGGCTGACCCTGGCCTTCCTCGGCCCCGAGATTACCCTGGCCGATGGCTCTGTTATCAATGGTCTGGGCGGTCTGGCGCGGGCACTGGAGACCCGCAACCTGGCAAACATCCTGTCCACCCCCAATCTACTCACGCTGGACAATGCCGAGGCCAAAATTGTCGTCGGCCAGAACGTGCCCTTTCTGACCGGCAGCTTCGCCCAGGCTACAGGCAGTACGGGAACGGTAAACCCCTTCACAACTATAGAACGCAAGGATGTAGGGCTGACCCTGGAGATCAAGCCGCAGATTACAGAAGGCGGAAGTATCAAACTGGAAATTTCTTCCGAGGTTTCCAATGTCGTGCGCACGGCCACACTGGCGGCACAGGATCTGATTACCAACAAGCGTTCACTGGACACGACAGTGGTGGTTGAAGACGGACACACCATCGTGCTCGGGGGTTTGATCGAAGAATCGGATGACGAAAGCAGTCAGGCCGTACCCTGGTTGGGCCGCATCCCCCTGCTGGGCTGGCTTTTTAAATACAAGGAACATAATAAACGCAAAACCAATCTGATGGTCTTTCTACGGCCCACTATCGTACGTAATCCTGAGGACAGCCTCTCTTTCACGGCGGATCGCTACGATTACATTATCGGGCAACAGAATAAAAAAGATATCGCGGGTGATCATGGCAACATCATGCAACGCTTCTCCCCCGCGTATAATGCCACCCAACCTAAAAAACCTGAACCGAAGGCCGACAGCGTCCCCTCGCCGACAGAAAAAGAAGACGAAGAACTCCTTGGACCGCCACACAGCCCCACGGGTGATAATCTGGGCGGTGACTAGCTTGTAAGGCAATCTCAGAATGAGCCACGACATCGATCTTCATGCCCTGGACCCGGAATGGACCCAGCGTCTGCCCTACTATTTCGCCAAACGTCACGGCGTCATCAGCGCACGCACCGTTGAGGAAAATCTGGAGGTGTGGGCACGGCCCGGCGTATCCGGTATCGTGCTGAGCGAAATCTATCGCGGTCTCGGTAGGCCCGTTCGGCTGCAGCCCCTGACCGAGGAGCAATTTGATGCGGCACTGAACCGGGCCTACGAACGCAGCGCCAGTCATGCCGAACAAATCGTCGGCGATCTGGATGAAAACCTGGACATCGCCGACCTGGCGCAACAATTACCGGTAGCCGAAGACCTGCTGGAGAGCGAGGACGATGCCCCCATTGTTCGTCTCATTAACGCGTTGTTGACCCAGGCCGTGCGTGAAGGCGCATCGGATATCCATATCGAACCGTTTGAAACACGCTCCGTTGTCCGCTTTCGCAAGGACGGCGTACTCAAGGACGTGATCGAACCCCAGCGTGTCTTGCATGGGGTGCTGGTGTCACGGATCAAGATCATGGCCCAGCTGGATATTGCCGAGAAACGTCTGCCACAAGATGGTCGTATTACCCTGCGCCTGGCCGGACGCCCGGTGGATGTCCGCGTCTCCTGTCTGCCCACAGGTCATGGCGAGCGCGTGGTCATGCGTCTGCTGGACAAGCAGGCCGGCCGACTGGAGCTGGGTCATCTCGGCATGGATGAGGCCACGCGTAATAATCTTGATGAGTTGATACGCCAGCCCCATGGAATACTGCTTGTGACGGGTCCTACGGGCTCCGGCAAGACCACCACACTCTATGCCGCTTTATCACGGCTTGATACCTCGCGACTGAATATCATGACCGTGGAGGATCCCGTGGAATACGATCTGGATGGTATTGGCCAGACCCAGGTGAACAACAAGATCGATATGAATTTTGCCCGCGCCCTGCGCTCCATTCTGCGCCAGGACCCGGACGTCATCATGATTGGCGAAATTCGTGATCTGGAAACCGCGCAAATTGCCGTGCAGGCCAGTTTGACGGGTCACCTGGTGCTCGCGACCTTGCATACCAATGATGCCGTCGGCGCTGTCACCCGGCTGGTGGATATGGGTATAGAACCCTTTCTCGCCGCCTCCAGCCTGTTAGGTGTATTGGCGCAACGTCTGGTACGCCGGCTGTGCCCGGAGTGCAAACAGGCCTACAAACCCTCAGCAACGGAAAAACACATCCTGGATAGCGATAAAGGGCTAACCCTGTACAAGCCTGTGGGTTGCGCCAAGTGCAGCCACACAGGCTATCAGGGCCGCAGCGGCATCTATGAATTGCTCACCGTGGATGATGTCTTGCGAAGCCAGATCCATGACAGCGCATCAGAAGCCATTATGCGTGATCATGCCATCGGCCAGGGCATGATCACCCTGAAAGAAGATGGTCTGCGCTGGGTGCGGCAAGGTGACACCAGCCTGGAAGAAGTACTGCGCGTTGCGCGCTGATCCCTATGGCGGCGTTCGAATATGAGGCCCTGGATAGCCGCGGCAAGACCGTCAAGGGTGTGCTGGAAGGGGATGCCGAGCGCCAAATACGCTCCAGCCTCAGGGACAAAAGCCTTACCCCACTTTCGGTTACCCTGGTAGCAGAGGCTACCCGCGAGGGTACGGCCCGCACGTTTTCCATACGCCGCAGTATCTCTACGGGTGATCTCGCACTGCTGACCCGCCAGTTCGCCACGTTGGTACGGGCCGGGCTGACAGTAGAAGAGTGCCTGAATGCGCTGATTGAACAAACTGAGAGTACACGGGCCCGTACGGTACTGGCCGGCGTGCGTGGCCGGGTACTTGAAGGTCATTCCCTATCACGCGGTATGGCCGGCTTTCCCAATGCCTTTCCAGAAATCTACCGTGCCATGATAGAGGCGGGCGAACACTCTGGTCGTCTGGATGAAATCCTGGAACGACTGGCGGACTACATGGAAAACCGGCAGGCCTTGCAGCAGAAAGTCATGCAGGCCTTTATCTATCCCATTGTCGTGGCATGTTTTGCTGTACTGATCGTCATCGTGCTTATGGCCTATGTTGTTCCCAAAGTTACCCGTGTCTTTCTGAACACGGGCCAGGCCCTGCCCTGGTTAACACGAGTGCTAATAGATATTAGTGATTTTCTCCGCGCCGGCGGCATCTTTTGGCTCTTTCTGATTGCAGGCATATTTGTGGTCTGGAAACTGGCCCTGCGTAAGCCTGGTATCCGGCTGCGCTGGCATCAATTCATTTTAAGGATGCCGGTGGCTGGAAAACTGTCTCGCGGCATCAATGCCGAACGCCTGGCCAATACCCTGGGCATACTCACAGCCAGTGGTATTCCTTTATTGCAGGCCTTGCAGTCGGCAATCCAGGTGGTCACCAACCTACCCATGCGTGCCGCGGTCACAGAGGCCCTGAGGCAAGTTCGTGAAGGCGGTAATCTCTCACACGCCCTGGGCAAGGCCAAATTATTCCCGCCGCTGGTGATACACCTCATTGCCAGTGGCGAATCCAGCGGTAAACTGGACATGATGCTGAGCCGTGCCGCCGAGGCACAATCCCGTGAGTTGGAGAATTGGGTAAAAACCATCACCAGCTTACTGGAACCTTTGTTAATCGTAGTCATGGGCGTGCTGGTCCTGCTTATCGTGCTGGCCATACTCTTGCCCATTTTTGAAATGAACCAATTAATTCGATGAGGATGATCATGAGCACTTCCCCCCACTTTAAACATAAAATAGCTTGCGGACACCGCATATCCGGTTTTACCCTAATAGAAATCATGGTGGTCATTGTCATACTGGGTATATTGATTTCCTTTGCTGCGCTAAATGTGATTGACCGACCTGATGAGGCAAGGGTGGTGGCCGCCAAGAATGATGTACGCACTATACTGAATGCTCTTAAACTCTATCGCCTGGACAATGGCGCCTACCCCAGCACGGAGCAAGGCCTGACCGCATTAGTGCGACGACCGGAGACTGGCCGCCCTCCTCGTAACTGGAAGACAGGCGGCTACCTCGACAAGTTACCCAAGGACCCCTGGGGTACGGACTATCAGTTTCTAAACCCCGGTATACGTAGCGAGGTGGATGTATTTAGTTATGGTGCCGACGGTCAGCCTGGAGGCGAGGGCTGGAATGCCGACGTAGGTACCTGGAACCTGGAGTAAACCTTGCCACACCCTGCTGAACACAAGCTATGCCGGCAACGGGGCTTTACGCTGCTGGAAATCATGGTTGTCATACTGATCATGGGTATCATCCTGGCCCTGGCCAGTCTGACAATAGGCGGGAATGCACAAACACGGGTCCGTGATGAGGCCACACGCATGGCTATGCTCATACAAACCGCACAGGAAGAAGCCATTCTACAAGGGACAGTCATTGCGGTTGCACTGGATAAGAAAGGATACGGTTTCCTTGGCATCGGCGCCGATGGCACTATGCAACCCCTGCAAGGCGATGATGCCCTCAAACCACGATCTCTTGATGAAGGCATACGAATCAGTCGCGCCGAAATCGCAGGGATACCCGAACGCAAACAACCCTTGATCGTACTCTTCCCCACTGGAGAACTGACGGCCTTTGTGGTGACGCTGGAACTGGATGAAGTCAGCTGGAGCGTGCGCGGTTCAGCAGATGGCGATATACAAACACTGGTGGACCCGGAACCCATAACGTCATGAGCACCGGCCACAAGGGCTTTACGCTCATAGAAGTACTGGTCGCCCTGGCCGTGGTGGCCATTGCCTTTGCCGCCACTATGCGTTCCATGGCACAGTCCATAGACACTACCATGGTGCTGCGTGACAAGAGTTATGCGCTGTGGATAGCCCAAAATCGTCTGGCCCTGCATGAATTGGGGCAGGACTGGCCCTCGCTGGACACCAGGGACGGTACTGCCACAATGGCCGGTCGTGAATGGCGATGGCAGGAAAAAGTTATCAGCACACCCCTGGAAAATCTGCGTCGTATCGAGATTGAAATCACTGCCATTGAAAGTGATTATGTGCTGGCCAGACTGATAGGCTTTCTGCGCAAGCCTTCCGCAAAATCACCTTCATAAATGTATAAACAGCATCTGCATGGCTTTACATTACTTGAGCTGCTGGTAGCCATGACCGTGTTTTCTATCATGGCCGTGATGGCTTATGGCGGCCTGGCACAAGTCATTGATGGCCGTGAAGCGCTCACCCAAATACGTAATGAGCAGCGAGTTCTGGTCATGGCCATGATGCGCATGGAGGACGACCTGGGACAAATACGGCAGCGCAAGGTGCGCGCCCTGGACGGGAGCGAACTGGCCGCCTTTATTGGCCGGGCTCCAGATACCCGCGCCCTGGCTGAGCCCAGTCTGGAATTTACACGCGCGGGCGTCACCATCTTTGGCGACATACCGCAATCGGACTTGCAACGGGTAGGCTATAAGCTTGATGACGAACAACATCTGATACGTGTCAGCTGGCCGGTGCTGGACAGGGCTCCCTCCACCAAGGCCCATGAAACAGTATTACTTAGTGGTGTACAGGAAGTGAACGTGCGCTTTTATGCGCCCGGTGGCAAATGGGTCAATACCTGGCCACCATTAGGTACAAACAACTTGACCGATACCGTCCCACCCGGCATAGAAATTACATTTACCGTGGGCGATCGTGAAATCACACGTGTGTGGGCAATTCATGGCTAGGACGAATACCATTCTATTGCATCAACAACGTGGCGTGGCCCTGATCACGGCGATCCTGATCGTTTCTATCGTCGCCACTATTACCGCTTTTCTCAGTCTGGACCAACAGGTGTGGTTGCGCCAGGTGCAAAATATCACGGACAAGGCGCAATCAGATGTGGTCAGTGATAGTGTATTAAACTGGATCACGATCTTGCTAACCGAAGACGCCAAACTCACCAAAACAGATCATCTGCAAGAAGAATGGGCGCAACAGTTTCCACCCATCCCCGTAGAAGAAGGGGCGGTGACAGGCAAAATAGAAGATGCCCAATCGCGGTTCAACCTGAATAATCTTGTCAAGAAAGACGGCAGCGTAAGCACCGGTGATGCGGCCATGTTTCGCCGATTGCTGGCCGCCCAAACATTGGATGAAAATCTGGTTGATCGCGTGATTGACTGGATAGACAGCAATACGCAGCGCAGCCCCTATGGCGCCGAAGATTCAGAGTATCTCGGATTGCAGCCGGCCTATCGTGTGGCCAATCGCTCGTTTGCCAGCAAGCAAGAGCTGCGCCTGATCATGGGCTTCAATCGACAGACGATAGACAAAATAAGCGAATTTGTGACTGTACTCCCGGGCCGCACCTCGATTAACATTAACACTGCATCGGCGGAAGTTTTGAGCGCCATGTTTGCCGCCTTGTCATTATCAGATGCGCAACAAATTATTAGTAAGCGAAAAGACAAACCCTTCGAGAACAAGAACGATTTAATGCAGCAACAAGTTGTTCAAGGACAATCC
Source organism: Gammaproteobacteria bacterium (assembly GCA_036986275.1). GTDB lineage: Bacteria > Pseudomonadota > Gammaproteobacteria > Acidiferrobacterales > SZUA-150 > BTRG01. The sequence goes on along the minus strand of BTRG01000009.1, from coordinate 19,135 downwards.
GCCCCTACTGTAGCCTATGACGTCAAGACCGAATATTTCGATATTCACCTTGAGACCCAATATGGTCGATTGTACAGACGTAAACAGGCGCTGATTTACCGACCAGGAAACGGTAACTCCACGATTGTGTGGCGCAATCAGAAAGCGCTGGTGATCTCTATTGGTAACGACGAGGAAGAGGATGCATAAGCTGCTATCACGTCTTCGTATACAGAAAGACAATGTTGCCAGCAAGGTCAGGCCAGGACGCGAGGGTCGTCTGCTGGAAATACTGTTACCCCCCCGGCGCGCAAATGATAAAGCCACGTCCATTCAGTGGTGCTTACGCAGACATGGCGGCATCGAGGCATCCGGTAAGAGCGATAACCTAGCTGATATTTCTGCACAGGCAAAAGAAGCCCCGGCGATTATCTGGTCGCCCCCTTCTGAAACCCTGCTAACGAATGTCAGCCTGCCTTCCCGAAACCGAGGCAAGATACAACAGGCCTTGCCCTTTGCTCTCGAAGAACAACTGATTAGCGAGCCAGAGCAACAGTTTATTGCTTATATCACTGGGACTGAGGGCCTGCTTGATGTTGCCGTGACTGAGCGCAAACATATTCAGCAGTGGGTATCGGAATTCAATGACAACGGCATAAACGCCCAGGCCTTGTGTCCCGCCAATCTGGCCTTACCCCACACGTCAGACAGCTGGTCTTTGTATTTTTATAAAGGTGAATGCTGGTTACGCAGCGGCACACACAGCGGCCTGGTATTTGCCGGCGAAGGAATAACTATTCCTGCCGCCCTGACGACTATTCTCACGGATGCCCGCAAACAGGACAAGGCGCCGACTACCTTGCTGGTCTTCAACGTGCCTGTAAATTTCGACAACCGCTCCTGGGCGGAGGCACTGGGCCTGAATGTCGTTAGCGAGTCCACCTCTTTCTGGGAAAGTAGCAATGGCGAAGGCAATACTCCCTTCAATTTGTTGCAGGGAGAATTCGCGCCCAGGCGAGAACTCAATACCAATGTGTCGCAGTTTCGTTTTGCGGCAATACTGCTTGCCATCTGGTTTACAGGGACATTGGCCTTTGATACCTGGGAGTGGATCCAGCTCAGCCGAGAACATCAACAAACACGTATGGCCATGACGCAATTATTTCGCTCCACTTTTCCCGATGCCAAGGCCATTGTCGATCCTGTACTGCAAATGCAACGCAAGCTCGACGAGTTCAAGGGTGGCAGCGGTGGTCCAGGTAACAAAGATATGCTGACCTTACTGGCCAAATCAGCCATGGCCCTGAGCGCTACATCCAGCGTACAACTCACAGCCATTAAGTATAATGATTCTGCATTGACAGCCGAGATCAACTTACCTGATTTTCAAACACTGGAATCCCTCAAGAATCGGCTCGCCTCTACCGGGCTAACTATAGAGGTGTTATCCGCAAACAGTCAGGACGACAAGGTCAGCGGCCGCCTGCGTATCCACGGGGGGCGTGAGTGAGTCTGTTAAACCACCCTATGATCGAACAATGGCTGGGCCGCTGGCATGGCCTACAAGTTCGCGAACGTATCATGATTGTCTTTACGGCCGTATTACTGGGCAGTTTTATTTTTTATATAGCCCTGTGGCGTCCTCTACAAAGTGAGCTGACCCGTTTGCAACGAGCAACGCCAGCGGCACAAAATCGTCTGGCGCTTATGCGTGTCCAGGCCAAGCAGATTAAAAAACTGAAAACACGCGGTCCTAACAATACTTCAGGCGGCAATATGCTAACCCATTTGGAACAGGCCGCCAATTCGCGCGGCTTGAGGCAGAACATCAGCAAAATGGAGCCAGACGGACAGGGCGGCGTCCGTCTTACATTGGAGGCAGTAAGTTTCAATAACCTGATAAGCCTATTGAGTGATCTTCATAAAAAATATGGCCTCCGTGTCGATAACGCCAATATTGACATGGCAAGCGAAGAAGGTATGGTCAATGCCCGTCTTCACTTGCAAGGCGCTGGAAAATGAAATTTTTTCCCCGCCTTTCCTTCACCAGGTCTTCTGCGGCAGGAAAAAAATCGTGGCGTTATATCGCATTTGGCTTGCTGGCCTATATTGTATTTTTATTGGCCACTCTGCCCGCCAGTTGGCTGGCCTGGGGACTGCATCGATTTGGCCCACATAACATCAGCCTGACGCAGCCCCTTGGCTCGGTGTGGCGGGGCCAGGCCATACTGATAGCGAAACAGGGCTCTCAGCTCAATCGTCTTGGACTGATCGAGTGGGACTTGCATCCCTTGTGGTTGTTTACCGGCAAGCTCGGTGCAAACCTTCGCCTTAAAGATGACGACACCCAGGCTTCGACTGATATCAAGCTTGGCTACAAATCCATTACTGCAAGCCGTCTTGCCGCCACCCTGCCCGCTAACGCATTAGGCCGCTTCTATGCGCCGGTCAGCCTCGCCGCACCCGAAGGAACAATAAACATAAAGGGCGAGGAACTGGTGCTTGATCAACAAGGCCTGCACGGCCAGGCCATTGTTCAGTGGCGCAATGCAGGCAGCCAGCTCTCCCCTGTAAAACCGCTCGGGGATTACCGGCTGACCATAAACGGCAAAGGTAAATCCGCAACCTTCAAACTCAACACCAACAAGGGCGCCCTGCAACTCTCCGGAAACGGGAATTGGGACATATACGGCAGCGGCCAACTCAATTTCAACGGCACCGCCACGCCACGGCAACGGAACAGTGAACTGGAATCCCTGCTCAGTCTGTTGGGCAAGGATCTCGGTGGTGGCCGCCGCCTGCTGAGACTGAATACGAGAACAAAACCACTGAAATTCCCCTGATTCTTCCTTTTCTACCCTGCAGCCTTACAAACGAGTGGTCTACACTTATCAGGGATGTTTACTAAATTACAACTCCACGGCACATGGTTTGCCGGGCTCTCTCTGGCTTGTCTGGCCATTAGCGCCTGCAATGCGGCACCGGTTCTCAATAAACAGGCACCGATGCTGAAACGACCTGTCCTGCTACAGCAGCCGGATGGCTATTCCTTTACCGTAATAGGCCATGGGGATGAACGTAGAATCTGGTACGAGACACCCGACGGTTATAGCGTCAAATACAGCGCTGAAAACCAATCCTGGTTCTATGCGCGTTGCGATCAGACCCGTCTGCTGGCGAGTGAGTATTTAGTAGGCCACAAACTGCCTGCCGATTGGCCAAAACATTTACGACCCAGTTTCCCCAATTGTGGAAAGGATAGTTCCCAGCCATGATATTTCTCATAGCGATTTGTTTTGCATTGAAAAAAACAATCTGCCTTGGCGCAAGAGTGGTCTCCACATTAACCTTTTTATTGTTGGCCCTGGTCTGGTTGGGGACATCCGTCGCCCTGGCTATGCCCGTGTTGCCCAAACCCATCACCGTGGCACAACCAGATGGAGAGTCACTTGTTCTTGTTCCCAAAGGAGATGAACGCGGAGTGTTTTATGAAACAGCCGCGGGCTACACCGTTGTCCGTGACACCCAACATCGCTGGGTCTATGCACGCATATCTGGCGGCAGCTCCCTGCGACCCAGCCCATGGATAGCCGGAAAAGACGATCCCTCCACACTGCCACTACGACCTCATTTACGTCCAACGCTCACGAAAAACCCACTGCAGCTCCCTGCGCGTATCGGCGCCAGAGCCACCGGAAACCCTATTACGCCGGTCAGTGGCACCATACCCACATTAATAATACTTGTCTCGTACAGTGATTACGCGACCTTGTGCACAGGCTGTCGAAATGCCACCACTATCGCCGACTTTACCACCACGGCATTTGCCGGTACTAAAAACCTCGCCGATTATTTTAATTCGGCCAGTAATACTGCCGTAACCCTGACTGCGGCCACGGAATCAAATAATGTCGCCAATGACGGTATTGTCGGCTGGCTGGACCTTGGAGCCACCACACCAGGCGGAACAAATTCAACTATCTCAACAGCCAACTCCAACCAGATCGCCTTTGCAGCCATCACGGCAGCCAGCACCAATGGCGTGGATTTCAGTATCTTTGATACTTCAGGCGATGGCACGGTAACTTCAAATGAACTGGCAATTATCATCATACTTGCCGGTTATGAGAATGCCTATGGCGTGGATGAGAATGGCGATACTTTTGTAGTTAACACCACCTCCATACGCATACACGGTCATGCCTACGGCTTCTACAGCACGGCAGCACCCAATGTCAATGGCGTGACCGTCAATACATCGAGTGATGGTCTGACATACGCCATTTTTGGCGAACGTCAAGGCAATCACCCGGCCACCATGGGTATCATGACACACGAACTGGGTCACGAAGTCTTTAATCTGCCCGACCTCTATGATGTCGATGGTGATAGTGCCGGCATTGGCTACTGGGGTATGATGAGTGCCGGTTCCTGGGGTAATACAACCGGCGAAGACCCGGGCGCCACGCCGGTGTTGCCTACTGCCTGGACCCGTATCACCCATAACTGGATTAGTGCCACAAGTCCCACCGCCGGAGACCTGGCCATCCCCGTCAATGAAGCCGGTGGCAGTATCCCGGGTATCGTGCGCATCAATACCAACAATCCTGATCAGTATTTTCTGATAGAGAACCGCCAGAACACGGGTTACGACGCAGGCATTGCATGTTTGCTGGATGGCACCCTGTCATGCGCATCGCCCCCCACGTTTGGCGGATTGGCCATCTGGCATATTGATGAATCGGTAGGGATGCCGGGAACCAATAATGACAATGCCGACCAATCACGCAGGCGTGTTGACCTGCTGGCCGCCGTTGGTGATGCGGCATTGGATAGCAGCGGTGGCAACTCAGGCGTTGCGGACAATCTTTACTACAGCGGCAATGTCACGCAAATCAGTCCGGTGACATCGCCCTCGACCAACCTCTATGGCGGCAATGCCAGCGGCGTGACTATCAATAATATCTCCGCCTCGGCTGCCACCATGACCTTGGACTATCTCCAGAACTTCCCACCCGTGTTTGCGGCCTTGTCCGATATCGATACGCGCCCGGGTTATAATATTAATTTTGCCGTCAACGCCACGGATGCGGATGGCCCGCCCGGCCCGAGCCTGAGTGCGGGCACTCTTCCCGCGGGCGCGAGCTTTGACCCTGCTACAGGTGTATTTGACTGGACCCCGGCAAATACAGACATCGGCACACAAACAGCCAGCTTTATCGCCACGGACGGAGTGGATACGTCTCTGACCAACACGCAGACCATCACTATCACCGTGGCCAACTCTTCACTAAATATTTCAAGTAGTAGCGGTGGTGGGTGTTTTATTGCCACGGCGGCCTTCGGCAGCCTGTGGCATCCCGAGGTCGAACTGCTGAGACAGTTTCGTGACCAGGCATTGCTTACGAATCGTGCGGGACAGTTATTTGTCAAACTCTATTATGCTACCAGCCCACCGCTAGCTGACATCATCCGCACAAACGAAAGTCTGAGAGCGATTTTCAGGGCAGGTCTTTCTCCCTTGCTATCGATAAGTCGATTCATTACCGATACCTCAGAATAAATCTGTTCTGGCCTAGCTTGCTAACCAGAATCGTTACTCCCGGTTAGTTGCATGTGTCCATTTTGCGCCTGACGGGAGCGAAACTTCTTCTGTGTATGGGTGTTACACCGTAGTCTTGCAATGCCTCGATATGGGCCTTTGTCGGGTAACCCATATGACGCGCGAACCCATAGCCTGGATATTGTTGATCGAAGGCTCGCATGACCGCATCACGTTCCACCTTGGCAAGAATGGAAGCAGCCGATATCTCGGGGACAGTTGCATCCCCTTTGACAACTGTTTCCCCCTGATAATCCCAGCCGGGCATTTGGTTACCGTCCACCAATACGTAATCAGGCGTCTGCTTCAGGCCTGCTACCGCACGATGCATGGCCAACAATGTCGCCTGTAATATATTAATAGTATCGATTTCCTCCACTTCAGCGCGCGCAACAGACCAACAATATGCACGTTGTTTTATTTCAACTGATAATATTTGCCGTCTTTTGGGACTGAGCTTCTTTGAATCTGCCAACCCCTCTATACTGTTTTCCGGATCAAGTATCACGGCAGCCGCCACTACGGGCCCCGCCAATGGCCCTCGTCCTGCTTCATCAATACCGGCAACTAACTTGTAATCCTTCATTTATGTCTCAGGCAGATTGTTGAAATCTGACGGGATAACGTAAGCGTAATTCTTCGTAAATTGCCTGTGCGGCCTTCTTGTCGGCATCCTGCGCCAACTGATCCCTGATCTTTCCAAGTTCTGTAGTGATGCTTTCTGCCTTGTTTTTATCAGTCAATAACTCAATTACAGCGGCACCAAGATTCTCTGGTGTAGCGTCAGATTGCATAAACTCTGGTACCAATTCATGACCGGCAAGATTATTGGGCATGGAATAGAGCGAAACATGCGAGAACGCCCTCACCAGCAAGGAAGTAATAAATGACACCTTGTAGGTAATTACCATTAATCGTTTCATTATGGCGGCTTCCAGTGTTGCGGTACCGGAGGCCAATAATACAATATCAGAAGCTGCCATAACGTCCCGGGAATGCCCATCCACTTGTTTGACAGGGTAATCCCACGCCTCCAGTTTATTGACTGCGCGATTGAAGATCTTTCGAGTCTTGCGATTCACAAAAGGTGCAATGAACAACAAATTATCATTCTTATCCAGTAACCAGGCGACAGTTCTGATGAACAATCTTGAGTGTCGAATGAGTTCGCTACTCCTGCTACCAGGCAACAAGGCTATGATGGTCCGATTCTCTGGCAAGTCCAGCTTCTTTCGATAGGCCTTCCTGTCTACTTCTCGCTCAATTCTTTCCGCCATGGGATGGCCGACGAAAGTCACTGGTATGTTATGCCTTCTGTAATAAACCTCTTCAAATGGAAATAAAGCAAGCATGCGATTCACGGCTTTATGTATGTATTTGATACGATAACCGCGCCATGCCCAGACTGTAGGACTGACGTAGTGTACAGTCGGTATACCTGCCTGCTTCAGTCGCTTTTCCAGGCCCAGATTAAAGTCCGGAACATCTATGCCTATAAAAATATCTGGCGGCTTGTCGAGAAATTCCCGTACCAGTGCTTTGCGAATTTTCAGCACTCCACGAAATTTTCCTAAAGCCTCTACCAGACCAATGATGGAGAGCTTCTCCATAGGATAGAGGGTTCTGCACCCCTCGGCCTGAGTCAGTGGACCTGCAATACCACGAAATTCCACGTCATCCAGGAGTGTTTTTAACTGCTTAACGAGACCCGCACCCAGCATGTCACCTGAAACTTCTCCGACAACCAGACCGATAGACCAGGGCTTGTTTTTCCGTTCCACTAGCGAATAATGCCGCGTTCAGTCGAGGCGATGAACTCACAAAATTGTTGTACTGCTTTATGTGAAGATGCCAGCTCTTTTAAGCCATCCAGAGCCTGCTGTAACGATAAACCGGATCTGTATATCTTTTTATACGCGATCTTTAGTGCTCCAATAGCCTCTTCGTCAAAGCCTCGTTGCTTTAATCCACGCACATTGAGACCATAAGGCTTGGCTGTGTTGCCTGAGACCATAAGGAATGGTGGGATATCCTTGAAACTGATCGTGGCGATGCCCGTCATGACATGTGGACCTACGGAACAATATTGATGTACACCACTGAAACCACCAAAGATCGTATAGTCCCCTACCGTGACATGCCCCGCCAAACTGGCGCAGTTGGCGAATACAGTATGATTTCCTATCACGCAGTCATGGGCCACATGAACGTACGACATGAAGAAATTCTTGTCACCAATGAGAGTCTGGCCTCTGCCATCTTTGGTCCCGCGATTGATTGTGCAGTACTCCCGAAAAATATTGTTATCGCCTATTTTTAGTTCAGTTCTTTCGCCATTATAGAAAAGGTGCTGCGGGTCCTCGCCGATAGAGCAATATTGATATATTTTATTATCCTTACCAATTGATGTTGGGCCCTTTATGACTACATGTGGACCTATCCAGGTCCCGGCGCCAATCTCAACATCTGCACCGATGATGCTATAGGGACCTATTTCTACGTCTTCCGCGATTGCCGTTTTCGTCTCAACAATCGCTGTCTCATGTATCATTTATCAGTTTCCTGATAGGTACACATAAGATCAGCATTACAACATAACTCACCATCGACTGTTGCCTCTGAAGAAAATTTCCAGATGCCTCTTAATTTCCTGCTTATTGTCGATTTAAGTATTAGTTGATCTCCTGGAACAACCGGCCGTTTAAATCTTGCTTTATCGATCCCAACAAAGAGATAGATGCCATCTTTGGCCAACGATTTACCTAAAGTAATAGATGTCAGAACACCACAGCTTTGCGCCATTGCCTCTAGTATCAATACACCAGGCATTACAGGCTGGCTGGGAAAATGTCCCTCAAAAAATGGTTCATTTACAGTCACATTCTTGAGTGCTTTAACATACACATCAATTTCATAGTCCACTATTCTGTCCAACAGTAAGAATGGATAACGATGTGGCAACATGTTTCTAATTTGATTGACATCAATGATTTCCAACTATTTTTCTCCTTTCAAATTCCTTAAGGCCTTCTCTAGCGTGATCAGGCGCTTCGCCATGTCATTTAGCTGATTAAGTCGGACCATTTTCCTTTGCCAAACACTAATCTCATCCGATTTCATGCAGGATGAATAGGTGCCTGGTTTTTTAATTGATTTGACAACGACGGAACGCGCGGCAACCTGAACATCATCGACAATTTCTACATGATCAGAGACTCCTGCTTGACCACCGAAGGAACATCTTTTTCCAATCGTTGCGCTACCCGCAACTCCTACACATCCCGCCAAAATAGAGTCTTCTCCAATCTCGACATTATGTGCAATCTGCACAAGATTATCGATCTTCACACCATCGTGAATGATCGTATCGTCCAACGCGCCTCTATCTATCGTGCTATTGGAGCCTATCTCTACATCATCTCCCAACACTACACGACCCAGCTGTGGCACCTTGATCCACTTGCTGCCATCTTTTGCAAACCCGAACCCTTCAGATCCTACTACGGCACCAGCATGGACTATACAGCGCTTTCCTATTACCGAATTATCAAAGATAACTGCATTGGCCTCTATAACAGTTCCCTCACCTATCTCTACATGATCCCCTATATAGACTCCTGGCCCTACGGTGATATTCTCATGTAGTTTAGCGCCCACATTAATAATAGCAGTGCCATCTATTTGAGATAATACTGACCGATATGGATGTATTAACGCGGCTATACGTGCATAAGTAAGATGGGGATTGTCTGAAAGTATTTTATTACCGGAAAAGTATTTACCATTCTCAGGTAACATAACTACGCAACCGGCATGAGTCTCGGATAACAATGAAAGATATTTGGTATTACTAAGAAAAGCCAGTTGATTTCTTTCGGCCCGTATTAAAGGCGCAACACCGTCAATCTCATATTCCTCATCACCCGCTATCGAACCACCGGCCTCCGCAATTAATTTCGATAAACTATACTTCATCCACAGATACTATTTCTTTTTGCTAAGTCTGTTAAGCACCTTGCTGGTAATATCAACGCTCTTGCTGGCATAGATGATCCCTTCATGCACCACTAAATCATATTTTTCTTTCTTGGCGATATCGACAATGACTTTGTATACCAGTTTTTGTAATGACGATAACTCTTCATTACGGCGCAGATTATAATCTTCACGAAATTCCTGTGTGGCGCGACGCAGATTCCTCTTTGAAACAATCAACTCTTTTTCCAGGCTGCGCCGTTCACTGGGTTTCATTACCAGCGCCTCCTTTTCCAGGCGGTCCTCCATCGTCTTGATATTGCTTTGAAGCATCACCAATTTTTTATCACGCGGCCGAAACTCTGCTTCCAGTTTCACTAGCGCGGCTTTTGCCTGTGGTGCCTCTTCAATAGCCTTAACCGCATTCACGTAAGCAATCTTCAATTCCGCATATGCCGTGAGAGGAAGCCAGGCAAGTAGGCAGGCCATCCCAAAAACCAGGCCCTTATATATCCTTAAAATGCTACCCTTTCTCTTGCTAATCATTATCGTAATGGCACACCAATGGTAAATTGAAATTTCTCTGTCTTGTCATCCGGCTCGTCATTCAGAGGGACACCATAGCTGAGGCTCAAGGGTCCAATGGGCGAGAACCAGGTTAAGGCCATGCCTGCCGAATACCGAATGATCGTAGTATCGATCTTTTCCTCTGGACCGTAAACCATACCGGCATCAGCAAATAAGCTCAAGCGCATGGCCTTATTCTCGGGATCGGCACCTGGAAGCGGGAAAAACAACTCCAGATTACCCAGTATCCGGGAACTGCCACCTATGGGCTGATCGGTATTTTCATCCCTTGGACCCATATATCTGGAGCGATACCCGCGTACCGTATTGCTACCTCCGGCAAAATAGTTTTTATAGAAGGGCAGGGCCTCTGTACCGCCATAGCCATCACCGTAATCTAGCTCACCCTTCATCCTGAAGGTAATATTGCCGATGATTGGAATATATTGCCCAAATATATAATTCGCTTTGTAATACTCCAACTCACTACCCGGAACAGAGACCTCAATAGTAATACGTTGCAGGGTACCTGATACTGGAAAGATTGCGCTGTTTAGGGAGTCATAGGACCAGCCCAGCGTTGACTTTAATATAATATTACTTTCACCATATGTTTCGACAAAATCCTGGGCCACCTGAGCACCGGAATCGCCTTCCCCCACGGTAATCGAATTTTTCTCAACCGACAATCCCGCCCGCAAAGACCGCTTTTCACTGATCGGGAATCTAAAAAAGGTACCCGCACCTGCGCTTGATAATACGTAGGGTGCTGTATTGGCTCTAGCGGCATCTACCTCTCTGGCAAAGATGTTAAAACCCCTAAGTATACCGCTCTGTGTATAATACGGATTGACATAACGCAAGTTAACATACTTGGTAGATGAGCTGTTATTAAAACTTGCCCTGAGCTCTTTACCAGTACCAAAGAGATTGCTTTCCGTAATGCTCCCATTTACCAGAGGCCCATCCAGATCAGAGTAGCCTACACCAAATAACAGGTTTCCTGTAGGTCTCTCTACTACTGTTACATTCACATCTATTTGATCTGAAGTGCCTGTTACCTGTGGTGTTTCTATATTGACAGAATCGAAGAATCCCAATCGCTGTAATCTTACACGCGATCTATTAACATAATCAGTAGAGAACCAGGCACCTTCCAACTGACGCATCTCACGTCGCAAAACTTCATCCTTCGTTACCGCATTACCAAAAAAATTTATTCTCCTGACGTATACTCTCTTCCCAGGATCCACAAAAAAAGTAAATGTTACCTCACCATTATCTTTGTTCAGATCGGGGATAGGGTTCACATTTGCAAAGGCATAGCCTTTCCTGCCCAGATAGTCTGTAATTGCCTTAACGGAATCGTTAACTTTCTTTCTGGAATATACGTCACCGGCCTTAATTTGAATCAGTTTATCCAGCTCACTGTGTGGGACTGTTTCCTTCCCTGCTATCTTGTAACCCGTAACCTTGTACTTTTTACCTTCAAGTAAATTAAGCGTAATATATATACTTTCCTTATCAGGACTAATAGATACCTGTGTAGACTCAATATTAAATTCTACATAGCCATTATTTCGATACAGATTTTTAATTGCTTCCTGATCACCAACCAGTTTTTCCCGTGAATACTGATCATTGCGAGTCAGAAAAGTAAAGTACCCTGGCTCAGATAATGACATTTCATCTACTATGTCATCTTCATCAAATGCCTTATTTCCAACAATACCTATTTCTCTGATTTTAGCGACCAAACCTTCTTTAACATCAATAATAATTGATACGCGATTCCTTTCCAAAGGAGTAACCGTAGTCTCAACTTTGACTGAATACCTTCCACGACTAAAGTATTGCCGCTTGAGTTCATTCTCTATCTTTTCCAGCAAAGAGCGGTTGAAGACCCGTCCTTCTGCCAGTCCTACATTTTTTAACCCTGCCTTCAGATCTTCTTCGCTTATATCGCTGGATCCTGTAATTGTAATGGAGTTGATAGAAGGTCGCTCCCGGACAACAACAATCAACACACCAGCGTCGCGTTTTAACTGTATATCCGAGAAAAATCCCGTTTTATAGAGAGTGCGTATTCCATTTTGTGCGCTATTTTCTGTTAGCCTGTCACCTACCTTTATGGGTAAATAATTAAAGACCGTACCGGGCGCAATACGCTGAAGCCCCTCAACTTTTATATCCTTTATTAAAGTGCCTTGTTCACCATATACAAGCGTCGAAATCATAAAACATGCAATGAGCAATATACTTCTTATCATTATGTAAATACTTTAATTAATAAAATAATCTTAGAAAATCATTATAGAAAGCCAGTATCATTAACGAACCCAGCAGCAGCATGCCCACCTGCTGTCCACGTAGCATCACTGTTTCTGAAAAGGGGCTACCCTTAATGCTCTCGCCAATATAAAAGAGTAGGTGCCCGCCATCCAGCACAGGAATAGGCAGAAGATTTAATACACCCAGGCTAATGCTCACAACCGCCAGAAATAAAACAAAGCGATCCAACCCCAGCTTGGCCGAATATCCTGCATATTGCGCGATAGTAATAGGGCCACTGATATTTCTGGTAGACACTTCTTGCAATATCATTTTGTACAATATTTTAAGCGTAAGCTTGCTCATCACCCAGGTATCACGCACCGAATACGCCAAGGCATCCAACGTATTATAAGTAATTGTTACTTTTCGATTTTCCGGAAATTCGGGAATCAAAGGACGTATACCAATACGGCCAATCGTTTCATCACCTGACTTGATTGCACTCGGCGTTATAGACAAGGTATGCCTTTCTCCATTCCTCTCGACAACAATGACTGTCTGCTTGTTAGGGCGGCTACTGATGAGCTCAACAAGATCCAGCCACTTTTCAGTCTTTTGCCCATCGATAGAAACAATACTGTCTCCTGCTAGCATACCTGCCCTTTTCGCCGGACCCGCTTCCACTTGTCCCGCAACGGCCAACAACTCTGGAAAATAGGCATACATACCCATGCCGCTCCCCAATACACTGATGTTTGAGCGACCAATATCTATTTGCGAAAGATCAACCAGACGTTGTGTACGCTGACCGTATACATCATCAACAACAAACTCCACAGTTTCCCTGTCCAGTGCTTTATCCAATAAATACAGGCGATGTTGTTGCCATCCCAGCACTTCATTGCCATCAATTCGAACCAGCGTATCTCCTTTTTTGAAACCCGCCGTCCCGGCAATTGATTTATTCACTACCTTGTCTACTACAGGTGTTATGTCTTCAATACCCGTAATATACAAACTCCAGTAAGCAAGGATGGCAAAAATAAAATTAAAAGCGGGTCCTGCCACAACGATAGCGGATTTGGTAACAAGGCTCTGTCGATTAAAGGCGCGTGACTGATCCGCTGCGGCGACATCTCCTTCTCGCTCATCAAGCATTTTGACATAACCACCCAGTGGCCAGGCGCCTATTGCAAATTCGGTATCATCACGCTTGAGTCGAATCGACCAGATCGGCTTACCAAAACCGATTGAAAAACGCAACACCTTTACACCCAATGAGCGGGCTACCCAAAAATGTCCAAACTCATGCACAGCCACCAGGATGCTGAGTGCGACAATAAATGCCAGTACGGAGATCAAGATACTCATTACCTTGCATTCCTTTTGCTAGATGCAGCCATGCTGGAAACAATTTCCAGTGCAAAACTTCTTGTCTTCGCATCGACATTTAAAATACTCTTTATAGTATTTGCATCCTGTTGTTTGGCATCAGAAAGGGACTTCTCGATAATTACAGGGATGTCCGTAAATAATATATTGCCATCCAGAAATGACTGTACTGCCACTTCATTGGCTGCATTGAGCACTACTGGGATGGTTCCACCCTGATCGATGGCCTGCCGGGCAAGATGTAAACAGGGAAACAATTTATAATCTGGCTCCTTGAAGTCAAGCCGGCCGATGCTGAGCAAATCCAAACTCGCTACACCAGCCTCAATTCTTTCTGGCCAGGCCAGGGCATGCGCTATCGGCGTACGCATATCCGGGTTACCTAGTTGTGCCAACACTGATCCATCCAGGTACTCCACCATGGAATGAATAACACTTTGCGGGTGCACTAAGATCTGTATCGATTCCGGTGTCGTCGCAAATAGCCAACAGGCCTCAATAAGTTCCAACCCCTTGTTCATCATCGTGGCTGAATCAACCGAAATCTTCTTCCCCATCACCCAGTTTGGATGCGCACAGGCCTGTGCGGGTGTAACAGAACTTAATTCATCTTTTGATTTCTCTCTAAATGGCCCGCCTGAACCTGTTAGCAATATTTTCTTAATACCTCGAGCAGGTGTGCCAGTCTGGTAACCATTTGGCATGCACTGAAAAATAGCATTGTGCTCACTGTCGATAGGCAACACTAGCGCACCGGACTGGATAGCCTCATCAATAAATATATGGCCACACATAACCAGCGGCTCTTTATTGGCCAACAGTACCCTCTTGCCGGCCTTAACCGCTGCAAGGCTGGGTAATAAACCTGCGGCCCCAACAATAGCCGCCATTACACTCCGGGACCGGGGATGTGTTGCCGCCTGCTCCAAGCCTTCAGTTCCCGCAAGAACAGTTACAGAAAGGCCCTCAGAATGAATTGCCTTTTGTAATTGATCTGCAGCATCGTTATTCAGCATCACAGCCAATTCAGGGTTATAATCGCGACATTGTTGCAACATGCGCTGCCACTGTGTATGGGCAGTCAATGCTACAACATGAAACTGGTGCGAATGCCTTGATATAACATCCAGCGTGCTAATACCAATGGAACCGGTAGAACCCAGCACTGTTACGCCGTGAGAAATGTTATCGAGATTCTTGCTCACGCCTTTGACCCCATCATGATCCAAGCCGATGCAAAAACAGGAGTCGCGGCAACAAAGGCATCAATTCTATCCAGTACACCGCCATGTCCAGGGAGTATGCTACCGCTATCCTTAGTACCTGCAAGACGTTTCAGTTTACTTTCAAATAAATCCCCAATAATAGAAAAGATCACAGTGATAACTGTTAATAATATTAGAATAAGAATCAGAAATAGTGAGAAATCCCATACCGCAAAACCAAACACAAGTGCCAGTAGAATTGCCGCCGTAGCACCCCCGATTGCGCCTTCAATACTTTTTCCTGGACTAATGAAAGGTGCCAGCTTGTGGCGACCAATAGCCTTTCCCGTGAAGAAGGCAGCAGAATCCGCAAACACGACGATACTAAAGAGAAACAACAACCAAAGCGGGGCATGGATATCCGCGGCCTTCATAGGTGTTGCACTCACCCATGCAGGCAGCAGTACGAACCAGCCCGCAACCAACTTAGTTTTCGTAGTAGAAAGAAAGAAAGAAGACTTTTCGCGCGCCATCAGCAAATCCAGGGAAACAGCCAGCCACCAGAAAGTACCAATAATTGCCACATATATTGGTGGCAATAAACCAGACTGCTGAAGATATATAAGCAACGCGCCTATGCAAGACATCAAGACGACATACAGCAACCGCCAGGCGGTAGTATGTAAACCGGCCAGTTTACTCCACTCCCAGGCCGCTGCGGCAACAAATGAACCCAGCGCCAGGGCAAAGCCATATACCGGCATATAGAAGACTGCTGCCAGCATAATACCAACTAACAGCAGTCCGGTAAGTATGCGTTGCTTAAGCATGTCTGGTGGTTTCAATTTGATCGCCAGTAAAACCAAATCGCCTCTGACGACTGGCGTAAAATATCAGGGAGTCATCAAATACTTGCCGGTCAAAATCCGGCCAGAGTGTGTTGGTAAAATAAAGCTCGGAGTAAGCCAACTGCCATAATAGAAAATTACTAATACGTTTCTCGCCGCCGGAACGGATAAAGAGATCTGGATCAGGGAATCCTGCCAGGCTCAGGTATGGTAACAGCGTATCCTCGGTAATAGATTCAGAATCAATTTCTCCCGCCTTAACCCTGCGAGCAACCTCAGCGGTAGCCTGTGCAATGTCCCATCGACCACCATAATTGAAGGCTATGGTTAACATGAGTCCAGTGTTATTTTTTGTAAGCGTCTCGGCTTCGTTTATTATATTGGTAATTTTCTTATTGAAGGCATGAACATCGCCAATAGCCTGGAAACGGACATTGTTTTTATGCAGTTTCTTTATTTCCTTTTTCAGGGCTGTGACAAAGAGCTCCAACAATAACTGCACTTCTTTCTTGGGACGACGCCAGTTTTCACTACTGAATGCAAACAGGGTCAGATAGGGTATGCCTTTTTCACCGCAAACCGCGACTATCTCTCTGACTATGTCAACACCCTTGCGGTGGCCGGCGATACGAGGAAGACCTTTTTTCCTGGCCCAACGCCCATTACCATCCATGATAATCGCTACATGTCGAGGCAATTCTCCATATTCAGGAATGCCGGCGTTAGTACTGCTATTCTGTCTGTCCGTCATTGTCTCTGGTTAACTACTAATAATAATGGATGAACCGAGCAACGTTTTTATGATTTCATTACAGGCATTAGTCTAGATTTCCATAATATCTTTTTCCTTCTCACTTACATGCTTGTCAACTTCTGCAATAAACTTATCGGTGAGTTTCTGCACAACATCTTCAGCACGCTTGTCATCATCTTCGCTAATGTCTTTATCTTTAAGCAACGCCTTCAATTGATTATTTGCATCACGCCGGATATTCCTGATTGCGATCTTGGCATTCTCACCCTCGCTCTTTGTTAGCTTGGCTAGCTCCTTACGACGCTCTTCTGTAAGCGGAGGCATGGGTAAGCGGATATCATGGCCTGCTGTTGCCGGGTTAATTCCAAGATCTGACTCAATAATGGCTTTTTCCACTACTGATACCATATTTTTTTCCCAGGGCGTCACGGTCAATGTACGTGCATCACTACTGGAAATGCTGGCGACCTGATTGACTGGGGTCGGTGTTCCATAATAATCAACCAGGATATGATCTAACAGACTTGCATGGGCACGTCCTGTACGTACCTTCCCGAGGTCACCATCCAATGACTCAATGGATTTCCCCATACGGACTTCTGTATCCTTTATAATGCTATCTAGCGAATCCATATCAAAATCCCCCAGTCTTAATCTGCTTAAGTAGGTATTATTTTACTATCGTACCCTCATCGCCGCCCCTGATGGCACGCAATAAGCTCCCCTGCTCATTAATACTCAATACACGCAAGACCATATTATTATCACGACACAGGGCAATGGCGGTAGCATCCATTACGGCAAGACGTTTTTCCAGTACCTCGTCATAACTCAGCGTGTCATAGCGCTTTGCATCACTGTGCTTCATCGGATCTTTATCGTATACACCATTTACCTTGGTAGCCTTAAAGACGACGTCCGCATCAATTTCCAGCCCACGTAAGCTGGCGGCAGTGTCTGTGGTAAAAAACGGATTTCCTGTACCGGCGCCAAAAATCACAGCTACACCGTCATTCAGATAGTTAAGCGCCTTATTCCGATCATAGGTCTCAGCAACAGGACCTACAGGCAAACCAGACATCACAACAGCCGCCATGTCCTGTTGCTTCAAGGCATCAGCCAAAGCCAGAGCATTCATAACTGTTGCCAGCATACCCATGTAGTCCGCGGTAGGCCGGTCCATGCCATTGGTTGCTGAAGCGACACCGCGAAACAGATTCCCTCCTCCTATCACTATTGCCATCTGTACACCGGTATCAGACACGGACTTGAGTTCTGTGGTAAAACGCTTCAAAACATCATGATTGATACCAAAGGCATCATCACCCATCAGGGCTTCGCCGCTAAGTTTAAGCAATACACGTTTATAGGCTGTCTGATCAGTCATGATAGATGTAAGCTCGCCCTGTTATCCGCCTTTGACCTGGGCCATCACTTCAGCAGCAAAATCATCCTCAGCCTTCTCTATACCTTCACCGACTTCATAGCGTATAAATGACTCTACACTGGCGCCTGCACCCTTAAGCAACTTCTCAATAGTAAGATCGGGTTCTTTGACAAAGGGCTGACCTAACAAACAAATTTCATTCAGAAATTTATTAACACGTCCTACAACCATTTTTTCAATTATTTCATCCGCCTTACCGCTTTCCTTGGCCTGGGCAGAAAAGATCTCTTTTTCCTTATCCACAACCTCGGCAGGCACATCGTCCTTGTTCACATAAGCAGGACTTAAAGCTGCAATATGCATGGCGATATCTTTCGCCAGCACATCATCTCCACCTTCAAGTTCAACGAGGACGCCAATCTTACGACCGTGCACATAGCTACCAATGTGGCCATCAGTTTTCAGATTTTTATAACGGCGCACAGTCATTTTTTCACCCAACTTGACTACCATGGCTTCCAGTGACTTGGCAACGGAATCGCTGCTACCGACTAACTGCATTTCCTGCAAGGCGGAAATATCTGTTGGGCAACCAACAACAATAGTCTCGGCTACAGCTTGTGCAAATGACATAAACTCGTCACCCTTGGCAACGAAGTCAGTCTCTGAGTTGACTTCAACCATGGCGGCTGACTTTCTATCACCACTCACTGTAATACCTATTGCGCCCTCAGCGGCCGTACGCGACGCCTTTTTCTCAACCTTTGCTCCAGCC
The DNA here is from genome assembly GCA_036986275.1 of Gammaproteobacteria bacterium. Taxonomy (GTDB): domain Bacteria; phylum Pseudomonadota; class Gammaproteobacteria; order Acidiferrobacterales; family SZUA-150; genus BTRG01. The sequence goes on along the minus strand of BTRG01000009.1, from coordinate 377 downwards.
TTCTTGCGCAATACTTCTATAGCAGCATCTATATCACCATCGGTTTCTGTTAATGCCTGCTTGCATTCCATCATTCCGAGACCGGTAATTTCCCGGAGCTCTTTAACTTGAGACGCTGTAATCGCCATGATCTACCTCACCTGCGGTAATAATCAGTACAAAATGGATTAATTGAAACGAAGGGGCAGCATGCTACCCCTTAACATAACAGGAAAACTACTCAGACTTTTCTTCCGCAGCCGCCGGAACCTCCGCGGACTTTTCTTCCGCAGCCGCCGGAACCTCCGCGGACTTTTCTTCCGCAGCCACCTCTTCAGACATCTCTTCTGGCTGGGCTGTTTTCTTTGCTGTCTTCTTTGCTGTTTTCTTAGCAGCCT